>JAFZDX010000021.1 GCA_017560985.1 Oscillospiraceae bacterium
ACAACAAATGCACTTATCCGTGGTGTTGTTGCTAAATTCATTCAGATGGGCTGTGAAGTAAAAGGCTTTGATGCTTATGTTACATCCACAGTTCTGCCAGGCAGCGGCCTGTCCAGCTCTGCAGCATACGAAACACTTATCGGCACAATTATCAACCATCTGTACTATGGCGCAAAAGCTACAGCAGTTGAAGTGGCTCAGATCGGCCAGTGGGCAGAAAACGTTTACTTTGGCAAACCTTGCGGCCTTATGGACCAGACAGCTTCTTCCGTTGGCAGCGTAATCGGTATTGACTTTGCTGACAATGCAAACCCAATCGTTGAAAAAATCGAACTTGACCTTACAGCAAACGGCTATGCACTGTGTATTATTGACTCCGGCGCTGACCACGCTGACCTTACAGACGAATATGCTGCAATCACAGTGGAACTGAAAAATGTTTGCCGCATCTTTGGCAAAGAATTCCTGCGTGAAGTAGATGAAGACGAATTCTACGCAAATATCGCCAATGTAAGACAGGTAGCAGGCGACAGGGCAACTCTGCGCGCTATGCACGTATTTGCAGAAAACAAACGTGTTGAAGCACAGAAAGCAGCACTGCGAGCAAACGACTTCGACACATTCCTTAAATATGTAACAGAATCCGGTCTGTCTTCCTGGAGATTCCTGCAGAACGTAACACCAAAAGGACGGGATGAATATCAGGAAGTTGCATTTGCACTGGCTCTGTCTGAAAAACTGCTGGCTGGCACAAAAGGTGTTTGCCGTGTACACGGTGGCGGTTTTGCAGGCACAATCCAAGCTTTTGTTCCGCTGGAAATCCTTGATACTTTCAAAACAGAAATTGAAAAAGTTCTGGGCGAAGGTAAATGCCACGTTCTTTCTGTTCGTGCAGAAGGTGGCGTACTTGTAGAAGAAGGTGAATTCTAATGATTGATTCCTATATCCTTGCTCTTGTTGATTATGCCCTGGACAAACAGCTGATTGAAAAAGAAGATTACTTCTATGCTGTAAATGCAGTTCTGGGGGTAATGCAGCTGGACAGCATTGATTTTGAAGCAGTAGCCGTAAAAACAGACAGTCTGGAAGAAGTTCTCTCTGCTCTTATTGCAGATGCTGTACAGCGTGGTGTATGCGATGACAACTTCACAGCATACGACCTTTTTGATACAAAACTTATGGGTGTTTTTACACCTTTCCCAAGTACAGTGAGAAAAACTTTTACACAGCTTTATAAAGAAGATTCTGTAAAAGCAACTGACTGGTACTACAACCTTTCAAAAAATACAAACTATATCCGTGCAGAACGCGTTGCAAGAGATAAAAAATGGACTTATGACTGCGAATACGGCACACTGGATATCACAATCAACCTGTCCAAACCAGAAAAAGACCCTCGTGCAATCGCAGCTGCAAAACTTGCACCACAGTCCAACTATCCAAAATGCCAGCTGTGTGCTGAAAACGAAGGCTATGCAGGCAGAATGAATCACCCTGCACGTCAGAACCACAGAATTATCCCGGTTACAATCAATAACTCTGACTGGTTCTTCCAGTATTCACCATATGTTTACTATAATGAACACTGCATTGTTTTCAATGGTCAGCACGTTCCAATGAAAATTGAAAAAGCTACATTCGGTAAACTGTTGGATTTTGTAAAACAGTTCCCACACTACTTTGTAGGTTCAAATGCAGACCTGCCAATCGTTGGCGGTTCTATCCTCAGCCATGACCATTTCCAGGGTGGTAACTACACCTTCACAATGGCCAAGGCAGGCATTGAAAAACAGCTGTCCTTCAAAGGTTTTGAAGATGTGGAAGCAGGCATTGTAAAATGGCCTATGTCAGTTATCCGTCTTTCTTCAGAAGATTCAGACAGACTTATAGAACTGGCTGACAAAATTCTGCTGGCATGGCGCGAATACACAGACGAAGATGCATTTGTATTTGCATATACAGATGGCACTCCACACAACACCATCACTCCTATCGCAAGAAAACGCAGTGATAAGTTTGAACTGGACCTGGTTCTGCGCAACAACATCACCACAGAAGAACGTCCATTGGGCGTTTACCATCCAAACCCAACACTTCACCATATCAAGAAAGAAAATATCGGTCTTATTGAAGTTATGGGTCTGGCTGTACTGCCAGGCAGACTGAACAAAGAACTGGATCTGCTGAAAGATGCTATCCTTGCAGGTGCAGACATTCACGCAGATGAAACACTGTCGCTTCATGCTGACTGGGTAGACCAGCTGAAAGAAAAATATACATTTACTGCTGAAAATACAGAAGAAATTCTGAAACAGGAAGTAGGCAAGGTATTTAAAGAAGTTCTGGAAGATGCAGGTGTTTACAAATGCACACCAGAAGGCAGAACAGCCTTTATGCGCTTTGTTGATACAGTAAATAAATAAAACGAAAAAGCACAGTGAAAGCTGTGCTTTTTGTGTGTATGTAAACTGTTTGAAAAATTGGAATTTGTCAATCAGTCAATGAAGCCCCAATAATGACAAATCGGTTCATCCATTTATCATAAACGCTCCAAAGAGCAGTCCCCCACCACTCTTTTCCATCTTCGAAATAATTTGAGAAATCATCATTCCAACTGTAAATTTCCAAATCACTTCTGAATTGGGCAGGGAAAAGTGAATGATTGATTTTACGAAAATCCTCTTTTGAATATGGAACACCATACGGCGGTTCAAAAAAGGCCCACCAATATGTCATGTGAGATGGTGTTTTACGGATTCTGGTGTTCCCAGATGTTTCCCAACTACTATTACCATCGTAGAAGAAATCTTCTATGTCACATTTAGTACAGTACATTTTATCTTCATCTACATAAAACTGAGGATGATTCAAACTATTACCAACTCTTACTCGTATATTGAGTGCAGATATAGCCTCAATTACAGCCCTTTTATGTGATTCTTTACCGCAATACTCCTCGTCAAACGAAATCAGAACATAGTCAAGAAGAAGTTCATCATACTTTTCAGCAAGGGTTGTGTAAATATTATCTTCAACAAGCTCTTTCATTTCCTCACCTCATTTTTACTCGTCAAATTAAAATTTTCCTAACTGTTTGTCTTATTCATGCAATTCCAGTGGCAGGCCGTCTGGGTCTTTGAAAAATGTCATTTTTTTGTTGGTAAATTCATCCACACGGATAGGCTCGGTTTCGATGCCCATATCATTCAGCCATTTCACCACAGGCTCGATTTCTTCTACGTGAAATGCCAGATGGCGCAGACCATTTGCCTCCGGATTGGTTGGACGTGGTGGACGACCTTCTATACCGAAGATTTCCAGCTCACAGTCACCCAGTTTCAAGTCCAGCTTCCAGTCATTTCTTGCAGGGCGAAAGTTTTCTCTGATAACTTCAAATCCAAGTTTATCCACATAAAATTCCCTTGATTTTTTATAGTCAGAAACAATTATCGCAATGTGATGTATCTTGTTCAGCATCATATTCATATCTCCCAATATTTTTATTTTAGTATAGCATAAAAAACGGACTGCCGTAAAGCAGTCCGTCTTGTTTATATCAGATTATTTTTCTTTTTTGAAAGGTACTTTATCTCTTGCAAAGTATTTGTCCAGCTGTTTTTTCATATCATCTGGCATACCTGGGTCAACTGGCAGTCTTACTGCGTTTGCAGCGCGGCTGATAAAGCCGATTGCCCATTCAC
>JAFZDX010000003.1 GCA_017560985.1 Oscillospiraceae bacterium
ATCGTTAACCGTGCAAGAAAAATCCAGCGTTTCCTTTCCCAGCCATTCTCTGTTGCTGAACAGTTTACAGGTATGCAGGGTAAATATGTACCGCTGGCTGACACTATCCGTTCATTCAAAGAAATTCTGGAAGGCAAACACGACAACCTGCCTGAATCAGCATTCCTTTTCGCAGGCGCTATTGAGGACGTAATTGAAAGAGCTAAAAAGGGGGAATAGTTAATGGCAACATTCAACCTTAAAATTTTCTCACCTTACGGCGTGCATTTTGAAGGTGCGGCAGAGGCTATCACACTGCGTACAGTTACAGGTGATGTTTCCATATGGCCTAACCACTCAAATACTGTTACAGCCCTGGATGTTGGCAGATGCACAGTGGTGATTGACGGCGAAAAACGCGTGGGCGTTTGTAACCGCGGTCTGCTGAATGTTACAAAAAATGATGTTCAGGTACTGGCTGCCACATTTGAATGGAAAGAAGATATAGACCTGGAACGTGCCCAGCAGCAGCTGGAAAGACGCAAAAAAGAACTGGCAGATGCAAAGGACGAAAAAACAATCGCCCGTGCAAAAGTCAGAGTAAAACGCGAACTTATGCGTGTGCAGGTTAAAACAGAAAATTAAAACAAAAAGGCACTCGAAAGAGTGCCTTTAGTGTTGTTTAAAGGTAGAAACAGTGCAATAATACCACTCCACTGACAATCGGTTGTGTTTTCAGCATTTTTTGCTTACAATAAAACTGTAAATAAAAGTTGAAAGAGGGATTGTGATGCAAAATATAGATAAAGCAGAATTTGGCAGATTTGTCAGTTCGCTGAGAAGGGAAAAGGGAATGACCCAGAAAGAACTTGCCACACAGTTGTTTATTTCTGACAAAGCGGTTTCCAAATGGGAAACAGGTCAGAGTATACCCACAGTTGACCTGCTGATACCCTTGGCAGAAGCACTGGGAGTTACAGTCACAGAATTGCTTGAATGCAGAAAAATGGAAACGCCACAGCCTATACCGGTGGAAGATGTGGAAACAATAGTGAAAAAAGCAGTTTCATATAAAGACAGTGAAAAAAGAACAATAAATAAAAGGTGGATTGTTCCTTACAGCATCTGTGGAATAATTGCTCTTATCCAGATGTATTATTTCAGATATATTGTTGCTTTTGATATGTTGATGATGAATATGCTAATACCACATATGCTGTCTGTGATTTTCGGGGCGTATTTCTGCCTTTTTGCAAGAAAGAAATTGCCGGATTTTTATGACGAAAATAAAATAAATTTTATTTCAGACGGTATTTTAAGGATGAATTTCCCTGGTATAGCTTTCAATAATTCCAACTGGCCCAATATAGTGGGGTATATCCGTCTGTGGTGTATTATGTGTATGCTGTTTATGCCAGTTGTTTTTATTCTGTGTCTGAATGTAATTATTGATGTTATGTTTGAAATAGGCCTGTATGCCGATACAGCAATAAATATGGCCACAACAGGTTTTACTCTGGCATTTCTGGTTTTTACCTTGATTATACCCGTATATTTTATCGGCAAAAAATACGAATAACAACCGCAACTCTGTACATTGTGCAGAGTTGTTCTTTTTTATAATTATGGTAAAATATATTTAATAACATATGAAAGGCTTTTTATTATGGCTAATAAAATACCACGCACCTGCCGGCTTACTACACCTTTTGAAAATGATACACAGTTTTCCTGGCGGGACTATCCACGCCCACAGCTGAAACGCGACAGCTATCTTTCCCTGTGTGGAATATGGCAGCTGGCAGTTAAAAAATACAAGGTAAAAGTAAAACAGTACAGCCGTTTTGCAGGTTTTGCCCGCGAATATCAGACTGATGATTTTGAACAGACAGAACTGGGTGAAATCACTGTGCCTTATCCACCGGAAAGCAGAATTTCCGGCATAGAAAGACAGCTGGAAGAAAACGAAACATACCTGTACACCAGGCAGTTTACACTGGAAGAAAATTTCATAAAGGATAAAGTTCTGCTTCATTTCGGTGCTGTGGACACCAATGCTGTTGTTATGGTAAACGGACAGCTGGCCGGCACTCACCGTGGCGGTTATCTGCCATTTACACTGGATATTTCCGGTCTTGTAAAGCTGGGCGAAAATACAGTCACTGTGGAAGTGGAAGATACCCTTGATATTGAAATGGCTTACGGCAAACAGCGAAAAGACCGTGGCGGTATGTGGTATACCCCTATCAGCGGTATCTGGCAGCCTGCGTGGATTGAAAGTGTACCTGAAAACTATATAGAAAATATACGTCTTACACCTACACTTGACGATATTACAATAGAAATAAAGGGTGGCGCAGATGAAAAAACTGTGATTATAAACACTGAAAATGGCTACATCACCCATAAGTTTACAGGTGATACTGCCACAATCAGAATTGAAAACCCACAGCACTGGTCACCGGAAAACCCATATCTGTACAATTTTGAACTTATCAGCGGCAAAGACAGGGTGCAGTCTTATTTTGCACTGCGCACAGTTACAATAGAAAAGGTGAAAGGGCACAGCTATATCTGCCTTAACGGTAAACCATACTTTTTCCACGGTTTGCTGGACCAGGGTTATTTTTCGGATGGTATCTACACACCTGCCACACCTGCAGGTTTTGTATGGGATATTGTTGAAATGAAAAAACTGGGCTTTAACACACTGCGAAAACATATCAAAATAGAGCCAGACCTGTTCTATTATTACTGCGACAAGTATGGTATGCTGGTATTTCAGGATATGATGAATGCAGGTAAGTACAACTATATTATCGACACTGTCCTGCCTACCATAGGTATGAAAAAGGGTGTTACACATAAACCGTCAGCCAGAAGGAAAGAGTTTTTTGAAAAAGAATGTAGAATACTTACAGACCTGCTGTATAACCACCCATCTGTGGTGTATTACACCATTTTCAACGAAGGTTGGGGTCAGTATGATGCTGACAGAATTTATGGCGAACTGAAAGAATACGACCCAACCAGAGTGTGGGATGCCACATCCGGCTGGTTTATAGAAAAGGAAAGCGATGTGGACAGTCACCATATCTATTTCAGACGTATAAAACTGAAAGCCAGACGGGAAAGACCACTGGTGTTGTCAGAGTTCGGCGGCTATTCCTGGAAAGTGGAAAACCATTCTTTCAATCTGGACCAGGAATATGGCTATAGAAAATTTAAATCAGCTGAAGAACTGACCGAAGGGCTGTGCGGTATGTATTACAATGATATTGTGCCAGCCATCAGAAATGGGCTGAATGCCGCCGTTCTTACCCAGGTCAGCGACGTGGAAGATGAAACCAACGGTTTAGCAACCTACGACAGACAGGTTATCAAAACAGATGCAGCTGCAATGCAGGCTATGGCCAGGGCTTTATTTGATGAATTTTCAAAAAAGACAGCTGAATAATTTTATAAATACAACAAATTAACACATTTGCAATATATCATTTAAAGTAGGAAAATTGTTCGCCGGAGGTTTTTTATGATTAAACGACTGCTGCTGCCTGTGCTGCTGATTATTTCGCTTTCAGGCTGCACTGCCAAAGAATATGACTGGGTTGTAAAGATAGAAAACCAGCCAGTAGACCCCCATACCTATGTAGCTGCACAGTTGCAGGCATATGCAGAGGCACGGCCTCTGGCTGAAGACAGCACAGACCTTTTGCACAGCACTATTGATGGGGAAGACAGCGGCCACTGGATTGATATTCACACAATAGATAAACTTAAAAGAAGCTATTTTGTAAACACAGAATTTGAAAAACGAAATCTGAAATTTGCTTCCCAGGCTGAAGATTTTATCAAAATGTTTGCAGAAGAAGGCTGGGATAATGTAAAGCATATCTATACAAACAATGGCCTGGAAATAGACCATTATGTTTATTATCTTGAAAGTCTGTACAAAGAACAGCTGCTGTTCAACGATATATTTATAAACAGCAGTGAAAACCCTGTTACAGACCGGGAAGTTGAAGAATATCTGGGCGAAAACCTGTGCAGAGTATCGCTTTTTAAAGTGGCACGAATAAATGATGACGGCACACCTGTAAGTGATGACCAGATTTCACAGCTGGAAATCATTGTAAATGATGCAGTAAAGCGGATAAACGATGGTACTGCTATTGCAGATGCCGCATCAGCCGCCCTTACACGGGCCGGACCTGTGCTGGGCAGTGATGCAAATTTTTCAAACGGTGCAGACTTTGTATCCACTGCATATATCAGCAGTTCAAATGTAAATCTGGTGTATGACTTTATGGCGGATTTCTTTACTTTGCCTGTGTGTAGCTGTGTTTACTACACTCTGGACGACTGTTATTATATCTGCCACAAGATCCCGCTCAGCGACACTCAGGTGGAATATATGTATCTTAAACAGGATGTAATTAATTTTATCAGGGATGAAGAATTTGAAAAAATGATTGCAGATGCCTGTGCAGGTTATGCAGTTGAATACAACAGCCAGGCAGTTGATGCATATTCCACTGCAAAAATAAATATGAACATAGGTTAAAGGAGATTGACTATGACTGTGAAACCGGGGCTTTACCGCCATTTTAAGGGCAATATGTACAGGGTAATAGGTACAGCGCGCCACAGCGAAACAATGGAAGAAATGGTGGTTTACCAGGCGCTGTATGGCGAAATGGGCCTGTGGGTACGCCCACGGCATATGTTCACAGAAACTGTGGAACGCGACGGTAAAATCTTTCAGCGTTTTGAGTTTGTAGAGGAATAGACTGTATCAAATAAAAATGAAAAGAATCAAAAATTTAAATTTATATCAGAAATTAGTGCTTACCACTTCTGTCATTATGGTATTGGCATTTACTGTGGCATATTTTGTTGTTACTTCCCGTGTGGGGTATAAATTCAAAGGCAGTATATTGTTACCTGAAAAACAGGAAAAAGCAACAGTTTACAGTGGTAAAGTATATGGTCACAATATCGATATTACAGTTACAGAGGATAAAACTGTAACCTTTGAATACGAAGAAAAAACTTATGGCCCGTATATTGTCGGGGAAGACATAACCGCTATACCAGAAGATGAAATTCATACAACAGGTATAAAGGGTGTTGAAATTCTGGACAAAGACAAGATGTTTTTCCGCGGTGGATTCATCAAACTGAATATGGAAGATATCAATATACTGCTTTACAGTGAAGACGAAAGCTGGGACAATGTGATGGTACATTTTATAGGCAGTGACGGGGTAGAGTATAATACCGATGGCAGTCCTGTGGATGTGTTTGCACCATCAGCAGAAAATATAGTGGAACTTGTATACAGCCCCCAAATGACATATAAGGGCGACTGGTTAGGGTGGTTTGGCGGTACATTGCTGGCAGTGCTGACAGCAATGGAAATATTGTTTGCAGACGAGATATTCCGATGGAATATGCAGTTCCTTATCAGAAATGTAAATAAAGCCGAGCCTTCAGACTGGGAAATTTTCAGCCGATATGTAAGCTGGACTGTTATGCCATTGGCGGCATTGTATATATACTTTACCGGTCTTACAGTTTAGATTTAACTGAAATAAAAAAAAGAGTGTATCATTGCGATACACTCTTTTGTTTTTTTATTCTTCCCACTGTCCGGAAACCATTTTTGCACCCAGGGCATAGGCATTTGCCTTTTCCATTGGCCACACTGTCTGGTGGCGTTTGGTTACTTCTTCAGGGTTAAATATTGTCCAGTTATATCTGTCGTAATCATTTACCTGCTTTGTTCTGCCACAGGTCATCAGTTTTACAGGGCCTATAAAGTTGCTTAAAGTTCCTTTATATTTTTCCAACATAGCGGTATAGCCTATTTTATCATATAAATCTTCATCAGCATTGCTGGTCATAATAAGCAGTACAGGGATTTTTCTGTCATTATAATTAGGAGTTTC
Source organism: Oscillospiraceae bacterium (assembly GCA_017560985.1). Taxonomy (GTDB): domain Bacteria; phylum Bacillota; class Clostridia; order Oscillospirales; family Ruminococcaceae; genus RGIG3102. The sequence goes on from JAFZDX010000003.1 coordinate 5,931, forward strand.
CTTTTTGTATGAAATATATTGGAATACCAGTCTTTCATACAGCGCACGGAATCCGGCTGACAGGTCGCCCAGATAGTTTGGTGAACCGATAATAAGGCCATCAGCAGTTCTTATTTCTTCCAGTATTTCGCTAAGGCCGTCTTTGCATACACATTTGCCCAGGTTTGCAGGCAATTTACAGCCAAAGCAGGAAATACAGCCTGTAAACTTTTCCTGTTTATACAGGTCGTACACTTTCACAACGGCATTCTGGCTCTTTGCACCCAGACCTGCCTCTTTTACCAACTGTGCAGTGTTCCAGTTTGCACGTGGGCTGGCATTTATAGCAACAATCTTTTTCATAATATCGCTCCTTTAACGTTATCTATATTACAATTATAATCCTGCACCGCAGCCGTTGTAAACAGTAAAGTGCACCCCGTACCACACAAACAAAAACAGGACATCGGCTGATGTCCTGTTGCTTTTTAAAAATATGTGCTGTTTTCAGGGAAGATATCATTACATGTTGTTCTGATACCCAGTTTTTTCAGTGTAGAAGCATCCCCTGTGCGCAGCATAACTGATGAATGCATATCTGCACCACGCAGTTTTGGCAGCTGTGCCAACGCCAGCTGAACTGTTGGGTTGGTGTTGCTTGCCACTGTCAGTGCCAGCAGTACGTCATCCAGTTTCAGTGCAGAAGCCTTTGAGCCCAGCACATTGCGTTTCAGGTCCAGAATCGGTACCAGAACTGCCGCAGGAATCAGATGGATGGCGTCATTGATGCCGGCCAGGTGTTTCAGCGCATTGATTGTGGCGGCGCTGGTTGCGCTCATCACATCACTGGCTTTACCTGTGATAATTGTGCCGTCCTGCAGTTCGTATGCCACAGCCTGTCGACCGCTTTCGTGGGCTTTTTCGTTGGCAGGTGTTACACATGGGCGGTCAAACGGTGTCAGGTTCAGCTGATTCAGCAGGCTTTCCAGTTTATCCACCTGGTTCTGACCTACTTTGCCCAGTTTGTGGTCGCACAAAGCAGTGTAATATCTGTAAATGATTTCCTGCTGTGATGCATATCGGCAGGCTTCATCATCAATAATTGCGTTGCCTACCATATTTACACCCATATCAGTTGGTGAACGGTAGAAATTTTCATCCCCTGTAATGTTTTTCAGAATTGTTTTTACAATAGGGAAGGCCTCTACATCACGGTTGTAGTTAACTGTGGTTTTACCATAGGCTTCCAAATGGAATGGGTCTATCATATTCACGTCCATCAGGTCAGCTGTGGCGGCTTCGTATGCCAGATTTACAGGGTGTTTCAGTGGCAGATTCCACACAGGGAAAGTTTCAAACTTTGCATAGCCTGCAAAACGGCCGCGTTTGTGTTCGTGATAAACCTGTGACAGACACACTGCCAGTTTGCCACTGCCTGGACCAGGTGCGGTAATAACTACCAGTGGTTTTGTTGTTTCAACAAAATCGTTTTTGCCATAACCTTCGTCGCTTACTATTGTTTTTACATCACGTGGGTAGTTAGGGATAGAATAGTGTTTATAGCTTCTGATGCCCAGGTTGCTTAATTTTGCAATAAAATTATCAGCGGCGGGCTGGTGGTTATATCTTGTCAGCACAACGCCATTTACAGAGATACCCATTTCTTTGAATTCATCTGTAAGGCGCAGAATGTCCATATCGTAAGAGATACCCAGGTCTGCACGAACCTTTGTTTTTTCAATGTCGTCAGCAGAAATGCAGAAAATAATTTCTGTATCTTCACTGAGAGCCTGCAACAGTTTTATTTTTGCATCAGGTTCAAAACCAGGTAAAACTCTGGAAGCGTGAAAATCGTCAAACAGCTTGCCGCCAAACTCCAGATAAAGTTTGCCGTCAAATTTAGCTATTCTTTCTTTGATTTCATGAGCCTGTTTTTCAACATACAGCTCATTGCTGAATCCTTTTTTAAACATTGATTACGCTCCCTTGCAATAAAAATATTTCAAATACTCTATTAGTATACCATTAGCTGAAAAAGTAAACAATTATTATTTTGTTTTGATTTTTTAGAAAAATTATATCCCGTTTTAGATAACTTACACAAAATTTTCATATAGCAGAAAATGGTGTTAAATTGTCGTTAAAACTAGTGTGAAAATTGTATAAAATCTATTGACAAAACAAGGTGCTGGTACTAAACTACACAATAGAAACTGCATTGTTTCACGGCAATATTTTTTTTACAAGGAGATTTATATTATGGCTAAATACGGTTGCGTTGTTTGTGGCTGGATCTATGACGAAGAAATGGGTGATGATGAACTGGGTATCCCAGCAGGCACACTCTTTGAAGATTTACCAGAAGATTTTGAATGTCCACTTTGCGGTGTAGGCATTGACCAGTTTGAAAAAGTTGATTAATATCATCGGGCAGGGCTTTACAGCCCTGCTCTTTTATTATATTATAAATGATACTTGGAAAATCATATCTGGCAGCGGAGGCGAATATGAAGATATCAATAATTGGCTATTCAGGTGCAGGCAAGTCTACCACCGCCCGAATACTTGGTGAAAAACTGGGGATACCTGTGTTGCATCTTGATACTGTGTATCATATGCCGGGCTGGCAGGTAAGACCAAATGAGGACAGCATAGCCATTGTGTCAGAATTTATGGCGAAAAATAACAGCTGGGTAATAGACGGTAACTACAAGGCTATAATTCAGCAGCAGCGTTTTGAACAGTCAGATCTGATAATCTTTTTTGATTTCAACAGATTAACCTGTTTTTGGCGCGCATTTGCACGATATCTGAAATACAGGGGCAAGTCCCGTCCGGATATGACACAGGGCTGTAACGAGAAATTTGACCTTGAATTTGCCAGATGGATACTGAAAGATGGCAGAACACCACAAAAGGTGCGGGGTTATAAAAATATGTGCCAAAAATATGCAGACAAAGTGGTAATTATCCGCAATCAAAAAGAGCTTGAAAGATTTTTTGAAAATTTTTTTAAAAAATTCAAAAAAAGTGTTGACATTTGCTGATTTCTGATGTATACTAATCAAGCACTTGAGAAATCAAGCAACGGGATGTGGCTCAGTTTGGTAGAGCGCCTGGTTTGGGACCAGGATGCCGCAGGTTCGAATCCTGTCATCCCGACCACGAGGAACTACGAAAGTAGTTCCTTTTTTGTTTGTCAGGATTCGAACCTGAGAAGGTCGCGGCGTTAAGCAAACAGTCCAGTGGCCTGTTTGTAGCCAGCGAGAGCTTGAGCGACAGCGAAAGCCAGTTAGTATGCAAGGCGAAGCCGAAGCAGACGGGAATCCTGTCATCGCGACCACTTGGAATAGTCAAAACGCAACTAAGCGCTGACTATTCCATTTTTTTGTTTAAAATAAATTTTTTTACAGCAGGTAGGTGATACCTGCTGTTTTTTTTATGCGATTTTTCCCTGCACAGGCAGATATTCAACTGAAACACCTTCGCGTGATTCAACAACCACATTGTTGCCGCTGAATTCATTCGGTACATCAAGAATACCAAGAAATTTGTAATGTATAACAATTCTCTGAGTTTTACTTTTGCCACTGCCTTCGATATTGTAGACCTCTATCTTTTCAATAAGTTCTTTCAGCAGTATTGGATTTATGTACTTCATTTCAAGAAATTTTTTCACTTTTTCTGTGAATTTCTTTTGCCTTGCCACGGTATCTTTCAGCTTTTCCAATTCTTTTTCGTAATCATTGATAGTTCTGATGTTTGAATAAATATTGCAAATAAAAAAGGCACCAAGTATATGGATTTCCCAAATACTTGATGCCTGAAAGCAATAAGTTTTTTATATTAAAATTTATCGGAAATGAAAATTGTAAAAATGCCGTTATCGGCAAAATATCTTTGCTTTTTGGTGTGCACTGCAACTTGAAATATTTGCCGATAGTATGCTATAATACTTATATAATGAATAACTATATCCTTATGTAGAGGTGATATATAAATGGCATATCTTTCAGTTACTGAAACAGCAAAAAAATGGAATATGTCTGAACGCAGTGTCCGCAACTACTGTGCTCAGGGCCGTATCGATGGGGCTTTCCTTACAGGCAAAACCTGGAATATCCCTGAAAATGCTGAAAAACCGGAAAGAACAAAAAGAAAATCCAGTAAGCCTGAAACTTTACTGGATATATTGAAGCGTGAAAAAGACAGTAAACACCACGGCGGTATTTATCACAAAACACAGATCGACCTGACATATAACTCAAACCACATTGAAGGCAGTCGACTCACACATGACCAGACACGATACATCTTCGAAACAAATACCATCGGCATTGAAAATGAAGTTGTAAATGTTGATGATGTTATAGAAACAGCTAACCATTTTAAATGTGTTGATTTTATAATTGACACAGTTAACATAAAACTGACTGAAGGATATATACAAAAATTACATTATTTTTTGAAATCAGGAACTACTATGAAGTGGTTTGAAATTGGCAGTTACAAAAAATATCCGAATGAAGTTGGTGGCATAAATACAACATTGCCAGAAGAAGTTTCGGATAAGATGAAAGAATTATTGTCAGAATATAGTAGTAAGAAAACAATTACTTTTGATGATATTCTTGATTTCCATGTTAAGTTTGAACGTATACACCCGTTCCAGGATGGTAATGGTCGTGTAGGCCGATTGATAATGTTCAAAGAATGTCTCAAACACAATATTGTTCCGTTTATTATTGAAGACAATCTGAAGATGTACTACTACCGCGGGCTTAAAGAATGGAACAACGAAAAAGGCTATCTTACAGATACCTGCCTGACAGCACAGGATAAATACAAAGCATATCTTGATTATTTCAGAATTAAGTATTAACAAAAAGAGAGTAAAATTGATTTATCAAAGGAAAACACTATGGACCTGAAAAAATTGATAGCACTTAGATTTATTGATATAATTACAGAAAATAAAACTTCAAAAATTACAGTTACTCAACTTTGTGATACCGCCGGAGTATCACGTACATCTTTTTACAAACATTTCAAAGATGTATATGAAGTTATAGAATATATTTTTATTCAGGATGCTATGCGAAATATGGACATGTATGTGAAAAATAAACTCAATGCACGTATAATAATGGAAAACTGGTTTGCAAGCTTTTGTATTCACAAAGAGTTTTATCGCATAGCAATAGCAGAAAATGGACAAAACTCATTGATTGAGACAATAATCAGTCTGGTTGAAGAATATAACCGAAAAATTTTCAGTACAATAACTGATGATGAAACAGAATTGGAATATTGCGCATACAAATACTCAGTATTACAAGTTATGCTGATGAAAAAGTGGATGCTTGATGGCATGAAAATACCACCAGAAAAGATAGCAAAAATATTTCTGACTGATTACATTGGTTTACAATTTTAAATATTTGTAAACTTTTGTAAACGATATTAAGTTCTTGTAAATTGATTTATTTTTAACAAATAAATTATACTTTCATTAAGAGGTGATTTTTAATGAAAGCAGCAATTTATAATGGCGTGAAGAAAATTGATTTTGTAGAACTTCCAATGCCACAGTGCGATGATAATGGTATCGTTGTAAAAAATATTTGTGCATCAATCTGCGGTTCTGATGTTACTGCATATAACTATGGTGGTGAAGCAGTAATGATTTATCCGGGCTTTGAATTCGGTCACGAGATGGTAAGCCGTGTAGTGAAAGTAGGCAAAAATGTAGAGGGCATCAAAGAAGGCGACAGAGTGTTCCCTGTTCCACAGTTTGCTAAAAATGATTATACAAGAGCAGCAACAATTGGTGGTTTCAGTGAATATGTAGAGATTCCGCAGTGTAAACTGAATCAGAGTGTATACATCGTTCCTGACGAAATTGAAGATGAACTTGCAAGTATTATCGAACCATTTACAGTAGGTGCAAATGCAGCGATGAGACTTAATATTGAAGCAGGGAAAAAAGCTATCGTATTTGGTGCAGGTGCAATTGGTCTTACCGCAGCCGTTACTTTGAAATATAAAGGTTGCGATGTTGTAGTTGTAGATATGCTTGAGGATCGTCTTAAAGTTGCAGAAACTCTTGGCATGATGACATGTAATCTTGCAACAGAAGACTTTGCTGCAAAATGTACACAGCTGTTAGGTGGTGCATACGGATTTGCAGGACCTGCTATTGATTGTGACTACTATATTGATGCAGCAGGTAAACAGTCAGTCCTTGACTCATTTATAGGTTTTGGCAAAGGTATGGCAAAAATTTCTCTCGTTGGTGTTCCTCACCAGCCACTGCAGTTCAACGCTGTTCCGCTTATTTATACAGGTATGCAAATTATCGGGCCAGCAGGTGCAGACGATGAAGTTATCAGAACTGTAATTGAAATTCTTGCTTCTCATAAATTCCCTATGCAGAACATCATTACACATACTTTCAGTCAGGATCAGATTGTAGAAGCACTGGAACAAGCATCTAAAACACAGGAAGCTATGAAAGTCGTTATCAAATACGAATAACAGGGAGGAAAATATATGTCTAAACTTTTAAATTCTGTTATTCAGGCCGGTATTGTAGTTGAAGACCTTGAAGCAACAGTAAAATACTATGCAGAAGAACTTGGTATTGGTCCATGGAAGATTTCCAGATACAGAGATCAGGATGGCAACATAGTGAATATGTTGGCAAGAGGATGGACAGGTGGTGTTATGAACCAGGGATTTGAACTGGAACTTTTTGACCGCCGATATCTCATGCCTATGCAGGCAGAATTCTATGAAAAACACGGTCAGGGTGTTCAGCACTTATGCTTCGGTTGTGAAGATTTTGTGGCAACAAGAGAAGAATTGATGAAAAAATTCCCTGTTTTGTTTGACACATGCAGTTTTATGGGTTACAGCAAAGATATGATGAACAGTACATATTTTGATGCAACTAAAGAACTTGGTGTCGTGCTTGAAATCTCCGAAATACCAATAGGTGCCAATGAAGGTAAACATCCAGCATATCAATGGGAAGAAGAAGTTTACCCTGTAAAGAAAACAGTATAATTAAAAATTGAAATAATGGGTATCGATTTTTTTATATCATAGATGATCGATACCCATTCTTGTATATCAACTTATTGGAAGGGAAACAATGAAATCAAGAGGAGAAAACTGAATTTCTATATTGAATTTCTGAGCAAGACAAGGATGGTAGCAGAAAAAGACGGCAAAGAAATTATTGTATATTGATATTTATTGTTACCTGTAGAAAAGGCAGTCATTTTTTAATGACTGCCTTGTGCATCCGCTGTTGGATTATATAATTGATTTGTTTTGGGCACATTACGGACAGCGTATTGCTGTACAATCACCCCGCCCATAGCGGTAGTCGAAAGACTACCGCTTTTCGTTTGCAAAAATTCAGATATACATAGAGATGACAGGATTTGAACCTGCGAGAGCTTGAGCGACAGCGAAAGCCAGTCAGTATGCAAAGCGAAGCCGAAGCAGACGGGAATCCTGTCATCCTGCCCAAGACCACCGAGAAATCGGTGGTCTTTTGGTTGTGTAAAAATATTGTTGTATGCTATAATTAAAAATAATACTTTACAACGAGGTAACAATATGAAAAAACTGATTGCGCTGGCTATGGCAGCGGTTATGTGTCTGTCTTTTACAGCCTGCACACCTAAAAGCCAGGAAGTAAAACAAACAGAAATAATGATAAGGGCCATTGAAGAAGTAACCGACCAGAGCGGCGAAGACATTGTATTGGCAGAACATATGTATCACAACCTGTCAGCAGAAGAAAAAGGCCAGGTGAAAAACTATTCGTCACTTACACAGGCAAGGGAAAAATACAACCAACTTATCCATTATGGCCAGTGGGTTCAGTTTTTTAATAAAGAAGCTGTTACTTTCACACTGAACGAAGACGGCAGTTTCATAATGTCAGACGGGCGCAGTGGCAAATATGAAATAACAGACAGTTTTGTGACTATGCTGACAGACGAAGGAGAAACAATCACTCTGGAAAAAGAAATGCACAAAAATCTTCTGCACCTGAAAACAGAAGATGCTGACTATATCCGCCCAGACCTGCTGGTGGTGGAAAAGGCAAAAATCATTCCTGATAACCGGTACAGACACCTTAATTTCAACTATCATCTGCATATTGAAAGAGATATGTGGGGACTGGATAAAGATTACTGGTACAGCCTGCAGATAATGCCATCAGAAGATTATGTGGGTATTGTTGCACCGGGTACAGAACTTACACTCACACTTAAATATACAACCAGAGATGTTGCAACATTGCGGAAAATTGACGCAGAAGAACTGCTGATTACCGAAGAGCTTTCAGAACCTGTACAGCAGGAAAAAACAATTACAGTAACAGCAGAGAATTTTATGTCTGGCGAATGCTGCAATCCGGAATACGACCTGGTAAGGGGTGTATCCAGCCAGTTCAAAGATTACAAAAGTCTTATCAAAAAACTGGAACTCATAGAAAACGCAGAACTTGTATCAGCCGAAGGCACATTATGTTACTATAGCCAGCTGCTTGATACAGCGTGGGGAGGATTGTATCTTGATTAACCTGGAAAAACACTGGGCTTCTGTCTGGGGTAATGCTGTGTCCATTGCAGAAAACAGACCTGAAAGCTATTCTAAAAATATTACATTGCGCTACCCTGTGTATGCAGCCTTTGGTGGCGATGCGGTGAAAGTTACTTTTGACAACTACACCGGTACAGAGCCGATAACAATTACAAAAACTACAGTTTTCGCTTATGGCAAATTTTATAAAGTAACCTTTGACGGACGGGACAGTGTAACTATCCCTGCTGGGGAAAATGCTGTGTCTGACTCTGTGGAATGCGCTGTTATGCCACAGACAGTTTTCTTTGTCAGTTTTTATCTGGCTGATTTTACACAGATGCGTTCAATGGTTTTTGCCAAAGGACCACTGACTTCCGGTTCCTATGCCATAGGCGACCAAACTATGGCAGAAATGGTGGATATTGATATAACCAGAAAAACACACTATTTCTACTTTTTAAGCAATGTTTCTGTGCGCACAGAGAAGAAAAACAAGGCGATTGTATGCTATGGGGACTCTATTACCGCCCAGGACTGGCCTGACTATCTGGCCCTGCGTTGCCGGACTGAAGGATATGAAAATACATCCATTATCCGCCGTGCTGCCAGCGGTACAAGAATCCTGCGAGAATACAGCTGTATCACCTATGAATCCTACGGGCTGAAAGGTGACAGACGTTTCCACCACGAAGTGCCTACTGATGGGGCAGACACTGTTATTATCCAGCAGGGTATAAACGATATTATTCACCCTGTTGGCACACATATAAATGCTTTCCGCCCTATGAGCGACCTGCCAACAGTGGAAGACCTGATTGAAGGTATGAAAAACTATATCGCACAGGCAAGACAGATGGGGTATAAAGTGTATGTGGGTACACTTCTGCCGATAGGCGGCTGGCGTACCTATGCCCCTTTCCGCGAAGAAATGCGAACACAGTTCAACAACTGGATTCGCACCACCGACCTGATTGACGGATATATTGACTTTGACAAAGCACTGGCAGACCCGGAAAAACCGGAATATATGCTGCCACTGTATGACAGCGGCGACCACCTGCACCCAAGCGCAGCAGGCTACAAAGCTATGGCCGATGCAGTGAGGAAAGAAATAATTGAATAGTAAAATATAAACAGGCACAGCGTTATGCTGTGCCTGTTGTTGTATGTAATGGCAGAGTGTGATAGTATATAATCAGATGGAAAAATTTGAATTTGGCGAATAGATGGTGGATATAAAATTCGTATTCGTTTGGTATAAAATAGCAGAAAAACTTAAATATGGTGGAGGACTGCAAATGTCTGAAAAAGAAAAAATGCTTAGCGGAGACTGGCACGACGCTAACTTTGACGAAACTTTATTGAGAGAAAGAAGAAACGCTGAATTATTATGCTATGATTTCAATATGTCAAAGCCAGGCAGTGCCGAACAAATCACAGCCCTGAAAGAGTTACTGGATATAGAGCTGCCAGAAGGACTTACTGTTTTAGCTCCTGTTTATTTTGATTATGGTACATATACACACTTTGGTAAAGGAACATTTGTGAACCACAGCTGTTATTTTATGGACGGCGGAACAATCCACATTGGTGAAAATGTATTTATTGGTCCTTTTTGTGGCTTTTATACTGCATCTCATCCGCTAAACTATGAAGACAGAAACAAAGGACTTGAAAGAGCTTTGCCTATTATAGTGGGAGATAACTGCTGGTTTGGAGCTAATGTTTCTGTTATGCAAGGTGTCACCATAGGAGCAGGCTGTGTAATAGCCGCCGGAAGCGTTGTAACCAAAGACATTCCCGAAAACTGTTTGGTTGCAGGTGTGCCTGCCACAATCAAAAAGCAAATTAACCGATAAAAACTCTGGCAAACTGAATTGTCAGACAAATTCCAATAGGTCTAACAGATTATTAAAAGTTCATATATACAAAAAAGCCCTTGTCATAATCGACAAGGGCTTTGATATTTACAAACTGTGGGAGGGGAGGGAATTTCACCCTCTGCTGATAGTCACGAGCCGCTCCCATGTATATAAAATTCATTTTTTTCGCTCAAAATTACACTTTTACACATTCGTACCAATCGTACCAACGTAAAAAAGAAAAAAGCCCGAAAAATCGGGCTTTTACTATATAGAAATTTATCCAGCTATTTGGTACAATACTGTTAGAAAAATTTAAATTTGTAGGTGATATTATGAACCATAATCAAGAAGCAATTTTCACCAGAATAGATATGGAGTCCTGGGAAAGAAAAGAGTATTTTCTCCATTACTACCATGATGTTCGCTGTACTTACAGTGTTACCATCAACGTGGACATAACAGAAATATATAGACGAGTGAAAGACGAGAGCCTTAGACTGTATCCGACATTGATATGGTGGATAGCAAATGCTGTCAACCATTTTCAGTTTTTGCGTTTCAATCACGACGATGATGGCAATATCGGATACTATAATGAAGTGAATCCGTCCTTCACCTTTATGCCTCAGGGGAGCGAGAAATTTCACGTATTATGGTGTAAATATGACCGTAGCTTCGAGGAGTTTTACGACCGTTGCGTTGAGGTTATGGATGCCTGCGATACAAGCAAAATGTTCCCGATGGCTGATATGCCAAAAAACTGCTTTGATATATCCTCTGTACCGTGGATAGAGTTTACATCATTCAACCTCAACTTGTTCTCGATAGGTACACACTTACTACCTATATTCACCACGGGTAAGCTGATTAAAGAAAATGGCAGAGTGAAACTCCCGTTTTGTCTGCAAGTTCATCACTCAATTTGCGACGGCTACCATGCAGGACAGTTTTTTGACTATCTGCAAAACCTTGCAGATGAAGCAGACGGTTGGTTGAAATAATCAAATTCCAATAGGTCTAACAGATTATTAAAAGTTCATATATACAAAAAAGCCCTTGTCATAATCGACAAGGGCTTTGATATTTACAAACTGTGGGAGGGGAGGGAATTTCACCCTCTGCTGATAGCCACGAGCCGCTCCCATGTATATAAACTTCGCATTTTTTCGTTCAAAATTACACTTTTACACATTCGTACCAATCGTACCAACACAAAAAAAGAAAAAAGCCCGAAAAACCGGGCTTTTACTATATAGAAATTTATCCAGCTATTTGGTGCAATACTGTTAGAAAAATTTAAATTTGTTTATTCCAACGGATAACATGCTTTGTTTAAGTTTCTCTGATTTTCTCCATAATTTCTGCAATTCTTCCTGCAAGTAAATCATCATCACAGTTGCGTTCAAATTTCAATATTCGCATAGTATGCAACGCACCTCCGATAGCAAACGTCAAAAGAATATATTCCTGTTCTGTCATTTCTGATACGATATAGCATTGTTTGATTTCTTTTTCAAGAAAAACAAACAATTTGTCAAAATTATCGTGAAACAACCGATATAATATTTCTCGATTTGTATTCAATGCATCTGGCAACCCTTTGAGAAAAAGAACAGGATTATTGAAAATTTCATTTTTAGTAACAAACGCATCCATGACTTGTGATATAGCCTGTTTTTCCAGTTCATTTGACAGTGCATATACATCTTCATAATGTTTGTAGAATGTGGTCTTGTTTATCATTGATATTTCACAGATATCTTTCACTTTGATTTTTTCCAAAGCATTGTTATTTCTCAAATATAAAAATGCTTCTTTAATTGCTTTCTTTGTTTTTCTGACTCTTAAATCCATAACTGCCTCTTTTATAAAACGAATTGCTGTTTTCGTCGTTTATACTACTATTTCCACATATAGTTGCTTGAAAATAAGCAACTATAGTTGCATAATATATATTATAATTCACAGAGAAATATTGGTCAATATATCGGAGGCATGTATGAATTCTTCTTTAAAAAGGTTTATAATCGCAGGATTTGCAGGTACAATAACAGTTTTAATAATTACAATAGCAACATATGCTGCATTTTTTCATGAGTTTCTGGGGCAGTTTTTGGAATTATCGGAAGAAACAATTGCTCTGATTTCCAGAGACCCTGTTAATGTTGGTACAATGCTGATGGCAAATCTGGCACATGGATTTCTCATGGCAACAGTTATTCAATGGGGTAAATTTTTCCGCCCTGCTGAAGGTGCAAAAGCGGCAGCTATTATTGCTTTTCTGACTGAAATTTATTTCTGTTTCTCGCAATATTCCATTATGAAAACCATGTCTCTTGTGTCAGCAATTGTAGATACAATCATGTGGACAGTAATCAATCTGGCTGTAGGTGCCGTAGTGGCAAAAATATTACGGCCTTCAGTTGATGTAGAAAACTAATGTGATATCTAAAATATAATTTCTACTTAACTGACAATTAGCAAAATCCCAATTTACCGAACAGATATAAACAAAAGGCCAGGGTGCAGCTGCACCCTGGCTTTAACTGTTTTACAGTATTATTCCCTGTTTCTGTAATCTTCCTCAATACTGCATTTCCACTGGCGGTTGATTACTCTATGTGGTGCACGGCGGACAGATTTTATGGTGTCGCTTAGCACCTGATAGTTCAGTGCTGTGCCTGCCGCATCGTTTCTGAAGTCCACAGCCATATCCCTGTCTATGCCAAAACTTTCAGCGGTTTCCAGTGCGTCAATATTGGCACCCAGGAACATAAATTCCCAGCCGTATTTTTCTTTCTGGCGCTGTACCAGCTGTTTTACTTTGGAATATGTGTACTGTCTGCTGGAATTTTCCATACCGTCTGTGGTGATTACAAACAGTGTTTTTTCCGGTCTGTCTTCTTCCCTGGCATACTTGTGCACATTGCCTATGTGGCGTACTGCGCCGCCTATGGCATCCAGCAGGGATGTACTGCCACGGGCAAAGTATTCTTTTTCTGTCAGCGGATTAACCTTGTGTATGTCCACTCTGTCGTGGATAACATCACTGTCATAGTCAAACAGCACTGTGGATACCAGGCACAGGCCTTCTTCTTTTTTCTGCTTTTCAATCAGCGAGTTGAAACCGCCTATGGTGTCTTTTTCCAGCCCTGACATAGAGCCGCTTCTGTCCAGTATAAAAACTATTTCTGTTAAACCTTTTTTCATAAATAAATGCCTCCTCAGATTTTCTGGTTACAGTATACACAGAAAATCCAAAGAGGTGGTCACCTGCCAGGCGACATTTTATTTATTCAGTTAAGTTACCGGCCAGTGCATCACTTGCTATGGCATATATGTTTGCGGCCACGATTTCTGCATCTTCCACTTCAACAGGTATTTCATCATCGCCTTTGATAAATGTATAGCCCACACCGCCTTCTGGGTCAATGTCCAGAAAAGCCAGATATGTGTCTGCACCGTCGTTATAGCCGCAGATAATAAATTTCAGCGCGGCCAAGGCATCTTCGGCACTTACATTTGCATCAGACAGTTCTTCAAAGGAATATTCCCTGTTGCCATCACCAAAATCAAACTGGAGAACAAAGTTGAACAGTTTCAGTTCTTCATCTTCCAGATACATATATTTGTCCCAGAATTTAAAATTATCCATAATAACCTCCAATATCAATACCCCAGCAGTGGCTGGTCAAAGGACCACAGGGCATCGTTTATATCAAATATGTTGTAGTTGCCGTTTATAATAAAATATTCAACTATTATGTCGGCCCTGCTGGAATGTGTCAGCGCATAGCCGGCTTTTTTCAGCAGCTGTTCCGTTTCTTCCAGTGAAAGTTCCAGTGCAATGGCAAAGGCCAGGGCAGTGGACTTTTTAGGCTTGTAATTTTTATCGTTACGTATTTTTGAAAAGTGTTTTCTGCTGATGTTGGCTTTTTTGTAACACTGTGCTTCTGTCATACCCTTCTGGGCTATCAGTTTCAGCAATGTCTGTGAAAAGCCTTCATCCAGCCTGTCTATATAGTCTTCCAGCGACAGCATTTTGTTTTTCGCGGCAGGTGCAGACATAACCATATCTTCACAGCGGTCGATGTCCATATCCATAGATACATGGGTGGATACAATCATCTTTCTGCCACGAATAATTTCTTTTCTGTCACTGTGTTTTGCCACATAGTTGTCGTCTATATAACTTTCAATATCGTCATACAGACTGCGGCTGATGGTATATGCGGCCTTGTCAAACAACACCATATACACATCTATATCATATTCGTTGTTTTCCAGCCAATGGGAAATTGTTTTTGTGGCAACATCAAAGGCTTTGTCCTTTGGATAGCCATAAACACCTGAAGAAATAAGCGGGAATGCTATGCTTTCACAGCTGTGTTCCTTTGCCAGGTCCAGACTGGAAATATAGCAGTTTTCCAGCCGCTGTTTTTCACCGCGGCTGCCGCCCTGCCACACAGGACCAACAGTGTGTATCACATATTTTGCTTTCAGGTTATAACCCTTTGTTATCTTTGCACTGCCTGTGGCACAGCCGCCCAATATTTTGCATTCTTCCAGCAGCTGTGGACCTGCGGCTTTGTGTATCCGGCCGTCCACACCGCTGCCACCCAGCAGAGAGTTTTTTGCGGCGTTTACAATGGCATCGGTTTCCATCAGTGTAATATCGTTTCTTACTATGTACAAAGGCATATACATCACTCCTTTCACTTATTATACAACAAACTTTTGTATAAATCCAATTTACAGACAGCCGATTTTTATTGTATAATTAATTTATTAAACAAAAACGGAGAATTATTATGAAAATACTTAATAAAATCGACCTGCATCTTCATATAGACGGCTCTGCAAAGCCGGAAACAGTTTATGAAATTGCACATAAACAGGGTATAGAACCTGAATGCAATATGACACTGGAAGAAATCAGAAATTCAATGGTTATTCCTGATGGTCAGTTTGACCCGGATTTTCTTACCTTCCAGCCACCGCTGAGAGCAATGCAGACAGCGGAAGGCCTGTCACGTATTACAGAAGAACTGGTGGAACAGCTGGAAAAAGACGGACTGATTTATGCTGAACTGCGTTTTGCACCACAGTATCATCTGGAAAAAGGTATGAGCCAGGAAGACGCTGTGCTGGCCGCTATTGACGGCCTGGAAAAAGGTCTGGCAAAATGCAAGACACTGAAAGCAGGACTGATTCTTTGTACAATGAACCATTGCGACCCAATGGAAAACCACGATGCCAATATTGAAACAGTACACCTTTCCAAAAAATATCTGGGCAAGGGTGTGGTTGGTGTCGACATGGCGGGTTATGAAGAAAGAATGCCAGAATACGCTGACCTTTTTGAACTGGCAAAACAGCTGGGTGTGCCAGCCACAACCCACAGTGAATTTACAGTAGGTGATGCACTGAAATACGGTACAACCAGAATAGGTCACGGCTATCAGGCGGCTCAGATTCCAGAACTGACAGAATATGTGGTTGCCAACGGTATCACACTGGAAATGTGTCCGGACAGCTCTCTTTCCAGCGATTATGGTCTTTATGGCGATGAAAGACACCCACTGTTTGTGCTGTTCCACAAAGGCGGCAGGGTAACAGTGAACACAGACAATATGACTGTTCTCAACACTAACCTGGAATTTGAATACGAAATGTGCCGTAAAATGGGCTTTACAGATGAAGACATAGTAAAAATGAACAACTATGCAATCCAGGCCTGTTTCGCAGATGAAGAAACAAAGAAAGCACTGCTGGCAGTACAGCCTTTATAAAATCAAATATACAAAGCCGCGTATCAGCAGGATATGCGGCTTTTATTTTTGAATATTTATACAGGCAATATAACCAAAATTAGCATATGAAATACAGATATTTCGCATAAACTTTGATAAAACCTTGACAATCTATTGCTGCAATAGTAGTATATAAAATATATTGTACAAAACGTTTAGATATATGGGAAAGGGAAATTAAAATGAGAAAAGTTATGGACTTATGTCTGGATATGCCAGACTTTGAAGAAGACCTTATCCGCACTGCCTGCCACTTTGTTCTGCCAGAATTCAGAGAAGCCTGGAGCGGTTACCGTGAAAACTTCAACGGCGGTATTGAACAGAAGCTGGGTATGACTCTGGCCGAAATGGATGCTATTTTTGCAAACGAAGGCAGAGAAGCATTTATGGAAAAAGTTACAGCAGCTGCCCACAAAAACGCACCAACACTGGAAAGCTTTATCAAGGAAATGGATGACCTGGGTGTGCGCTGGGGTATGACCTGCCACAACAGCCACGACAACGATAAAACAGCGGCTATCTGCAACCAGTATCCTGACAGACTGGGTGGTTTCTGCTTTGTAAACCCACTGGACGGTATGAAAGCTGTGCGTGAAGTTGAACGCGGTGTAAAAGAACTGGGTCTGAAAGCTGTTTATATCACAGCATTCAGAACACACCTGCCAGCAAACGATAAACACTGCTACCCAATCTATGCAAAATGTGTTGAACTGGGCGTGCCTGTATTTATCTACTGCAGTATGAACCTTTCAGGTGCAGTACCTTACGACATCGGTCACCCACGTTATATTGATGAAGTAGCACGCGACTTCCCAGAACTGCAGATTATGGCATCAGTTTCCGGCTGGCCTTGGACAATGGAATTTATCGGTCTTGCACTGCGTCATAAAAATGTGTACCTCAATATGGAAACACACAATCCTGCTCTTATCACAGTACAGGGTTCAGGCTATGAACCATATGCTTACTGGCTGCCAAGAGTACAGGACAAATTCTTCTTCTCATCTGACTGGAACAGCCAGGGCAAAACATTGGAATACCTTATCGAAGGTGTTGAAAACTGGCCATTCAGCGACGAAATCAAAGAAAAAGTTCTGTGGAAAAATGCTTCCAGAATTTTTGGCGTTGAAATCTGATAATCCTGTGATGCCTGCTGTTGCAGGCATCATCTGTTTAGGGAGGAAATATGAAAGAAAAATTTACTGTAAACTGTGCTGTTTTTGATGGCGAAAAAGTATACGAAAATGCCACAGTAACTGTGGAAAATGGAATTATTGTTTCACTGGAAGAAGGCTGTGGCAAAGCTGAAAGCGATTTGTTTCTTATGCCTGGTCTGATTGACGGCCACGCACATATCAGCCAGCCACAGCAGCTGGATATGCTGGTAAACCGGGGTGTTACCACAGTATGTGATGTTTCGGTTTCAAAAGAAATCAGGGATATGGGCCATAAAATTAATATTCACACTTCCCACATCAGCGCCAAAGGCGACTGTGAAGATGGGGCAGGACACGTGGAAAAAACCATTGCCGCCGGTGGTGACTTTATAAAACTGTTTATAGAAATACCACCTGCTATGGCACCACGCACAATTCCTGCAGATATTCTGGCAGACATTGTAGATACAGCCCACCAAAAGGGGCTGAAAGTTATTTCCCACGCTGCCAGCGTGCCTGCACAGCAGATGGCGATAGATGCCGGTGTGGATATCCTGCTGCATACTGCCATGCGCACCGCTACACCAAAGGAACTGGTACAGCAGGTGCTGGATAAAAAGCTGGCATTTATGCCTACAATACTTATGATGAAAGAGTTTACCATCGAACCTTTCAGAGATTATGAAGAAATAGGTTTTGAATACGCCTGCAATGCAGTGAAACTGTTTTATGATATGGGTGTGCCTGTACTGGTGGGTACAGATGCCAACGATTCAAAATTTGTGCCTGCAATAGAACATGGCAGTTCAATGGCTGTTGAAATGGAAATGCTGGCAGACTGCGGTATTCCTGTCCTTGATGTGCTGAAAGGTGCCACATCCCTTAATGCGGATGTGTTCGGTATGGACAGTATCGGCCGTATTGCACCCGGTAAAAAAGCAGACTTTATTCTGGTAAAAGGTCGCCCAGACAAGAATATTTCAGATATCAGAAATATTGAAAAGGTATTTATCGGCGGTGAAGCTGTTGAATAATTATGTGAAAAAAGCCATTGGATTTGTCCAATGGCTTTGAATTTATATGCAGATTTGATTGTTGTCTGATATGCAGGCTGATAAATAACAGAGTGATTTTAAATTGCTTTTTAGTGTTTACTGCGGTTTGCAATAGTAAACCGGCAAATGGAAAAACCTGAAATTATAATTATCAGCAGGACAAAATAATATATTTGTCCGCTAACAAAACTGTTCATTATCATTCTGATTGGATTGCCCCAGTATGTCAGGGAATTGTGGTTTATGATAAATGTGACGGCCATCAGAAACACCCCTGTAAAAATGAGTATACATCCAAGATTGAAACGCATTTTGTCAGCAGTGATGATTTCAAATGTTTTTTGTGTGTTGTCTTTATCGTTTGATATGCACAGAAGATAATCCGCCGACACATCAAAAGTTTTTGCAATTTTTATAATAGTGGCAGTTTCCGGCAAAGACTGATTTGCTTCCCATTTGGACACAGACTGTCTTGACACACCAAACAATTCGCCAAACTGCTCCTGGGACAGTCCGGCATTTTTTCTTACCTTTAAAATTCTTTCCCCGGTATTCATACAAGGCTCCTGTTATTTATTGTGTTTTGAATATTATAAAATATATTTTCACAATAATCAATAAAGTTGCGGTTGACTTTTGTCAACCGCAACTTTCCATTTTTGAATTTGTGATTTTGATAAACAGGAAGATGCATACAGAAAATTACCTGTCAAATCTTTTGCTGTATGCTTTCTTCAGATTTGCCAGTGCGGTTTCCATTTTTTCTCTGGTGGTGGCTATGTTCATTCTTACAAAGCCGCTGCCACCTGGGCCGTATTCTTCGCCCCAGTCTGCCCACAGCAGGGCATCGTCCATAAAGAAGTGTTCAATTTCTTTATCGTTCAGATTGAGTTTGCGGCAGTCCAGCCAGGCCACAAAAGTGCCTTCCAGCGGGCTTACGGTTATCAGCGGCATTTCTGCCAGTGCATCTGTAAGCAAAGCATACATTTCTTTTGTGTGTGCGTTCATCTGCTGCACCCAGTCCCAACCTTTTTCTGTGTATGCGGCTTTCAGCAGATTGTAGAAAAATGGGTCAATACTGCCAAAATGGTCTATATCTTTCTGTGTCTGGTATTTTTCTCTCAGTTCCTTGTTTGGAATAACCATATTGGCTTGGTTTACGCCTGTAAGGTTAAAGGTTTTGCCCAGAGATGTACAGGAAATGCCCATAACAGGGTCGATTTCCGCATATGGTATTACTCTTTTGCCCTGGCTGGTTTCTGCAAATATTTCATCGCTGAATACAACCACATTGTATTTGTTTGCCAGTGCTGAAATTTTTTCAAGTTCTTCTTTGTCAAAAATCCTGCCTGTTGGATTATGTGGATTTACCAGCACCAGCATTTTGTTTTCCGGCTGGCTCATTTTGTTTTCCAGGTCCTGGAAATCCAGGCTGTAAATGCCATTTTCTTCTTTAAGTGGATTAGACACCACTTTTCTGCCATTTCTTACCATTGCCCTGTCAAATCGGCCATAGGACGGGTGCTGGATTATAATGCCATCGCCTTTTTCTGTAAAAGCCCTGATTGCGGTGGACAGACCAAAAGTTGTACCCAATGTGGCAACAATGTGGTCTGGGTTTATATCCCAGTTTCGAGTCAGTTTCATCCAGTTGCAGATTGCACCCTTGTAGTCCCTGTCAGAAAGTGTAAAACCGAACAGTCCGTTTGCCGCAAAATCGGCCACAGCGCCTGTTATAAACTCTGGCAGGGGATAGTCCATCTCTGCACCGGACAGCATTACGCCGCCTGCAGGCATATCTTTTGCCCAGGCCCCTTTCATATTGCCGTTATTTTCGTGACTTGCCCATATATCAAAATTGTATTTCATAGTCGTAACCGCCTTGTTTTAATAATTAAAGTATACCTGTTTTTGCTGATGTTATCAATAATAAACTTGTTACGGACTATATTTATTGGTATAATTAAATATTATATACACAGGAGAATAATCATATGAAAAATCCTATTGCAAAAATGCATACAACAAAAGGTGTTATCACAATAGAACTTTACCCACAGTATGCACCAAATACAGTAAACAGTTTTATCTGGGCGGCAAGCGAAAAAATGTATAAAGACCGACTGATCAAACGTGTTGTGCCAGGTTTTGTATTACAGCCGTCTTACTGTTATTTTGACGATAAACGCTGTGACTATATGCTGGATGGTGAATTTGACTCAAACGGCATACACAACGATATAAAAATGGAAAAATGGACTGTTGCCATGGCAGGTGACGGTGACAAGGAAGCCCATGGCTGTGAATTTTTCATTACACTGTCTGATGAAGCAG
This sequence comes from Oscillospiraceae bacterium, assembly GCA_017560985.1. Lineage (GTDB taxonomy): Bacteria > Bacillota > Clostridia > Oscillospirales > Ruminococcaceae > RGIG3102. The sequence goes on from JAFZDX010000003.1 coordinate 26,741, forward strand.
GTGAAAAATTACAGGGTAAATTTGCTGCATTTGGCAAAGTTATTGACGGCTTTGAAGAAGTACAGCGTCTGGAAAATGTGCCGCTGGTACAGGTTTATCCTGAGGGAGTAGGGGCAACTATCAAACAGCCGGTTGAAGATGAATTTATGCTGGATATCCAGGTGGAAACTTTTGGTGTGGACTATCCACAGCCACAGATAAAATACTGGGTTAAATAATTTTTAATATACAGGATTGCTGTCGGAATATTAACAGAAAAATAACATTGAGAGTTGTTTTTTAACATCTACTTAACAAAATCGGTGTTATACTATATAAGTAAAAAAATATCAAATGGCGGCAGTCCTGTGAATAAATTCTGATTTTCAGTATTGAAAAGGAGAAAAGATGTTCACAAAGAACAAACGAAACGGTTCCTATAACATTTCACGTCAGAATCTGTATATAGGGCCACTGTTCATTGCTTTAGCTACTTTAGTTGGCAGTATATTTGAATCTATCAATCTGCCTGAAACAAATATTGCTATAGTATATCTTCTGGCGGTTGTTGCTATTTCACTTTTTACACAAAGCTATATTATAAGTATTCTCTATTCTTTTGGGGCTACACTGTCTTTCAACTATTTCTTTACAGCACCTTACAAAGCTTTTGAAATAGATAATGTCAGTTATGTAATCACCATTACCATTATGGTTACAGTTTCGCTGATTATCACAATGATGACCCAAAGAATCAAAACAAGTGTTTCGGTAGCCAATCAGCGTGCTGAAGAAAACCGTAAACTGTATGTGATGAGCAACCGGATTTCCGGCGCTGCCTCTGTTGAAGAAATTATAGATATTGCTGTACAAAGTATGGGACAGCTGACAGAAACGAATATTCTGTGTGCATATATATCTGACATATCACAGCCAATATGCCATACAGCACAGTATATATTCAACAGCAAAGTCCGCGTGATTGATTCGCCAGTCGAAAAAGAAATGTCGTTGAAACAGCTTGACGACTATATGGTAGAACTGGGTAACGTAAGAAGCTGGAAAATATTTACAGACGAAATTCTTTTCGCAGTAATTTATATCCCTCACGAACAGGCGATTATGCTGGAAGAAGGTAAGCGCAGGGCGCTTATGGTGGCCCTTGAAAACCTTTCTCTGGCCATTGACCGTGTTTATGCTGTATACAAACATGGAAAGTTGCAGCAGGAAAATGAAAGGGAGCGCTATCGCAGCAGTCTGTTGCGTGCCATTTCTCACGACCTGCGCACACCGCTGACAGGTATTATGGGTACCAGCGAAATGATTATGGGTATGACCCCGACGGATGATATGAGATATGAACTGGCGGCAGAAATAATAGAAGATGCAGAATGGCTGCACTCTCTTATGGAAAACATACTTAACCTTACCCGTCTGGAAGACAGCCGGCGTTATCTGAAAAAACAGCCGGAAGCTATAGAAGAAATCATAGCAGTAGTTGTAGAGCGATTTGAAAAACGTGCAAAAGGCAGGGAGCTGACTGTAAATATTCCAACCGAACTTGTTATTGTTCCGGTGGACGCAAAACTTATTGTACAGGTTCTTATAAACCTGCTGGACAATGCGTTAAAACATACAGACAGTACACAGGAAATATCTCTTACAGTAGACAAACAGGAAAACGGTGTACGTTTTACAGTGGCGGACAGAGGTACTGGTATAAATGCAGAAGACCTGCCATACATATTCCAGATGTATTATACATCCGGAAATCAGTCAGCAGATGCAAAAAAAGGTATGGGACTGGGACTGGCTATATGTAAATCGGTTGTGAAAGCCCACGGCGGTAATATTTCAGCTGCCAACAGAGAGGGCGGAGGGGCAGAATTCTCTTTTGTGCTGCCTATGGAGGATACTAATTATGACTAATAAAGAAACAATCCTGATTGTTGAGGATGATTTTCAGATAAGAAATTTTATTTCATATTCATTGAAAAATGAAGGCTATATCTGCAAAATTGTTTCCACCGGCAGTCGGGCTATAAATACAATAGCAAATGAAACAGTGGACCTGGTTATTCTTGACCTGGGTCTGCCTGATATTGATGGCATTGATGTTATCAGAATGCTGCGTGAATGGTCAGACATTCCGATTATTGTGGTGTCTGCCCGTGACCAGGACAGGGAAAAAGCCTATGCCCTTGACCTGGGTGCAGATGATTATCTTACAAAGCCGTTTTCTTCCACTGAACTGCTGGCCAGAATCAGGGTGGCTATGCGCCATATGAAACGCCGGGAGTCAGTGAAAAAACAGTCTGTTATACAGGTTGGCGGTCTGTCAGTTGACTTTGAAAAACGCATTGTCAATCTGGACGGAAATGAAATTCATCTTACACCTATGGAATATTCACTGATGTCACTGCTTATCAAAAACAGGGGCAAAGTGGTTACAACAGCCAGTGTAATCAAAGAGCTGTGGGGCCCGGGCTATGGCCAGGATACACAGGCTTTGCGTACACTTATGGCTGGTTTGCGCAGAAAGATTGAAACAAACCCTGCAAAACCACGCTATATTATGACTGAAATCGGTGTGGGTTACCGCATGGTGGAAGAATAGTACGATTTTATTGCTGTTGTCTTTATAGAGTAAAGTGAAAAGAGGAATAAAATGGACAAAACTTACACTCACTCTATGATTGATATCAATATGTCTGTCAACCAGATAAGGGGCAGCCTTGTGCGGCTGGCAAAAAAATATGATATAAACTATCATGAAATGGTTCTGATGTATCACCTGTATCGAAACGGGGATTGTACACAGAAACAGATTTGTGATTACTACCTGTTGCCAAAACAGACAGTAAACAATATTGTTATGGCTATGAAGGATGCAGGTAATGTTGACTGGTATTTTACTGCCACAAATAAAAAGGAAAAAGTATTGACTATAACCGAAAAAGGACTGGATTATATTTCCAACTTGGTTTTGTCTATGAACAGCACAGAAGAAACAATAGAAAACATCCTGGGTGCTGAAAAAATTACAGCTCTTGTGGATTTGCTCAGTGAGTACAACAGCATAATAAAGGCATCTATTGCCAGTTTATAAATCACGCACTAAAAAACAGACTGTCGGCAGACGGTCTGTTTTTGTTTGTTTTTGCATACTGATTAAATGTGACTGTACATTTCTGTATCTGTGAAAATTGATTTTGCTTTCTGCCACAGCTCCACTGTTTTCAGCTTCACACGGAACTTATCTGTTTCATAAATAGTGCCGGTGGTATCTTCTTCGTACTCAGCACCTATTCCCAGGCTTATTTCGGGGTAAAGAATACACCACCAGTTTTTGCCCCGGCCTTCCCCCAGGCGTATTGTCAGCGCGGTGTATTGTCCCCGTGGTAAAATTTTTCCGTCTGCTTTTGTGGTGTCAAAATATATCTGTTCCACTGTGCATTGGCTGGTATAGCCCGCATCCAGATTTTTCAGGGTGTTGTCGGTCACCTGCTGTATATATTCCAGGCTGTCCTGGGTTTTCTTTACGGCTTGGTCAAAATTTTCCACATCGCAGTAAATTGCAGGCCACAGCTTTTCAGTGGCTTGCTTTACCTGTGTTTTTATATGTTGATTTAATGCGCTGTCATCCCGGGCAATAATGTGCAGTCGCAGTGTGCTGTTTCTTATGGCAGCGGCCTGTCTGTCGCTGTCCAGAACAAACACAAAAAACAGACACAGCAGCAGAGACGCCAGTATACTCAATTCGCTTTTTTTCATAAAAACTCCTTGTTTTCAGGGTGTAGTGATTGTAGCATTGGTAAAATTTTCCCAGTTATGCACAAAAAACATTGCAAAATTTTCTTTGTTATGGTATCTTTTAACAGAACTTTAAAAATCCCGATTTTCCCAGAAAAATAAAGGAAAAATGTGTTGACACACAGGGGTTGTTATGGTATAATCTTTTACGCAATAAAGTAGCAACAGCATGTGCTCACCTTGTCCTGCAACAGAGCGGGCGGGTCAATATTCAGAGTATACGGGGGACAAAAAGCGCTCTCCGCAAACTTATGTTTATTTAGCACGGGCTGTATGCTCGTGCTTTTTTAAATTTGCTTATATAAAAATGGAGGTGCTTTATCATTAGTACAAAAAAAGAACTTGAAATCAATGAAGAAATCAGAGACAAAGAAGTGAGAGTTATCGGCGCAGACGGCAGCCAGATGGGCATTATGTCTTCCAGCGCAGCACTCAAACTGGCAGAAGAAGCAAACCTTGACCTGGTTAAGATTGCTCCAACTGCAAACCCACCTGTATGCCGCGTTATGGACTACGGTAAATACCGTTTCGAACAGGCTAAAAAGGAAAAGGAAAACAGAAAGAACCAGAAAGTTGTAGAAACAAAAGAAGTTCGTCTGTCACTGAACATTGATACGAATGACTTTAACACAAAAGTAAATCAGGCAAACAAGTTCCTTAAAAACGGTGATAAAGTTAAAGCAAGCATCCGTTTCAGAGGTCGTGAAATGGCTCATTCCAAAGCAGGTCTTGATGTAATGGCACGTTTTGGTGAAGCTATTGAAGGCGGCGTTATTGAAAAACAGGCAAAGCTCGAAGGCAGAAGCATGCAGATGGTTATTGCCCCAGCAACAAAGAAATAAACAGGAGGATTTTATCCAATGAAGTACAAAATTAAAACACACACAGGCGCTAAAAAAAGATTTAAGCTGACAAAAAACGGCAAAATCAAAAGAGGTAAAGCTTTTAGAAGCCATATTCTGACAAAAATGTCAACTAAGAGAAAAAGAAACCTTAGAAAAGGTGGCTACACAGATAAAACAAACACAGCTACAATCAAAAAGCTGCTGCCATACGCTTAATTTGTGTAAATTTGTTAACTAAGATTGATATTAAAGGAGAAAGAATAGAATGGCTCGTATTAAAGGCGCGATGATGACTCGCAAAAGAAGAAATAAAACACTGAAACTCGCTAAAGGCTATTATGGTGCAAAATCCAAACACTTCAAAATGGCTAAACAGCAGGTTATGAAAAGCGGTAACTACGCTTTCGCTGGCAGAAAACAGAAAAAGAGAGATTTCCGCAGACTGTGGATCACACGTATCTCCGCTGCAGTTAAAATGCACGGCATGAACTACTCCACATTCATGAACGGCCTGAAAAAAGCAGGTGTTACACTGAACAGAAAAATGCTGTCTGAAATGGCTATCCATGATGCAGCTGCATTCGCTTCACTGGTAGAAGTAGCAAAAAAAGCTCTGTAATATATTAAATCACGCCTTGGCACAAAACGTGTCAGGGCGTAATTCGCGTTATAAACCCCTTTTTCCAAGGGGCTTTTTGGCGTGTTTGCGGTTTGTCCACAGGGATAAACCGCAGATATATTGTACATAATTCTTTATATATAAGGCTTTTTTACTTACAGAAAATCGCTGCTTTGGGCAAAATTTTTTACCATCAGATAAAAGATTTTGCCGGGCGCAGAAAGGTAAAAAATATGATTAATCTTATCGAAAGCAAGGATAACCCAAAAATCAAGAATGCACTGAAAATTGCAAACGATGCGTCATACCGCAGAAAGAATGGTGTGTTTTTTGCAGCCACTTCAAAAGTAGTGCTGGATATTATCGATGCAGGTTTTGCTCATCAGGCGGTGTTTGTGCTGGCAGATGAATACGAAAAATTTGCAGACAGACTGCCGGACAAAAACGTGTACACAGTGTCACAGCCGGTGGCAGACAAGCTCAGCGAAGGCAAGACAGAAGACGGTATGTGGGCTGTTTTTGAAATGAAAACAGCAGATGAGGATGCCATTTTCACAGCAGACAAACTGCTGGTATTACAGGATGTGCAGGACCCAAACAATATGGGCGCCATTATGCGCACAGCCCTGGGCTTTGGTTATGACAATGTGGTGGTATCAGCCAGATGTGCTGATGTTTATTCACGCAAGGTTATCCGCACATCAATGACTGCCAGTGTAAAGGTAAACGTGCTGAAAGTGGCAGATATGGTGGCTTTCACACAGAAACTGAATGAAAAAGGCTTTACCACAGTGGCCGCCTGTCTGGACGGTGCCAGCGACCTGGGTACAGTGAAAACCAGCCTGCCTGTGGCACTTTACATAGGCAATGAAGGCCAGGGCCTGTCAGATGATGTGATTGAAAACTGTAAAATCAGACTGAAAATTCCGATGAGCGACAGAATTGAATCACTGAATGCCGCAGTTTCTGCCGCTGTACTTATGTGGGAGCTGAGATAATGAAACAGCTGTATGATATATGGTTTAGCCATATAATGGGTGTAAACTGCACCAATGGCCAGCAGGTTGCCGCCTGTGGGCTGGGACCGCGGTTTTTCTACAACTGCCGCAGTGACCTGAAACAGTTCAACCTGTTTACTGAAAGGCAGATGGAAGCAGCTGCAAAAACATCAATAGAAGATGTGCAGAAGATATATGAAGTTCATCTGGAAAACAGAATAAAGTCTGTGAATTACTGCGATGCAGACTTTCCTCGCAGGCTGAAAGAAATCCCAAATGCACCACTGGTGCTGTTTTACAAAGGTGATTTGTCACTGCTGGATGCCGACTGTACCGTGGGCATCATAGGCAGCCGCCGCTGTACTGCAGAAGGCGAAAAAGCCTGCAGTATGATCAGCGAAGATGTGGCGAAGGCCGGGGCGGTGGTTATCAGTGGTCTGGCACAGGGTGTGGACAGCATTGCCCACAAAAGCTGTGTTTCCGCCGGTGGTAGGACTGTGGCTTTTCTGGGCACACCGCTGGATGAATATTTTCCGAAAACAAACAAGAATTTTCAGGACAAACTGTGCGATGAACATCTGGTAGTCAGTGAATACCACTGCACTTATCCATATTACAGCGCAAACTTTATATACAGAAACAGACTTATAGCTGCTGCCTCTGATGCACTGTGCGTGGTGCAGGCAAAGGAAAGAAGCGGCAGCCTTGCCACTGTAAACAGGGCAAAGGAATATGACAAACCGGTGTTTGCACTGCCGGGCAGTATATTCAGCCCTGCATACACAGGGTCAAACAAACTGTTGGTGGAAGGCATAGCTTTTGCTGTTACCAAAGGTAGCCAGATACTGGATTATCTGGGTTTTACAGCAAAAGAAGAAACTCCACAGGCTGAAACATTGCCGGATTATTCCGGACTGGACGAAACTGCAACAACAGTTTTACAGGTTATGGACGGGACTATGAATGCCAATATGATTATCCGTGCCAGCGGGCTGAAAGCAGCTGTTGTGAAAGCAACTCTTACCTCCCTTGAAATAGACGGCTGGGTACGGCGTACAGACAGTGGCGAATATATACGCACAAAATAAGCATACTTTAATGGCGAAAGCCATTTTGAATACAAGGAGAAAGATATGTCAAATCTTGTTATTGTGGAATCACCTGCAAAAGCAAAGACAATTAAAAAATATCTTGGTGAAAACTATAATGTTATCGCATCAATGGGTCATATCCGCGACCTGCCAAAAGGCCAGATTGCCATTGATTTTGATAACAATTTCAAACCAAGATATATAAATATTCCAGGTAAAAGCAAACTTATCAAAGAACTGAAAGAACTGGCTGCAGCCAGCGATATGGTTTATCTGGCAACTGACCCGGACCGTGAAGGTGAAGCTATTTCCTGGCATCTGGCACATATCCTGAAGCTGGATACACAGCAGCAGAACCGTGTTACCTTTGGTGAAATCACCAAAAAAGGTATTACAGACGGTATGGCCAACAAACGCACCATTGATATGGACCTTATCAATGCACAGCAGGCCAGAAGAATCCTGGACAGAATTGTGGGTTACAAACTGTCACCATTCCTGTGGAAAAAGGTAAAAGGCGGCCTGTCCGCAGGCCGTGTGCAGTCAGTTGCGGTAAAACTGATTGTGGACAGACACAGAGAAATCCAGGCTTTTATACCACAGGAATACTGGAACATAGATGCAGTGCTGACACCAGCAGGTTCTGCAAAAAAATTCCGCGCCAGATACTGGGGTACAGATGGCAAAAAAGTAACTGTTGCAAACCAGCAGCAGGCTATGGAAATCAAAACAGAATGTGAACATTCTGAATTTATCATAGAAAAAATCACAAAAGGTGAAAGAAAACGAGTACCTGCACCACCATTCACTACATCCTCACTTCAGCAGGAAGCATCCCGCCGCCTGGGCTTTACAGCCAGCAGAACAATGCGTGCGGCACAGACCCTGTACGAAGGTGTGGAAGTGGCAGGTTTTGGCACACTGGGTCTTATCACCTATATGAGAACAGACTCACTGCGTATCTCTGACGAAGCATACTTTGCGGCAAAAGGCTATATTACCGAAAAATATGGCGACAAATATGTTCCACCTTACCGCAGAAACTATAAATCAAAAAACAATGCACAGGATGCACACGAAGCAATCCGTCCTACAAACGTGAATATCACACCGGAAATTGCCTATGGCAGTCTGTCCGGTGATGTGGCAAAACTGTACAAACTTATCTGGGAACGCTTTACAGCCAGCCAGATGGCTGATTCCATCCAGGAAACTGTTTCAGTGGATATTTCCTGCCGTAACCACCTGTACAAAGCCACAGGCTACACTGTTCTTTTTGACGGTTTCACAGCACTGTACGAAGAGCAGACAGACGAAAAGAAAGAAAAGGAAACAGCACTTCCACCACTGGAAAAAGACACAAAACTGAAACTGCGCGAAATGGAGGCAGAACAGAAGTTCACACAGCCACCAAGCGAATACACAGAAGCCACACTTATCAAGGCTCTGGAAGAAAACGGCATCGGCCGCCCTTCCACATATGCGCCTATCATTTCTACAATCATCGACCGTGGCTATGTGGAACGCAGTGCGAAGAAACTGATTCCTACCGCACTGGGTATCACAGTAAATGATGTGCTGGCTGCCCAGTTTACTGACATTGTGGATATTAAATTCTCCGCAAATATGGAAGACAACCTGGATAAAATCGAAGAAGGCAGCACAGAATGGACCCAGGTAATCAGGGAATTTTACGATATTTTCTCTGCTGACCTGGAAAAGGCAGAACAGGAAATGGATGGCCAGAAGGTAAAAGTGCCGGAAGTTATGACTGATGAAATCTGCGAAATCTGTGGCAAACCTATGGTTATCAAAACGGGCCGCTATGGCAAGTTTATGGCTTGCAGTGGCTTCCCTGAATGTACCAACACAAAGAAAATTGTGAAGTATGCAAAAGGTGCTTGCCCAAAATGCGGTGGCAGAATCCTTCAGCTGACCAGCAAACGCGGCAGAGTTTTCTATGCCTGTGAAAACGGTACAGACTGTGGCTTTATGTCATGGGAAGAACCTACAGATAAAAACTGCGAAGTTTGCGGCAGCACAATGTTTAAAAAATCAGCAAAAGGTGCACAGCCTCACTGTATAAAAGAAGGCTGTCCAAATGCCAGTGTGGCCCCACCAGCCACAAGAGGCAGAAAGAAAAAGACAGAAAAATAATATGGAAAAAAGAGTAAAAATTCTTGGGGCAGGTCTTGCCGGCTGTGAAGCAGCATATTTTCTGGCACAGCGTGGCGTACAGGTAACACTGTACGAACAGAAACCGGTAAAATTTTCCCCTGCACATAAAAATCAGAACTTTGCTGAACTTGTGTGTTCCAACAGCCTGAAAAGTATGAGAGAAGACTCCTGCCAGGGTATGCTGAAAAACGAAATGAAACATTTTGGTTCTATCGTTCTGGAAGCTGCCTATGAATGTGCAGTGCCTGCAGGCGGTGCATTGGCTGTGGACAGGGACATTTTCAGCGAAAAAATTACACAAAAAGTTAAAAATCATCCAAATATTAAAATTTGTTATGAAGAAGTAACAGATATTGACACAGACCAGCTGACAATCGTTGCAACAGGTCCTCTTACAGAAGGTGCTTTGTACAGCAAAATCAAGGATATGTGCGGTGCGGGTATGTCTTTCTATGACGCCGCCGCACCTATCGTAATGGCAGACAGCATTGATATGAACAAAGTGTTTGCCGCCAGCCGTTACGGCAAAGGTGATGACGACTATCTGAACTGCCCTTTCAACAAGGAAGAATACGAAGCATTTTATGATGCACTGGTAAATGCAGAACGTGCAGAACTGAAAAGTTTTGAAGACGACCTGACAGTTTACGAAGGCTGTATGCCTGTTGAAGTTATGGCTGGCCGTGGTGCGGACACACTGCGCTATGGCCCTATGCGTCCGGTAGGTCTGCGTGATCCACGCACAGGTCACCGCCCTTGGGCAAATGTTCAGCTGCGCTGTGAAAACCGGGAAAAAACAATGTACAATCTGGTTGGCTTCCAGACAAACCTTAAATGGGGCGAACAGAAAAGAGTTTTCGGTATGATTCCGGGGCTTGAAAATGCACAGTTTGTGCGTTATGGTGTAATGCACCGCAACAGCTTTATCAATTCACCGGTTGTGCTGAATAACACACTGAACCTGAAAGAATACCCAAATGTGTATTTTGCAGGCCAGATTACAGGTATGGAAGGCTATACAGAAAGCAGTATGTGTGGTCTGCTGGCAGGCTATTTTGTATGGTGCAGACTGAACGAAACACAGCCACAGATTCCAGCCCTGACAACCATCAGCGGCGCACTGCTGAATTACATTACCACACCTAACAAAGACTTCCAGCCAATGGGTGCAAATATGGGTATCCTGCCACCGCTGGAAAATCATATCCGTGACAAACGTGAAAGATATATGGCACTGTCCGTTAGAGGCAAGGCTGCAATCGAAGAGATAGACCTGACTGTTCAGGAGGTTTAAATGAGCAGAAGAAATTTGCCTAATGGCAGCGGTGATTCAGTTATTGGCGCCGGTATTTCAGTACTGTTTATACTGTTCTGGCTTTATACCGCTTTCAGAGGCGGTGCACCGGTAATATTTTATATAGTTGGTGCTTTTTGCCTTTATACATCGCTGAAAGGTTTTGCACAGCGGTATACAGCTTACAGACAAAGAAAAAACAATCCTGATTTCTACGAGTACACTGAATACAGAAACACAGGTTATGACAGCGCACCACGCCATATTGATGCAGGCGATGTACGCTATTGCCCATACTGTGGTGGTAAAGTACAGCAAGACTATGCTTACTGCCCATATTGCGGCAGCAAATTATATTGATAATCAACTTATTTACATAACTCTCTATTGAAAGGAGAAACTGAAATGAAAATTATTCTCGACGCATTTGGTGGCGACCACGCTCCACTTCAGCCACTTAAAGGTGCAGCTGATGCTGTAAAAGAACTGGGTGTTGAAATCCTGGCAGTTGGCGATATTGCAAAAATGGAAGCTTGCTGTAAAGAAAACAACATTGACCTGGCAGGTATCACATTCAAACAGGCAGATGATATTTTTGATATTCACGAAGACCCAATGTCTATCGTAAAGAAAAGAACAACTACATCTCTTTACGTAGCTTTCAAAGCACTGGCAGATGGCGAAGGTGATGCAATGGTTTCCGGCGGTTCATCAGGTGCTGTTCTTATGGGGTCTACATTCATCGTAAAAAGACTTAAAGGCTGTAAACGCCCTGCCCTGGGTGCAGTTGTGCCAGGTGCACACCCAGAAGGTTTTATGCTGATTGACAGCGGTGCAAACAACGAAGTAAGACCGGAAATGCTGGACCAGTTTGCAGTTATGGGTTCTGTTTATATGGAAAAAGTTATGGGCAGAACAAATGCCCGTGTTGGTCTGCTGAACAATGGTGCAGAAGAAACAAAAGGCCCTGAAATTCAGCGTACAGCCCACGCACTTATGGCTGCAAACCCACATATCAATTTTGTAGGCAACATTGAAGGCCGTGATGTTCTGCTGGACCACTGTGACGTACTGGTTGCAGACGGTTTCTCCGGCAATATTGCACTGAAATCTGTTGAAGGCTGTGCAGGTTTTATGTACGGCATGATGAAAACAATGTTTAAAACAAGCCTGAAAACAAAGATTGCCGCACTTCTGCTGAAAGATCAGCTGGGTGCATTCAAATCAAAAATGGACTACCGTTTCTATGGCGGCGGTGTTGTAATGGGTGTAAACAAACCTGTTATCAAAGCTCACGGTGCATCTGATGCATTGGCATTCAAAAATGTTATCAGACAGGCTAAACTCTGTGCAGAATTTAACGTACCTGGCATTGTTGCAGAAAAACTTGCCAGCCTGGAGGAAAAAGAATAATGAAACAGCTGGAAAAAAATATCGGCTATCATTTCAGAGATAAAAACCTTTTGAAAACTGCGGTTACACATTCATCCTATGCCAACGAAAACCGCGGTGGACTGGCATATAACGAAAGACTGGAATTTCTGGGCGATGCGGTTCTGCAGCTGATTACCAGTGAAAAACTGTTCACAGAAAACCCTGATATGCCAGAAGGCCGTATGTCAAAACAGCGTGCCGCCCTGGTGTGCGAAGATGCACTGGCTGGTTATTCCAACCAGCTGCATATAGGCGACTTTATGCTGCTGGGCAAAGGCGAAGAAGCCACAGGCGGCCGCCACAGACCATCTATACTGGCAGACGCATTTGAAGCTATCACAGGTGCTATTTTCCTGGATGGCGGTATGGATAATGCCAAAAAGTTTGTACGCCGTTTCCTTGACGATGCACACCTTTCACTGAAAGATTACAAAACACTGCTGCAGGAAATTATCCAGAAAAACCCTGGTGAAAGACTTAGCTATGTGGTTACAGGCGAAAGTGGCCCTGACCACGACAAAGTGTTCAATGTGGAAGTGCATCTGAACAGTAACGTAATCGGCAAAGGTACAGGCAAAAGCAAAAAACAGGCCGAACAGGCTGCTGCAAAAGAAGCCCTGGCACTGATGGGGTTTAAGGATTAGTTCGTTTTTTTACGGGAGGCGAAACGCCTCACCTGCAGAGATTGTGGAATATCCGGCAAAACCGTATGGTACGGGTTTCCCGTCCCGGAAATACAGTTTACAGAAAGGACAGCTATGACAAAGCATAAAAATTTATCAATATTTGTGCCACACGAAGGCTGTCCTAACCAGTGCAGTTTCTGTGACCAGAAAAAAATCAGCGGTACACAGAACCCGCCTTCCCCACGGGAAGTGGAAAGACTGTGCGATGAGTTTCTGCCACACATAAAAGAAGAAGGCAAAAGCTATGAAATAGCCTTTTTCGGTGGCAGTTTTACAGCCATTGACAGGGAATATATGCTGTCTTTATTACAGGCGGCATATCCGTTTGTACAGCAGGGCAGGGCAAGGGGTATTCGCTGTTCCACACGCCCTGACGCAATTACAGCTGAAATCCTGGACATTCTGAAAGAATATGGCGTAACAGCCATCGAACTGGGTGCCCAGAGTATGCAGGACGATGTGCTGAAAATGAATCTGCGCGGCCATACAGTACAGGATGTTTTTACAGCATCTGCACTTATAAAGCAGTATGGGTTTTCCCTTGGGTTGCAGATGATGCCAGGACTGTACGGCTGTAAAGACTATATGGCCTATGCTGTGGATACAGCAGAAAAATTTATACAGATAATGCCGGATACTGTCCGCATTTATCCTACACTTATCCTGAAAGACACTTTACTTGAAAAGCTTTACCAAAACCGTATGTATACACCTTTGACTGTGGACCAGGCGGTGGAAATATCTGCAGTTTTAGTAAAGATGTTCAACGAAAAAAATATCAGGATTATAAAACTGGGTCTTCATGCCGACACAGGTATGGAGCTGGGCCTGGTGGCAGGACCTTATCATCCTGCACTTAAAGAACTGGTGCAAAGCAGAATGTTTCTGGACCGCCTTATAGCGGATTTTGCCACAATGCCTGTGGGTGATTACACTGTGCAGGTAAACCCAAGACAGCGTTCACAGGTTACAGGGCAGAAAAAGGCAAACATAATTGCATTGAAACAGGCTGGTTACAACGTAACCATAAAAGAAAACAACACCATTGAATATGATGACTACATAATTTTGGAAGGGGAAAAACAGTGTATTTAAAAGCTATTGAGCTTCACGGCTTTAAATCTTTTCCGGAAAAAACTAAAATTGAATTTGAAAAAGGTATGTCCGGTGTTGTAGGGCCAAATGGCTCCGGCAAAAGTAATATCTCTGACGCTATCCGCTGGGTACTGGGTGAAACCCGTTCCAGCCAGCTGCGTGCAGCAGGCAAAATGGAAGATATTATTTTTGGCGGTACACAGAAACGCAGCCCTATGGGTTTTGCATCTGTAAGCCTTATACTGGACAATACTGACGGCGCTTTTGATGTGGAAAGTGACGAAGTTGCAGTAATGAGAAAATATTACCGTGGCGGCGACAGCGAATACTATATCAACGGTGCAAGAGTGCGACTGCGTGACATTCAGGAACTGTTTTTTGACACAGGTCTTGGCAAAAACGGCTATTCTGTTGTAGGTCAGGGCAAGGTAAGCGAAATTGTTACCTCCAAACCTGAAGGCAGACGAGAAATATTTGAAGAAGCTTCAGGTATTGCCAAATTCCGCTTTAAGAAGAACGAAGCTGAAAAGAAACTGCAGTCTGCAGAAGGTAATATCACCAGACTTTCAGATATTCTTATGGGGCTGGAAGAACGTGTGGAACCACTGCGAAAAGAAAGTGAAAAAGCAAAAGAATACTTACAGCTGGAAGCAAAGAAAAAAGAACTGGAAATTTCACTGTGGATTGACACAGTGGATAAATCCAAAGAACTTATCCGCGCACAGCAGCGCAGACTGGAAATTTTTACAGACGATTACAACAATGTGAATTCCAGACTGGAAGAAACTGAAAAATATATTGAAGAAAGATACCTGTATGCCAACAATCTGCTGGTAAAACAGGATGAAAATATTACTGCCATCAGACAGGCTGAAAGTGAAATCGGTCAGTTTGTCAGTGAAAAAGCTGTTGCAGAAAGTGAGAAAAACTTTACAGCAAACCAGATAACCAGTCTGGAAACTGACCTGGCAGATTTTGAAAATGAAGGTCTGGCTGACAGCGGTGAAAAACAGCGTCTGGAAGAAAAAATCAGCAGCATTTCTGCTGAAATTGATACAAACCAGAAAAAACAGGCATCTTTCCAGATGCAGCTGGATGCCCTGGCAATGCAGGCAGTACAGTCCGGTGATGAAAAAAGCAAGCTGGCTGTGCAGATGAACGCTGTAAACATCCGCCTGCAGGATGAAAGAATCGAAATGGGGTCTATCGACAGCACAAACCAGGCCGTAAAAGACAACCTTTCTCTGGCAAAGGAAAACCTGGCAAAAGCACAGGAATATGCACAGCAGAGCAAAAAGCAGGCCGATGATGTAAAAGAGTTTATCGATCTGACCAACGAAACAATCACAAGAAATATGAATATCCGTGGCGGTCTGGTGATGAAGAAAAATTCAGCACAGACAAAACTGGATACAGCCATCAAACAGGCAGATGACAATATCTCTGCCCAGCGCCAGGCACAGGAAAGGGTGCGAATCCTTACTGAAATGGAAAACAGTATGGAAGGGTTTCAGCATTCTGTAAAACAGGTGCTGAAACGCAGTAAAGAAGGCGGTCTTGGTGGTGTTCACGGCAGTGTGGCACAGCTTATCAGTGTGGAAAAAGGCTATGAAACGGCTGTTGAAATTGCACTGGGCTATGCCTTGCAGAATATTGTAGTGGAAAATGAAGCCGCAGCAAAAAGAGGTATTGAGTACCTGAAAAGCACAAATGGCGGCCGTGCCACATTCCTGCCACTTGATACTGTAAAACCTGCTAATTTCAACGAAAAACTGCC
>JAFZDX010000147.1 GCA_017560985.1 Oscillospiraceae bacterium
AGAAGCAACTGCACACTGTGATGCATTTATGAGAAGAAAAGGTTACAATGTTGGTGTAACACAGGAAATCTATTCTTCTGACTCTATCCCATTTGCTGATAAAGGCGTACCAGCTGTAAACTTTATCAGATTCGGCCACCACGTAGGCGGTACATTTATCCACTGTAGAAACGACCTGGCAAAATTCCTGTCAGTTGAATCAATCGCAAAAACAACACAGTTTGTACTGGATTACGGTATTGAACTGATTGAAAGCGAAGTATTCCCATTTGAAAGAGTTGTACCTGCTGAAATGGTGGAAAAAATCGACAAATATCTGGCAAAAAAGGAAATGGCAGAAGCTAAAAAAGATAAATAATTGATAAAAACTGAAAGACAAGGCATAACGCCTTGTCTTTTTTACGGGACGATATGGGCATCGTCCCCTACCACTGTCATTCTGAGGAGAAATCTAATTTCGACGAAGAATCTTTGTTTTGGAGTTTTGTACAGAGCAAAGATTCTTCACTCACTTTGTTCGTTCAGAATGACACTGGACCTTGCTCACTGCTTAAAGCAGAATCATTTTTCTATCAGCATACCCGGTAATATTTTCTATACAAAATAAAAGGCGGCTGATGCCGCCTTTTGTTATATATTAATATACATATTATATTAATTCACTTTTAAACTATGCCACTGATTCTTACGATTTCAACGCCTGCTTTTTCCCAGGCATCAAGAATCTGGTTGAAGCCCAGTGAGTCAGAAGCCATATGGCCTGCAATGATAAGGTTTGCTTTGCCGTGTTTCTGTACACCTTCGATAACTTCTGGTGTAGCGTGCATACAGATAAATGTACCGATACCTGCATCTGCTGCTGCGTTGTATTCTTCAGCTGTTGGTGCGCCTACGCCATACATTTCAACATAGATTTTGCCTGCTGGGCTATTTGGTGTGCCAACCCATACTTCTGGCTGCTGGCCTTCCAGTGCCTGTGCATATTCCCTGATTTCCATAAGGTTATCAATAATATCCTGAACTGTGCACATTGGTTTTTCTTCCATCAGTTTGTCCATTCTGGCCTGTACATATCTTTCAGCCAGAATATCAGCTGGTGTGTGATAAGCAACATCAGAAATATCCAGCAGTTTTGCAACATCGTACATCTGTGTTCTGTTCTGTGAGTGCATTCTCTGGTTTCTCTTCACTTTGCCAGCATATGCCAGTTTGTGTGCGTGGTTTGCAGGAACACCACATTCCATAAGTTTTTTCATATGGTCACGGCCAAACAGTTCGGAAATGTTTGGGTTCATAATGCCTGCTGGGTGGTGTTGTGCCACACAGTCAAAGCCCAGCTGTTTTGCCAGCATAAGCATTGTTTTGTCCATATCGATACCGGCAAGAACTTTTTTAACTTCCTTTTCGTTGTCAAAAACGATACCTGAATCTTCTGGCATAAATTCCAGACCAACCAGGTCCATAACCATCTGATGCATTTCTTTAACTTTCATAATAAAATCTCCTCGTTATATATTTCGGGATGTCCGGGAGGCCATCCCCTACGGTTTGTTTTCACGGGACGATGTGGGCATCGTACCTTACGTTTTGGTGTGTTGTATAGACGTCCGGGAGGCCGTCCCCTACATTTTATTTAAAATACTGCTTTGATATCTTCAATCAGTTTATCAACATTGCTTTCATCTGTTGCCCAGCTGGTGCAGAAACGTACACAGGTGTGATTTTCGTCCACTTTTTCCCAGAAGCTGAAAGCATATTTTTCACCCAGTTTATCCATAACGTCATTTGGCAGTATTGGGAACTGCTGGTTTGTTGGTGAAGCATAACGGAATTTGCAGCCAGCATCTTCAAATGCTTTTTTAATTCTCATAGCCTGTGAAATTGCGTGCTGTGAAACTTTGTAATACAGTTTTCTTTCGTCAAACAGACCCAGGAACTGAATACCCAGCAGTCTGCCTTTTGCCAGCAGGCCGCCATTCTGTTTGATATGATAACGGAAATCTTTTTTCAGTTTGTCATCACTGATAACAATGGCTTCGCCAAACAGTGCGCCCACTTTTGTTGCACCGATGTAGAACACATTGCAGATACGTGCATAGTCAGCCAGTGTCATATCATTGTCAGGTGCAGCAAGACCATAACCCATACGGGCGCCGTCAAGGAACAGCGGAATATCGTATTCGTCACACACAGCGCGCAGTGCTTCCAGTTCAGCCTTGTTGTACATAGTGCCGTTTTCTGTTGGGTTGGAAATGTAAACAATACCTGGCTGAACTGTGTGTTCCATAGTAGGGTCAGTAAAATGAGCCACCAGCAAATCTTTCACCTGCTGTGCTGTGATTTTGCCGTCGTCGCTTGGAATAGTCAGTACTTTGTGGCCGCCTGCTTCGATAGTGCCGCTTTCGTGGGTGTTGATGTGACCTGTGGAGGCCGCCACTGCACCCTGATGTGCGCGAAGCACAGACTGTATAACAGTTTTGTTTACCTGTGTGCCACCAACCATAAAGTGTACGTCAGCATCTGGTGCATTACATTCTTCTTTTATCAGCTGTCTTGCTCTGTCACAATAAACATCCACACTGTAACCAGGTGTCTGGTCCATATTTGTTTTAATCAGAAGGTCAAGAATTTCAGGCAATGCACCTTCTGCATAGTCGCATTCAAAACGAATCATAATAATTCTCCTTTTTCATATATCGGTTCACAATAATATTAACAGTATATCATTTATGGAATAAAAGAACAATGTGTGTATCTCCCAATGAAACACAGATGTTTTGTACAGATTGACAAAAAATCAACAATCCAACGATAAAAACAACATTACAAAGCAACAGGCACAGCAGATGCTGTGCCTGTACTTTGAAAGTTTATTATTTCTGATAATATTTGTTGATGCTGTCTGCCTGGTTTGCAGGTGTGAGAATCATTTCTGGAATCTGCACATTTTCAGGCAGGTTGCAAACGTACGCAACTGCCGCACCGATGTCATCTGCTGTAAGTGCATCAATACCTGTGTAAACAGCTTTTGCCTTGTCTTTGTCGCCGCGGAAACGGATAATTGAGAATTCTGTTTCAACAAGGCCTGGTTCGATACAGGTTACTCTGATTGGAGTGTCCATAAGGTCTATACGCAGGCCGTCTGTGATATAACGGATAGCTGCTTTACTGCCGCAGTAAACTGCACCGCCACCGTATGCGATGTTGCCTGCAACACTGCCCATATTAACCACTACGCCTTTGGCTTTTCTTTCAACCATCTGTGGTACAACTGCTTTAATCATATACAGCACGCCCTTAACGTTTGTATCGATAACCACGTCATAGTCTTCCATTTCGCTTTCGAAAACTTTTTCTGTGCCAACTGCCATACCTGCGTTGTTGATAAGAATATCAATATCTTTCCATTCTTCTGGCAGAGAAGCCATTTTTTCTTTCACATCTGCTGATTTGCTTACATCCATAATCAGAGGATAGTGTTTTACGCCCAGTGCATCCAGTTCTTTGCCCAGTGCATCCAGTCTTTCCTGTCTGCGGCCTGAAATAATAACATTTGCGCCCAGTTTTGCCAGTTCAATGGCTGATGCCCAGCCGATGCCACTTGTTGCGCCTGTAACTATTGCAATTTTACCTTTGATTCTGCTTTCCATAATATCTCCTTTTTAAAACAGCATATCGCTGCTGATGTCAGCTATTGTTTTTGCACCGCACATAGACATAATGTCTGCCAGTTCAGCTTTCAGTTTGTCAGTGTAGGCTTTTACACCTTCCTGTGCACCGCCGTAAACTGCTGTAACGTATGGGCGTGCGATGATTACTGCATCTGCACCCAGTGCCAGGGCTTTGAAAATATCCAGACCTGTGCGGATGCCGCCATCAACGATGATTTTCATTTCTCCGCCAACTGCTTTTACAATTTCAGGCAGAACTTCTGCAGTGGATGGTGTGCCGTCCAGAACTCTGCCGCCGTGGTTGGAAACAACGATAGCAGCTGCACCGGCTTCTTTTGCTTTCAGTGCGCCTTTTACAGTCATAACACCTTTCACGATAAACGGTGCAGGTGACAGTGAAACGATTTCTTTCATCTGCTGGACTGTTTTGCCACCTGCAGGTGGTGTCATATTTTTAAGGAATGGCAGACCTGCAGCATCTACGTCCATTGCTACTGCAAAACAGCCGCTTTCTTTGATAAGGTCAAACTTTTCTTTTATTGTGTCAATATTCCAAGGTTTGATAGTAGGAACGCCACAGCCTTCATACTTTGTGATGGCTTTTGCGGCAGCCTGCATAACAGCAGGGTTTGTGCCATCACCTGTGAATGCGGCAATGCCTGCATCTTTTGCACCGCTGATGATTATGTCGTTGTATTCTTCGTCTGTATATTTTTCGCCATAGTGAAGTTTAACTGCACCCACAGGGCCTGCAAATACAGGAATGTCGAATTTTTTGCCGAAAATTTCAACAGAAGTGTCTGGTGTAACATTTTCGCACAGTGTATCCATATTTATGCGGATTTCCTGCCATTTGTCATAGTTGCGGATAGCCACGTCGCCATTGCCTTTTGCACCTGGACCAGGAATCTGGTTTTTGCACCGTTTGCCGTTGCACACCGGGCAGGCTTTGCAATATGGGCCGATGTTGCCACGGGCCTGTTCAAGAACCTGTTTGTAATCCATAATATATTCTCCTTTATTTAATACGAAATCATTTAATTCAATGATACCCCAAAAGTGATATTAATTCAACATTTTATTGAAATGATGTTGATAATTATCAATATAACTGTATAATTAAATATAGTATTATAAATATAGAGGTATTGTTATGGAAATTATTTTCAACCGCAGAAGTGTGCGTAAATACACTGATAAAAAAATTGAAGCTGATGTAGTGGAAAGACTGATGCGCGCCGCAATGCAGGCACCATCTGCCACAAATCAGCAGCCATGGGAATTTATTGTTATAGACGATAAAGAAACACTGGTAAAACTGGCAGATTTCAGCCAGTATGCAAAAATGCTGCCTGGTGCTGCACTGGGTGTTATCGTCCTGGAAAAACAGGGTATGCGCGCACCGCTGTTTACCGAGCAGGACCTGGGCGCCGCCACACAGAACCTGCTGCTGCAGGCTGCATACGAAGGTCTGGGCGCTGTATGGATGGGTGTAGGCCGCGGCAGTGAAAG
>JAFZDX010000148.1 GCA_017560985.1 Oscillospiraceae bacterium
CGAACCCCCACAGCCCAGTGGACAGTGACAGGGGCGGCAAATGTGTTTTTGGAAAGAGAAGGCAAAGGACCTTTCATCAGCAGGGTGTGTTTCGGCAAAATAGTTGACCTGGGTATAACTGATGCCAACAATATGGGTGCGGCAATGGCTCCTGCGGCAGCCGCCACGTTGGTGGATTATTTTATACACAGCGGCAAAAAACCGGCAGAGTATGATGCCATATATACCGGTGACCTGGGCAGTATCGGCACTGAATTGTTGAAGCAGCTGATGGCAAGGGAAGGTTTCCAGCTGGTAAACCATATAGACTGCGGTCTGGTGATTTACAACAACAAAAGGCAGAATGTGCCTGCGGGTGCCAGTGGCTGTGGCTGCAGTGGCAGTGTTCTGGCGGCAGATATACTGCCTAAATTCGAGAAAAAAGAACTGAAGAAAATACTGTTTATGGCCACAGGGGCATTACTGTCCACCACTACAACTATGCAGAAAGAAAGCATACCTTCCGTGGCACATCTGGTGGAAATAGTGGCAAGCAAGGAGGATATATGAATTATCTGTGGGCATTTGTAACAGGTGGCATAATATGCGTAATGGGTCAGATACTGATAGACCTGACAAAGCTGACACCTGCCAGGATACTGGTTGGTTTTGTAGTCAGCGGTGTTATACTTTCCGCCCTGGGGCTGTGGCAGCCAGTGGTAGACTTTGCCGGTGCAGGGGCAACTGTGCCTATTATCGGTTTCGGCCATACCCTGGCACAGGGTATGAAAGAAGCCGTGGCAAAAAACGGCATAGTGGGTATATTTACAGGTGGGTTCACCGCCTGTGCCGGCGGTGTAGCCGCCAGCCTGATTTTTGGATTTATAGCATCAGTATTTGCCAGACCAAACAGCCAGAGCTGATTTTCATACAAAAAGACGCCTTAACAAAGGCGTCTTTTTCAATAAGTCAAAATATAAAGATTATTTGCATATACCACAAGCTGCACAGGCTGACGGTGTTGTTGCACAGCCGCCCATAGCGGTTTCACGCAGTTCCATTGGAATGCGTTTGCCTACCGCATACATAGTATCCAGCATTTCATCAAAAGGAATGAGCTGTGGGATACCTGCCAGTGCAATTTCGCTGGCGATAAGTGCATTTGCCACACCGGAAGCATTTCTGTTCTGACAAGGATATTCCACCAGACCGCCTACAGGGTCACATACCAGGCCCAGCATATTCTGCAGAACTGTTGATGCTGCTGCCAGACACATCTGTGGAGAGCCACCCATAAGTTCTGTTGCGGCTGATGCAGCCATAGCTGATGCCACACCAACTTCTGCCTGGCAACCGCCTACTGCACCAGCAACTGTGGCATTTCTCATAGCCAGGTAACCTATGGCACCTGCGTTGAACAATGCATCAATCAGCTGACTGTCTGAAAAACCGTATTCTTCCTGCATTGCCAGCAACATGCCCGGCACTACGCCGCAGCTGCCTGCTGTAGGGGCGGCAACAATCACACCCATTGTAGCATTTACTTCCAGTACGCCCATTGCGTACATAATAGCTTTACTCAGCAGATTGCCACAGATGTTTTTGCCCTGTGACTGATATGCCTGCAGTTTTTTGGCTTCGCCACCGATAAGGCCACCCATTGATTTCAGGTCTTCAGTAATAGCGCTGTGGGCAGATGTTTTCATAATGGAAAGAGCTTTTGCCATTCTGGAATACACTTCCCGCTGTGATTTGCCTGTTTGTATAATTTCCCTGTTTCTCATAACCTGGGAAATGGATAAATCATTTTCCATACACAGCGACAGCAATTCTTTTGCGTTTTTAAAATCCATCTTCTCTCCCCCTTAAGCCTGTACTATCATTACATCACGGACAAATTCATTCTGTTTGATTTCGTCTGCGATTTCCTGTGGCAGATTACCATCTGATTCAACTATTGTGTATGCTGTATGCCCTTTTGCTTCACGGAAAAGACGCATAAATGCAATGTTGATTTTTCTGTCACTGATACATTTTGTGATATGTGCAACCACGCCAGGTTTATCCTGCTGGATTACAATAACTGCACTGTATTCACCAGAAAAATCCACTTCTACACCATTGATACCAACAATTCTGACCTTGCCGCCACCGATGGATTCGCCACGGACAGTCATCTGTCTGCCGTTTTCCCCTGTCATGGCAATTTCAACTGTGTTTGGATAGACTTCTGTATCTTCGTGGTTTTCGATAAACTGATAGGAAATGCCCAGACTGTCTGCAATTTCAAAAGATTTGCGGATACGTGTATCATCTGTTTCATAACCCATTATACCGCCGATAAGTGCACGGTCTGTGCCGTGACCGCGGTATGTTTTGGCAAAGGAACCATAAAGTGTAAAGCTGGCTGATTTTACCTTTTCACCCAGCATTTTCTGTGCCAGATAAGCTATTGCACTGGCGCCGGCTGTGTGTGAACTGGATGGGCCAACCATATTTGGACCCAGCACTTCAAATACGCTGATAAATGCCATGTTTTCTCCTTTATTATTTGTTTTTGATTTTCTTTTTGTAAATTGTGTCTACGATAATGCCGATTGCGTTGTCACCGCATACATTGCAGGCTGTGCCGAAAGAGTCCTGTGTGATGTACAAAGCTACCATAATTGCGCAGATAGGGCCGTTAGGGTCTCCTGCAACTGTACCGAATATCATATACAGGAAAGGCAGTGCTGTCATAATTGAACCGCCCGGTGCACCTGGGGACGCAACCATAGCCACACCCAATGTCATAATGAATGGGATAACTGTTGCCAGGCTGATTGGCAGCTGATTCATAAGGCAAACTGCTGTTGCACAGGCTGTGATTGTAATCATAGAACCTGCCATATGTATATTTGCACAAAGAGGTACAACAAAGTTTCTGATTTCTTCGCTGATACCATGTGTTTCTGCACACTGCAGGTTTACTGGGATTGTTGCGGCAGAAGACTGTGTTCCAAGAGCTGTTGTATAACCAGGAATCTGGTTTTTCAACAACTGAACCGGATTTTTACCGCTTACAAAACCAGCCGTTACAAACTGCAGAACAATACAGATTATATGCATTGCAATAACAACCAGGAATACTTTCCACAGAATGCCCAGGATAGCAAATGTTTTACCGCTGCGTGTCATATCAACAAATGTACCGCAGATATACAGTGGCAGCAGTGGGATAATTGCTGTGTGCAGTGTTTTGTCGATGATTTTTGAAAAATCGCTCATAACATTGTACAGGCTGTCACCGATTTCTTTGCCGCGCATTGTAGACAGACACAGCCCCATTACAAATGCCAGCACTACTGCTGACAGTGTGTCCAGCAGAGGAGGAATTGAAATTGAAAAATATGGTGATACAGAAACACCGCTGGTTGCAGCGATCTGGTCCAGTGCCTGAGGGCTCATAAAACTTGGGAACAGTGTAGATGCCACCAGATATGAAGAAGACCCTGCAATAAGTGTGGATGCATAGGACAGTGCCACAGTGATAATCAGCAATTTACCTGCACCCTGTGAAAGATCAGCAATACCCATAGTAACATATGCCAGAATCATCAGTGGTACAACGAATTTAAGAAATGTGCTGAAAAAGCCTGAAAGTGTAACAACAGCTCTTGCCACAAATTCCGGCATGTAGAGGCCGATAAGAATACCGACAATGATTGCAATAATCAGTTTTGGGATAAGACCCATTTTGAATTTTTTACCAGTCATAATTGTTCTCCTTAAAGTATAGGTGATAAATTTGTCGGTTTAAATATAGCACAGTATTTTGATAAATCAAATTAATGGATTTTATCTTATACATTAATTTGATTTATATCTGTTTTGCGCTGATTTTCCAGATAATGGTTACATACATATATATTTGTGCTGCTATATCTGAAAGGCAAAACAAAAAGAGCGGTCTTCCCCTACCGCTCTTTTTGTATCTGAGAAAAAATTATAGTGTGATTTACAATCCCATAGTAATTGCTTATCAAAAGTCACTTTCCTATTGACCTTTTGACAATTTTAATATAACATTAAGTCAGTATTTAATCAAATTAATGGTTTTTATATATTCATTAAAAATTATTTATGAGGTAGATTATGGAATCCCGTCAGCTGTGGACATTTATAAATGCTGCCAAAATGGGCAGTTTTTCAAAAGCGGCCGAAAGTCTGGGCTATACCCAGGCGGCAGTAACTATACAGATTAAAAACCTGGAAGACGAACTGGGTGTAAAACTGTTTGACAGAATGGGCAAACAGGTAATCCTGACCAACCGGGGTGAAAAGTTACTGGTGCGCGCACACAATATTTTCAAAGAAGTAAACCACGCCAAAAACGAACTGCGCCCGGATGGCGAACTGGACGGCAGACTGGTTATAGGTACAAACGAATCTCTGTGTTTTACCAAACTGCCTGCGCTGCTGACATATTTCCGTGAGCACCACCCGAAAATGAACATCAGCATTGTATTCGACTCTCCTGACCCATTGCTGGAGATGATGGAACACAACAAAGTTGATGTGGTGTACTTTCTTGACGAGCCAAGATATTCCAACAGTTGGAACAAAGAAATGGAAGAGGAAGAACCTGTTGTTTTCGTGTGTTCCAGTAACTGCCGTTTTGCCGGGCAGAAAGATGTGCATATAGAAGATTTTCTGGACCAGCCTTTTTTCCTTACAGAGAAAAATGCCAACTACCGCAGAGCGCTGGATAAATTTCTGGCATCCAAAAACATAGAACTGACCCCTTTTGTAGAAATCAGCGATACTGAATTTATCCTGAAAATGGTGGAACTGAACAACGGTATGTCTTTCCTTCCAAAATTCGCCGTTGAAAAAAGTGTGGAAGAGGGCAGACTGGCCATTGTGGACACAGACGAACCGCAGATTTCTATGTACCGCCAGATTTTTTATCACAAAGACAAGTGGCTGACACGAGAAATGGCAGAGTTTATCCGTGTAGCAAATATGGATTTATAATATGGAAAAACCGACCTGACAACAGGTCGGTTTGTTTTTATTCTGCCATATAAAGCTTGTTTGGTTTGCGGTCTTTTACCTTTGACTTCAGCACCATATGTACTGCGGATATAAGTACTTGTGGAAAATCACGGGCATCAACAGGGCATATTTCGGTGCATCGCATACAGTTTATGCACTTGTCCTTGTCTGTGATTTTTGGGTTGTCTTTTGGAATAGCACCCACAGGGCATTTTTCGGCACACAGACCGCAGGCTGTACATTTCCTGTCTGCTTTTGGTTTTATTGGCAGACCACCAAGTTTTTTATATGGGAAATTACCTGGCACAGACAGTGGGCCAAACTCGGTTTTTACTGCCAGCACATCCTGCACTTTCTGTGCAAATTCAGCCAACTCTTTTTTATCTTCATCATCAGGGAGTGTTGGTGCGACCTGTGGCATAATGGAATGCTGTACAGATGCTTCCACAGCCGCCACAGGCACAAAGCCTGCCTCTGTCATCACATTTTTCATTTCTATCAGTGCATCATCAATGGCACGGTTGCCAAAAACAGTCATCAGCACCGCTTTTGCACCGTTGCCTTTCAGTCTGCCCAGCCTTTCGGCAACTGGGGCAGGCAGTCGTCCTTCGTAAACAGAAGAAGCGGCAATTACCACGTCGCTGGCTGTAAAATTATATTTTCCCCGGTCAAAATTAACATCAGACAGGTCTATTCTTATTTTTTCTCCAGTCCACCGGGCAGAAAAAATATCCAGCACTTTTTCTGTGCGTCCCGTAGCGCTGAAAATAAGTTCGTAAATCATAGCGGTACTCCTTTTACAATTACTTTTAAATAATTATATCCTATTGTCAGCATTAAAACAAACATATTGTTGCATCAATCAGCAGACAGACTATACAGAGATATTGACAAAACAACTCTACAGCCGTAGAATAAAGTTAACACTACAAATGTAGAGGAGTGATGATATGAAAAACACTATCCGCCGCCTGCCTGATGCAGAGCAGGAAGTTATGCAGGCTGTATGGGCCTGCCAGCCGCCGGTGGCAAGGGCAGATATTGAAAAAATACTGTTTGAAGCACACCCTATGGCAATGACCACATTGCTGACACTGCTGACAAGGCTGTGTGAAAAAGGCTTTATAACCATCGAAAAGAACGGGCGCAGAAGTTATTATACTCCACTTGTTTCCCAGGAAGATTACATTGCCGCACAGAGCAAGACTTTTATCCAGAAACTTTGCGGTGGTAATCTCTCTGTTCTGGCCAATGCCCTGTGTGACAGCGGGCTGACAAAAGATGAAATTGCACATCTGCGCACCCTTCTGGAAAGGGATGAATTATGAGCGAAAACTTTGTGCTGAAAATCTTTTTTGTAGGGTTGTTAGGTCTTGTGCTGGCATTTGATGTGTTTTCCAGATATGACACGGAATATGGGGACGAAGCCCTGGCACAGAATGGCCAGAGATACCGCCCGCTTATAAACGGGTGTTTTTTGCCAATTTACCTGTTTGCTCTTTTGGCATTGGGCCTTAAGTTTATTGGCACAGAATCCACATTTAAAATGATGCTGGCACTGTGCTTTGAAATTTTTATCAGTATTTCCCTTTACTATATTCTGCTTTTACCTGCGTTACAATTTTTGCGCAGGCATATCAGCGCCCGCACCTGTGCAATGCTGTGGCTGCTGCCAAACTATCTGTATCTGATGAACCACGATTTTATGAAGGTGGCACATCCAATTTTTATAATTCACACCACAAGAAAAACCGTAACAGTGCTTTCTGTGGTATGGCTTATAGGATTTTGTGGGGTTTTCCTGTGGAATATAGCACAGCATCTGATTTTCCGCCGAAAACTGCTGAAAAACGCCGTTCCCGTAACTGACAGTGAAATCCTGGATTTGTTTCAGTCTGAGATAGATGATCTGCAGGTCTACAAATCTAAATTCAGACTTGTGGTAAGTGAAGAAGCGGCCACACCGCTGACAATAGGTCTGTCCAGACGCAGTACCAGGGTTGTACTGCCACAAAAACACTATACTGCCGATGAGTTGCGATTGATTTTCCGTCACGAACTGATACATATCTGCCGTGAAGACAGCCGGTCAAAATTTTTTATGATGTTCTGCACCGCTATGTGCTGGTTTAACCCGCTGATGTGGTATGCCATGAAGAAAAGTGCAGAAGACACCGAACTGTGCTGTGATGAATCTGTACTGCTGGGGGCAGATGATGCCACAAGATATCAGTATGCCAATCTTATTCTGAATACAGCAGGGGATGACAGAGGTTTCACCACCTGCCTTTCCGCTTCGCTCTCCTCTATGCGATACAGACTGAAATCCATTGTAAAACCACAGAAGCGTTCAACTGGTGCGCTGGTGGTGACAGTGGTATTCTTTGTGTTGTGTATGTCCAACGGTTATGTGGCGCTGGCTTACGGTGAGCAGATGGGATCTGACACGGTTTACCGTGGCCATAATCTGACAGATTTTATCGCCCACAGTATCACAGTTGAGGGCGGTGAATATGACGCCAAAACAGACAACGTGGACACAATGGCGCTGACACAGTATATCTCCAGCCTGCCAACACAGGAAACAACAGGCAACTACAGCTATTCCGGTGATGGGAAAGTGGTTGAAATAAGATATGGCGGAGAATATGGCTCGGTATTTGTGGAACTGCACACAGACTATATCCGTGTGCTTTATACCGCAGATGAAAGGGATGAGTGGAGAACCTATCATCTGCCACAGCCTGTTGACTGGGAATATGTGGATTTTATTGTACCGCCACTGCCGGTGGCTGATGTGGCACTGCACGACAGTTCCGGCTATTTTGACCACACACTCACCGCAAAGATTACAAAATATGTTCGCCATAACAATGAAGAAACTGATGTTTTGAGAGATATACAGCTGGACCTTTACGACGGACCGGGAATTTACGGCGGTACAGTTGATTATCTGGGCGGAAAACTTAAGTTTTCAACACCGCCTGTTTCCAATGTGGAAATCTTTATAGAAAACTGGAATTACACATCCGGATATACGCTTACACTTGCCCCACGGTCAGAGGAGTTTGAGTTTGAAACACCGAACTGGCCTGCACACTATACAATAACCGCATCTTTCTCTGATGGAGAAACCGTCTATGACACAACATTTCAGTTCCATATAGGAAGTGCAGACAGCATATAATATTTTCCGGCCATTGCCACAAAGGTGATGGCCGGATGTTTTTCTTTTTTAGACTTTTGAAAAAAATAGTGTATTATAATAGGGTAGATAAGTATGTAAACATATTGACATAAAATACTAAAGAAAGGCAGAAAATCACAGACAAATGGTGAGAAAATGCTGATACGAATTATAAAAAGAGCCTTGCATTTAACCCTTTAACTTAAGAGATGGTATTCAGTTTCTAAAATTGAGTACCATCTTTTTTTATTTTGCAACTGTTTAAAATCAGGGTTTACAGAACAGTTTATCGCATTTTTACTTTTAATTAATAATGGCTACAGTTATCCACAAAGGTTTTGCCCCGCAGTAAAATACCGCGGGGCAACTGGCAAATTTATTTTAACTAAGGGAAAATCTTGCTTTATTTCTTCTGTATATTTCCTGATAGGATGAATCTTCGCTTCGTCT
Organism: Oscillospiraceae bacterium; assembly: GCA_017560985.1. Lineage (GTDB taxonomy): Bacteria > Bacillota > Clostridia > Oscillospirales > Ruminococcaceae > RGIG3102. The sequence goes on from JAFZDX010000148.1 coordinate 8,654, forward strand.
GTAGTTTCTTGAAGATTCGTGTGGTGCAAAGCCGGCAGAAGCTGACTCTATAACTGCGATAGCTACATTGGAGCAATGTGCAGATGCTCTTTCATAGGCATTCAGCAGGTCAGAAAGAACAAAACCCAGTTCGATTGTACATTCCTTATTTCTAA
>JAFZDX010000149.1 GCA_017560985.1 Oscillospiraceae bacterium
TTCTTTTTTGAAAGGTACTTTATCTCTTGCAAAGTATTTGTCCAGCTGTTTTTTCATATCATCTGGCATACCTGGGTCAACTGGCAGTCTTACTGCGTTTGCAGCGCGGCTGATAAAGCCGATTGCCCATTCACCATCTTTAACCAGCTGTTCAGCTGACAGTGGGAACATCAGGTCCATTCTTGTATGAATGTCTGCTGTTCTGCTGCCGCGTGACAGACCAAGTGAAGGCACGCCTTTGTCAGCAAATGGGGAAGAGTCGGATGAATGAACGCCGTGTCTGATAGCAACGCTCTTACCGATTTCTCTGTTGTACTGTTCAGCAAAGTTTTTCAGGTTTTCGCCATCAATAACTCCATTCACTTCTCACAAGTCTGCTATACTTCCCACAGATGCGGGAACAAGCTCTCCGTCAGAATCATGTCGTTCAGGAGCATTGGATTGTTCTGCTCGAAGAATGTTCTACGCATCCTGCCATATTTGCCGAGTTTCTGTGCTTCTGTGTGCGCTAATCTGATGTCAGGGATATAGTAATCACCACATTGGGTGTACGTTAAGTTCTGAGCCATAATGATACCTCCAATCAATCGTCTGTTTTCACTTAGATTGTAATGGATATACCTTAAAATGTGAACTTTGTCACAGATGTAAAGTGAGCGATACCTGGTCATTCAAACCATGCATCGCTCATTATGTTTTTTGCTAACCTCGACTGCCAGATGCTATAATCATAGATAATATGTTGTATCCTGTCTTATGGGTACCCAGTATTGGCAGCGTTTTTTGTTTGTAGAAGTGACAATGTTATTAAGAAAAATCACGCATAATTTGAATTATTTATGTATGTGTACTATAATTATTGATATATAAAATTATATTTCGGGAGAAACGATATGAGACGTTTGGTTGCGTTTTTGCTTTCAATAATGATGTTCATCAATATTATTCCTGTGCAGGCATTTGCGGAAGATACAGCGACTACAGGAACAGATGAAGAAATAACCACAGTAGTTACAGATGACAATAAATGTGGTGAAAATGTATACTGGAAATATGAAAGTGCCACAGCAACAATTACAATTTATGGCTCAGGGCCGATGTATGATTATGAACTTGACAAATCTACTCAACGAACAAATTCACCGTGGGATAGGTTGATCAACAGTAATGTTGTGATTGAAGAAGGTATTACACACATAGGTAACTATTCATTTTCTGGCTTTATGATAGGAGAAATAGTTATTCCTGACAGTGTAGAAACTATCGGAGGCAGAGCCTTTTATAACTGTGCATACCTGACTGATATATATCTTGGCGACGGTGTGAAAAATATGAGTGGACGGTTCGAGGACTGCATCTCTGTTGAAAATGTACATATTTCCAGTCTGGAATCCTGGCTTGATGAGAGCAAAAATTTATATCTGGATATAGTTGATTACAATGAAGTCGTTACATTTAACCTCTGTATAAATGGTGAAAAGCTGACTGATATTGTTATACCTAACAGTGTTACAAAAATTCGTCCGAATGCATTTAAAAATCAGGCTATTACAAGTGTTTCTATCCATGACAAAGTAACTGAAATAGGTGATTATGCGTTTGGTCATTCACATGGTGAGGGTTATGGCGGTGTTTTAAATCCTGTATTGGAAAATATTGTAATACCTGATTCGGTTGTAACAATTGGAAATGGTGCTTTTTATGGTAACCATAAACTAAAAAGCATTACAGTTTCAAAAAATCTTGAAACTATAGGCGGTGGTGCTTTTTCAGGTTGCAGTAATCTTACTGCGATAGATATTCCGGACACTGTAAAAGTTGTTAATGGTAATGCTTTTGAGGGGTGTTTAGGTATCACATCAATAAACATACCTGAAAGTCTTGAATATATAGGCGACAATGCATTTTCGGGAACAAGCACGGTATTCATTTCTGTTGTATTGCCACAATCTGTAAAGCATTTGGGGGCAACACCTTTTGGCATTGCTATAGAGGAAATGATTTTGTCTGAAAATCTTGAAATTTTGGATAATAATGCTTTTTCAGGATGTACAAATTTAAAATCCATAACTTTGCCTGAAAATGTAAATATCATAGGTGACTATGCTTTTGATGGTTGTACAGCTTTGATATCCATCAATATTCCTGATTCTGTGGAATCTATTGGAGATGGTGCTTTTAGAAACTGTACCAGCCTTAGTACTATATCACTGCCTGACAGTGTATCTTCACTGGGATCACACGCATTTTATAGTTCAGGTATAGTGAATATCGAATTACCTGCTAATCTGACTGAAATCAAAGCGTATACTTTCTATGAATGTAATTTTACATCAATAGATATTCCTGATACAGTTGTAAAAATTGACTCATACGCATTTTATGGATGTGACCAGATAGGTACAATGGAACTTCCATCAAATCTGCAGTATGTGGGGAACCACGCGTTCAAAAACTGTTATAAAATGGCAACAGGTGAATTGCCTGAAACTATTACACATATAGGTGACCATGGTTTTGATGATTGCAGGGTGATGGTAATTACAAAGCTGCCGGAAGGCCTGACAGCTTTAAACCAGTATGTTTTCCGGGGATGCCATGCATTTACAGAAATCACAATACCAGCATCAGTAAAAACTTTGAAGGGTGCATTCTATTGCTGTTTCGGACTTAAAGATATTTATTTCGAAGGTGATGCACCATCAATCGATTACAACTCATTCGGTGGTGTTACAGGCACTTGCTACTACCCAAAAGGAAACACAACATATACTTCTGCTGTTACAGGCAGTGGTTATGGTGGAACATTGAACTGGGTAGAAATGAATGCAGACAGCAGCAATTATTGCGGTGAAAATATTACTTGGGAACTGACAGATGATGGTGTATTGAAACTCACTGGTTCTGGTGCTATGTACGATTATGATGGCACAAAGGCTGTATATGCTCCGTGGTACAGCCAGAAAAGCAAAATTAAATCTGTAGAGGTTTCAGCAGGTATTACTCATCTGGGACAGGATGCATTTTCTGCTTGCAACAGCCTAACAACTGTATCCATTCCGGAAACGGTTGTATCTGCAGGTATAAATGTATTTGAATATTGTGTCAGCCTAAAATCAATTGTTCTTCCGGACAGTCTGACATATATTCCAAGCGGTATGTTTTATGGATGTACTAATCTTATTGATGTAGATTTCCCAAAATATATAACAATCATTGGCGGTTCAGCATTTTCTGACTGTACACAGTTAGGAAGTGTGGTGCTTCCTGAAGGACTTGTTTCCATAGGTGATTATGCTTTCTATGGATGTGGATATAACGATGATGGTTATAACGGTACAGGTTATAATTTTACAAGTGTTACACTGCCATCTACTGTTAAATCTATTGGCAAGGGAGCTTTCTGTTGGTGCAATTCTTTGACATCAATTAATATTCCATATGGAGTAGAAACTATCGGTGCATATGCTTTCCAGTGGGCAGGAATTGGTTCAATTACTATTCCGTCTACAGTAAAAAGTATAGGTACTGGTACATTTCAATGGTGTAGAAGATTGAAAACTGTATATTTCTATGGTGATGCTCCGGAATTTGGCAGTGATATGTTTGGTTTGAAGAGTGGACAGAAGACAACAGCTTATTATCCTGGAGCAAATGAAACTTGGACAGATGAACTTGTGACATCAATGGATAACTACTATGTTGATTTTATTCCTTGGGATGCAGTAGATGAACCAGGAGCTGGCGGCGGTGCCGGTGGCAATGAGGGGGATGATTCTCAGACTGGCGGTGGCAACCAAGGCAGTGGTACAGATGATGATAATCCATCCGGAAACAATCCGGGCGGAGGAAATGGTAATCAGGGGGGCAATCCTTCCGGAGAAGGTTCCGGCTCTGGCGGTGAAAGCGGAGAAGGCAGTGGTGGGACATCAGACACATTTACAGTATCAGTATCACAGTCTGTAGGTGGCGTTATATCTGCAAACATAACCACAGCAGAAAAAGGTCAGTTGGTTACAATTACCGTTACACCTGACCAGTGCTATGAATTGGTAAAATTATATGTGAATGGAGAAGAAATTTCAGATTTAACATTTGAAATTTCTTCAGATAGCACTGTTTCAGCTGAATTTATTGAAAAACATACAGAAGTTATTGATAGTGCTGTATTACAAACATGTACACAGACAGGGTTGACAGAAGGCAGTCATTGTTCTGCATGCAATAAAATATTTGTATCACAGAAGATTGTTGACTCTCTCGGACACATCAGCGTACAAAAAGAAGAAAACTATACAGAAGCAACATGTTATTCTGAAGGCTATTATGATATTGTTACTTATTGCGCAAGGGAAGAATGTCAGGAAACACTTGACAGGAGAACAAGTGTATTACCAAAAACAGATCATAATTTTGAAATATTTACATCAGAAATAACAGCAGCTACATGTACTCAGACAGGCGGTTACACGGTTACAAAAACCTGCAGAGAAGGCATGTGCGGTCACACAGAGGCTGAAACAGTTATAATTGATATGCTGGGACATCAGTATATGGGAACAACCTGCAAAGAGTGTGGAACTGTACATCCTGAAATTAACAGGTATAACGGAAAAGTTATTTCAATTTTTGGGGATAGCATATCTACTTTTGCTGGATATATCCCTACAGATGATGGATTTAATCTTGAACACCTTGCAAGGTATCCACAGGATGATTTGCTTACAGATGCAAATGAAACCTGGTGGATGCAGATAATAAATGATTTTGATGCAAAGCTTGGTATAAATGACAGCTGGAGAGGTGCAACAGTCAGTGGCGCAGCATCTGTAACCAGCGGCGTGTCCGGGGAAAAATCTTCATTTGCAAATATTCAGCGCATAAAAAATTTAGGCAGCAATGGCACACCGGATATAATACTGTTTTATGGTGGTACAAATGATATTGCCCATGTAAGCAAAGTGGGTACATTTGAAACGACTATGGCACCTGAAAATGTGGATCTTGATACATTGAAATGGGATAATCTTGCTGATGGCTATGTAAATACATTATTGAGGCTGAAATATTATTATCCTGAAACAAAAATAATTGCAATGCTTCCTGCATATACAGTTTCCTATTATTCAGATGAAAAGTTAATGAAAGCCAATGATGTACTCAGCAGAATCTGTAAATATTATGATGTTGAATATGTTGATCTTGTGGAATCTGGTTTGACAACTGCAGACTTACCAGATGGCATTCATCCTGATGCAAACGGAATGGATTATATAACCTATGCGGTTGAGAAAGCTTTATTGAAAAATGCTACAACAGAACCTGGTGAAAATATTGTACACAGCATAACCCACAAACTCACCAATGTCACAGCAACACAGGGATATTATAAAGGTGTTTCTGCCGGCAAACCATTTGAAGAAACTTTTATTTCAGAAGATGAAATAACGGTTTTAGTTGAGATGGATGGAAAAGATATTACAGATGAGTGTGTTACAGGTAATAAAATAAGAATAGAAAATGTGACAGGTGATATTGTTATCACTGCCAAAGCTATGTTTTCTCTGGATGGCCATCTGAAAGAACTGCCTGAAAAAATCTGTGCAGGATTGAATTTGTGGCAGGTATTGGAACATGATGAATATTATTTTATCAGCGACAATATCTGGGGAATACATAGTTCTGGCAATGTGTATTCCGTAACAATACCAGTATCTTCTAATGATAAAATCTATGCTACATCTTTTGGAAAAGCCGGAGAAAACGGAAATGCTTCAGTAAATGGGATCAGGGTTGCATTTTTCAACGATTATGGTGTGTTAAAAAATATTTCTGCTGACGAAATTTATAATGAGTTTGACACCAATGGATATATTACTGTACCTGATGCTGCAACTGCAGTATGTATACCGATGTGGAATAACAGTGATGCGAATGAATTATATATTCTGACGGAAGAACATAATTATTTGCCTCAGATTATAGAGCCTGACTGTGCGGAAAAAGGATGCATATTATATACATGTTCAGTTTGTGGACATACCTATACAGAAAATGGAGAAAATGCCATAGGGCATATTCCGGTGACCAGAGAAGACAACCGTATTGAAGCCACCTGCTATGCAGAAGGTTATTATGATATTGTCACTTACTGTTCAAGACCGGAATGTCAGGAAATATTGAACAGAGAAAGGGTAACCCTTCCAAAAACTGACCATGAATTCGAAATATCAACATCTGAAATAACTCCGGCTACTTGTTATAAAACAGGTGGATATACAATTACTAAAATATGTAAAGAAGGTCTGTGTGGATATTCTGAAACAGAAACTGTAATTATTGAAAAAACAGAACACACTTATACTGACAGTGACCGAATGACTGTAATGGAAACCCCGTCCACCTGCATCTCAAAAGGTGGTAGGACAACTGTTCTGAAATGTTCAGTCGAACAGTGTGGTGCAATTATTGATGGTTCGGAAAAAACAGAAGAACTGCCATTGGCAGATCATAGTTATGGCGAAGAAAAAATTGAGGTTGTTCAGCCTGACTGTACAGAAGACGGATATAAAATTGTAACAAGAGTCTGCACAGTGGCTGGATGCGGTTATGAATTTGTTATAAAAGAAACTCCTGCTGAGCTCAAGACAAAAGGCCACAAGACAACAGGTGCGTTTGTACCGGCAAAGAATTCTACCTGTACTGAAAATGGCTGGGAAGAAGAACATTATATATGCCCTGACTGTGGAAAAATTGTTGATTCGAATGGTAATGAACTGACACTTACAATTATTCCAGCAAAAAATCATATAGGAACACGGACAAGATTTGCAAAAGAAAATATAATCCCTGCAACCTGCGAGACATCAGGAAGCTATGACTATGTGGAATATTGTGATGAATGCAGTGAAAATTATATTATTTCCTGCAATACGGTTACAGAAGATGCCCTGGGACACGGCTGGAGCAGTGAAATAACACAAGAACCAAAATGTGAATCTCCAGGTGTAAAAACATTTACCTGTATCCGTGGCTGCACAAAAACAGAACAAATTGACCCAACCGGTCATATAAATCTAAATGATGCAGTCAAGGAGAACATTGTCAGTGCAAGATGTGAAGCGGACGGCAGCTATGATATGGTGGTTCGATGTGCTGATTGCAATAAGGTGGTTTCCACAGAACATTTTATAATCGATGCCCGTCAGCATAACTATGTTGGCTATATAACAGTAAAGCCAATATGTAAAGAGGATGGTGTAAAAACTTTTACATGTCAATATGATGATTGTGAATCTTATTATACAGAACCTGTTGAAAAACTGGGACATAGTTATTCAGATGTGGTAACTGTCCCAACGTGTATAACAGATGGCTACACAACGTATACCTGTACAAGCTGTGGCGACAGCTATACAGATAATGAAACTGAAGCAACAGGGCACAGCTATCAAGGTGAAATTACAATACAGCCAACCTGCACTGAAGCAGGAGTAAAAACATTTACATGCGACTGCGGTGATTCATATACAGAAACAGTAAAAGCCTCAGGACATACTGAAGAAATCATTTCTGCTACAGAACCGGATTGTATCAATACGGGCCTTACTTCAGGGGCTAAATGCTCTGTATGTAACACAGTTCTCAAAGAACAGGAAATAATAAAAGAACTTGGACATGACTGGACAGAGTGGATAGAAATTGAAGTAGCCTCTTGTACTGAAAATGGTATAGAAAAACGAACTTGTCAGCGATGCAGTATTGGCGTCGAAACAAGACCTGTAACATCAACAGGTCATAATATTGTTGTTAATGAAATAGTAGAGCCAACATGTGAATCATCAGGTTATACAAAACTTGTATGTACAAATAAAGACTGTGAATACTTTGAAATCGTTGACGAAATAGAAGGCGGTCATAAGTATGAATCAAAAACAGTAGTACCAGACTGTGACAGCGAAGGTTATACAAGATACACATGTACAAGATGTGGAGAATGGTATGACGATAACTTTGTAGAAGCCCTTGTACATACAGCAGGCGAAGTTGTAGTAGAAAATGAAGTAGCAGCAGAATGTGAAAAACCAGGTAGCTATGATGAAGTAGTTTACTGTACAGTATGTGGTGAAGAAATCTCAAGAAATACAATACCTGTAGAAGCGCTTGGACATACAGCAGGCGAAGTTGTAGTAGAAAACGAAGTAGCAGCAGACTGTGTAAACGGCGGTTCTTATGACGAAGTAGTTTACTGTACAGTATGCGGTGAAGAAATTTCAAGAAATACAATACCTGTAGAAGCACTTGGTCATACAGCAGGTGAAGTTGTAGTAGAAAACGAAGTAGCAGCAGACTGTGTAAACGGCGGTTCTTATGACGAAGTATTTTACTGTACAGTTTGCGGTTAAGAACTCTCCAGAGTAACAGTTCCTGTAACAGCCCTTGGTCATACAGCAGGTACACCAGTGGTTGAAAACAACGTAGGTGCAACATGTACAACAGAAGGCGGCTATGACACAGTGGTATACTGTGAAGTATGTGAAGAAGAACTTTCAAGAGTACATACACCAGTAGAAAAACTTCCACACACACCAGCAGAAGCAGTAAAA
>JAFZDX010000150.1 GCA_017560985.1 Oscillospiraceae bacterium
AATGGGTAGAATTTTATTACCATAGAAAACAGTTCACACTGTCTGTCCCAGGACAGCTTTGTGTTTTCTTTATAAAGCAAAAATAAAATATAAATAACAGGTGGCAATAGTGCCGGTATGTAACCGCCCGGTGTCAGAAGCACAGCCAGAGGCAGCGCAAAGTATAGTTTATTGACAGTACGGATTTGCATATATACTGCAACACCATAGGCAAGGCCCAGCAGAATAAACTGCACAAACTGGGAGCCTGCCCCCTGTGAAACCACAAAAAGTTCTGCGATAAAGAAGTATACCGACAAATCTGCCAGCATCCTAAGGCTATGTATAAAAATCATAAGTTTGCCTCCTTACATCGCAGACGCATCCAGCACCAGGATCTGGTTGTCTGATGCAGAGCGGGAAATGGCAGAACTGTCCGGAGTGATGATTATCAGGCCGCGTTCACTGCCGCTGGTCTTGCGGGCAAAATCCAGCAGTCTGTCATATGTAAATGCGTGAGAATAGATACCACGACCCAGACGTTCCATAATTTTACCGAAATGATGGTGACCGATGCCGTCGTCCACAAAGTGCAAATCACCACTGCCACCAACCATCTGTGCGTTGATATAAAAGCCATAAGAAACACCCTTTGACTCCAGATGACTGCACACGCTGCGCGCAACAGAATATGTTTTTTCCATAATCTGCGCAGAATTTTCTGCAGTGGTTTCCATATTCACCACAACTGAAAGCACCGGTTCAATGGTGTGATCGTATTCTTTTACCATAAGCTGCTGTCGCCGTGCAGACTGTTTCCAGGAAATCATCTTCATCGGTTCCCTGCCGGAATATTCACGGAAGCCCACTGTCAGAACAGGGTCTTCGTATATAAAACGGCGCACAGAGTATTCGCCCATAAATTTACCCAGCACCTGTTTTACTTCTTCTGTGTTATAGCTTTCCGGTGCAACCACAACTTCGCGAAACAGAGAAACATCCTTCCGCTTTTCTTTTAGACCAAGAAAATCACCAAAGAAAAGTGTAGGATTTGGCAGATAATATCTGCCCCTGTTTTCGATTGATACAGGGATTTTCATTTTCAATGACTGGTTTGATTTCAGCCAGGTGGAAATGATTACTTCGCTGTTATTGTGGATGTTTCTTATGCTGGCATTTTTCACACCTGGTGCCACAGAGAATTCCTGTGGAAAAGTCATTTTCACTTTGATGAAATAAACAGGAAAAGACATTTTGTTTTCCAGCTCTACAACAATATTGAAAACATCTTTGGGGTCAATCACATTTTCTTCCGGCCAGAAGTCTATATCCACAAACTCGGTGGTGTTTTCCAGCATCCAGTCCTGCACCCACAGAACAAGGAGAATACCAATAATAAAAAATGCTATCATTCTAAATTCTCCAGTGGAACAGGAACATTTTCAATAATTTTATTGAGGAATTTGATTGCCGCAGATGTTTTGCCACTGTCTTTGGAAATTCTGTGGGCAAGAACATGAGGTGCCACCAACTGAACATCTTCCGGGATAACATAGTCACGGCCTGCGAATGCGGCAGTAACCTGGCTGGCTTTGTACAGTGCAATGGCACCACGGGTAGAAACACCTGTGATGAAGTTATCTTCTGTACGTGTGCCTTCAATAATGTCCATAATGTAGCCCAGAACAGCTTCGGAAACAGTTACTTCCTTGAAAGCAGAGCAAACATAGGCTGTTTCTTCTGCTGTTACCACCTGCTGTAAATCTTCAATAAGGGATACAGAATCTTTTCTGCCCAGAACGCTCATTTCCTGACTGCGTGTCATATAGCCCAGTGAAAGACGCATAAAGAAACGGTCCATCTGTGCGTCTGGCAGTGGAAAAGTGCCATAGGATTCCAGTGGGTTCTGTGTAGCCATAACCATAAATGGCGGTTCCAGCTGGCTGGTTACACCATCAACTGTAATCTGCTTTTCTTCCATTGCTTCCAAAAGACTGGACTGTGTACGTGGTGTGGCACGGTTGATTTCGTCTGCCAGGATAATGTTTGAAAACAGCGGACCTGGGCGGAACTCAAATTCGCCAGTTTTCTGATTGTAGAAATTGATACCTGTCAGGTCACTTGGCAACAGGTCCGGTGTAAACTGAATACGCTTGAAATCGCCGCCAATGGTCTTTGCAAAAGCACGCAGCAGCATTGTTTTGCCTGTACCAGGAATATCTTCCAGCAGTACGTGACCACCACATACAAAGCTGGTAAGTACCAGAGAAATAATGTCGTCTTTGCCTACAATAACCTTTGAACAGTTGCTTACAACCTTATTGTGATAATCCACAAATTTTGAAATATTCATAAAAATCTCCTCTTTATAAAAACTTCCGTTTCAAATTCAATAATACTTTATTATATCATAAAATACAGAAATTCATAGTGTTTTGTTGTTACAACAGTGCAGTCGTGATATAATTGATTAAAACAGATTAAAGAGGTAAACCTTATGTTCAACAAATTTTCTGACAGGATTTATATACAGCCACCAGAACATTTTACAGACAGACCAAATATAGGCCTTATTATAGGTGATAAATACACACTTTTGTTTGAGGCAGGCAACTCTGCAGAAAATGTAGAATTGCTGAAAGGCAGACTGCTGGCAGACAACCTGCCGCAGCCGGATTTCATTGCAATAAGCCACTGGCACTGGGACCACAGTTTTGGTATGGATGCGTGGAATCTGCCAACCATTGCAGGTGAAAAAACAAATGAGTATCTGAAAAAGGTATCAGGCTGGAAATGGGATGACGAATCAATGACTGGCCGTGTACAGACCGGTGAAGACATAGTTTTCTGCAACGAAATGATAAAACGCGAATACCCTGACAGAGATAAAATAAAGGTTATACCTGCTGATATAACCTTTAATGACAGTATGACAATAGACCTGGGTGGCATAGAATGCCAGCTGGTTCACGTGGCAGGCCCACACGCTGACGACAGTGTGGTTTGCTATATACCAAGTGAAAAATTTGTTTTCCTGGGGGACAGCAATGGCAAAGACCTTTATGGCCAGCCCTGGCATTTTGACATAGAACACGAAGATGATTTCATGGAAGAAACAGGTAAAATCCCTTATGATATGGAAAAGGTAAATGCCTATCTGGCGCTGCTGGACAAGCTGGATTTCACCCACTGCATAGGTGGACACGCTGATATAATGACAAAGGAACAGCTTTATAAATCTTTTGAATAATCCCCTACCCCTGTTATGAAAACAGGGGTTTTGTTTTGTCATTTTCATATATTATTTGTTTACAATATATGCACTTTACATATAGTTTTTCCAGTGCTTTTTATGTTATTATTAAATTAACAATCAGGCGGATTTTCCTGTGATTACAGTAAAAAAATCCCCTGACCGTACGTAAAAAACGGAGGACGAAAAATGAAAAAATTAATTGCATTGGTACTGTCACTGGCTATGGTACTTTCACTGGTAGCCTGCGGCGGTACCCCTAAAGAAGATGTGGCTATCCTGTACACAAATGACGTGCATACCTACATCGACAATCCTATCAGCTATGACGTGATTGCTGCTGTGAAAGAAGAACTGAAAGCGCAGTACAAAAATGTTCTGCTGGTTGACGCTGGCGACCACAGCCAGGGTACTGTATACGGCTCAATGGACTTTGGTGAAACAATCATTGAACTGATGAATGCTGCCGGCTACGATGTGGCAACTCTGGGTAACCACGAATTTGACTACAGCATGGAAGGCACAATGGACATCATCGAATGGGCTGAATTCCCATATGTTTCAGCAAACTTCTACAAGCTGGAAAACGGCCAGAGAACAGAAAACGTTCTGGACAGCTACAAAATATTTGAAATTGGCGGCCAGAAAATCGCATTTGTAGGCGCAACAACACCTGAATCCTTCACAAAATCCACACCTGCTTACTTCCAGAATGAAGACGGCGAATACATCTATGGTATTTCCGGTGGTGACAATGGTGAAGACCTGCAGGCTGACGTGCAGAAAGCTATTGACGAAGCTAAAAAAGCTGGCGCAACAAAAGTTATCGTTCTGGGCCATCTGGGCGATGACCCTGCATCAATGCCTTGGACAAGCGAAGAAACTATCGCAAAAATCAATGGTCTGGATGCATTTATCGATGGTCACTCACACTCAACTGTTGAAGGCAAAAAAGTTGCCGACAAAGACGGCAAAGAAGTACTGCTTACACAGACAGGTGAATACTTTGACAGAATGGGCCTGATGGTTATTACAGCCGAAGGCGAAATCAAAACAGACTTTATCGAATACGAAGAAATTCTGGAAAAAGTTAAAGACGAAAACGGCAACGTAAAACTGGACGACAAAGGCGAAGAAATCGAAGAAGTAGTTGGCTACAAACTGGTAAGCGAACTGTACACAGGCGCCCAGTGGCCAGTATTTGAAGACGTAAAAGAACTGAAAGACGGCTGGATTAAAGAAATCAACGACGAACTGGGCGCTATCATCGGTAAAACAGCTCTGGTTTTTGACAACTACGATGCAGATGGCAACCGTCTGGTAAGAAAACAGGAAACAAACACAGGTGACTTTGCAGCAGATGCTCTGTACTATCTGTTTGACGATATGGACCTGGATGTTGATGTAGCTATTATGAACGGCGGCGGCGTAAGAAACAAAGCTCTTACAGGCGACTTCTCCTTCCTTACAGCTAAAGAAATCCACACATTCGGCAACGTAGCCTGCCTGCAGATTATCTCTGGCCAGCAGCTGCTGGATGCTCTGGAATGGGGTGCACAGTCAGTTGGCGTTGGCGAAAGCGGCGGCTTCCTGCATGTTGCTGGTGTAACATACACAGTTGACTCATCTATCCCATCTACAGTTCAGAAAGATGACAAAGGTGTTTGGACCGGTGGTCCAACTGGTGAATACCGCGTAAAAGATGTTAAAGTTTACAACAAAGATACAAACGCTTACGAAGATCTTGACCTGGCTGCACAGTACAGCATGGCTGGTTCAAACTACACACTGCGTGATCTGGGTGACGGTTTTGCTATGTTTGACGGCGCCATCAACGTTGTTGACTATGTAATGGTTGACTACATGGTACTGGCAAACTACATTATGGGCTTTGAAAACGGCGAAATCGGCGCAACAAACAGCCCACTGCTGACAGCATATCCAAATATGCTCCTTGACTACGGCACAGTTAACGGCAGCGGCAGAATTGTTATTAAATAAGATTCTCAAAATATGACAAACAAAACCAGCAGCGACATATGTCGCTGCTGGTTTTCTATGCTGATGAATTATATTGCTTTTATACTTTTGTTACCACCAAAAATTTGTCTGGTCTGTGTATGTAAATAACGGTGAGCCATCTGCGGAGTATATTTCTGCTTCTGCACCTCTGTTTACCATATAAGTCTGACTGTTGCCATCTGAATCAAGTCGCCAGCCTTCTATTATGGTTATATGATGAAGTCCGTCTGCATCCACAACTTCTGTTTTCAGCAATACTTCCGAACCTTTTTCAAGAGATATTTCAATCTGTTTTTCATACATAAGACTTATGCTGTTGGTATCCTGTGTATATTTACCATCAGGTTCTGGTTTGGCGTTACTGTTTTGATAACGGTTTTCTATTCCTTCTTTTACAGACAGTTCCTGTCGGTTTATAATATCTCCGTTCTTTTCTGTAATCAGATAAACATTCTGAATATCAACAGGTTTACCTTTTCTTTCTGCATCTATGGTCACTATACCAGAGTATTCCCATATCATAGCACCATCATCGTTATGACTGCCTGTACCGCCGCCATTATTGAACTGTGCATAAACATTTGTCAAAAATTCACTTCTTGGCGAAATTCCCCAGTTCAGTTTCTGACTGCGGACAGAATTGCCATCTGTAAAATATACATTTCCAACCACACTGTCATTATACAATGGCACTGTTACAAAGGCAGTATACTCACCATTTTCAAATGACATAGGTGTGTCTTTTCCGTCCACCACAATCACAGCTTCTGTGGAAGTAGTATATTCTTTTGGTTGCATAGAACATCTTACAACTGCTGTACCTGCCTGTATATCTGCAGAGATATATTCCCAACTGTATTCATTCAACAAATCTGCCTGTTTTTTCAACTGGTAATCTACATTTGAATAAATATCGTTTATATTCCTGTCCAACTGGTCATATTTATTGTCCATTCTTTTGCGCAAAACCTGCATTTCATTTTTCAGAGTATAAATCTGAAAAAAGGAGAAAAACAATCCCACTGCAAGCAAACCCGTAATCAATCTGGAGTTATTATTTTTCATAATATCACCTCTTGCCCTAATAATATCACACAACGGACATTTATGTAAATGAAATAAATGTGATATTTATACTATTATTATTTTACACATAAAAATCAGGGTATTTCTACCCTGATTTTTATTGGTTATTTATTATAAAAAATATCTACCAGTGGGCTGTCCTGATTGAGAATCAGCACATTGCCGTTCTGTGCCAGAGATTTTTCAGCAGCTTCCAGGCTGCGCACAAATTCATAAAATTCTGCCTTTGATGAATTGTTGTATGCATCTGACAGTATTCTCATATATTCTGCTTCACCTTCAGCACGCAGCTGTTCTGCCTGTGCCTTTGCTTCAGCCAGCAGCACTGCTGCTTCTTTTGCTGCTTCGTTGGTGATGATTGTGGCTTCTTTTTCACCTTCTGCCGCATATGTGGCAGAGATGTTGTTTCTTTCTGCAATCATACGTTTGTAAACAGATTCTTTGTTGTCATATGGCAGGTCAAGATGTTTTGTTTCAACAGACAGCAGTTCAATACCGTACTGTGCAAAGTTTGGTTTTGCTGTATCTGTAATATCCCGTGCCAATTCGCCTGTTCTGTCGCTTACAACTTCTTCCTGTGTACGGGAAGAAATTTCGTTTTTCATAGCATTGTAAACCAGATATTCAATACGGCCTGTGGCTGTGGTGATAGAACCGTTAAGGCTGGAAATAAACTTGATAGGGTCAGAAATTCTCCACATTGCAAAGGAGTCGGCAACCATTGTCTGCTTGTCCTTCGTGATAACTTCACTGATAGGCAGGTCATAAACCAGCACTTTGTTTGGCAGTGTGTTTACAGACTGAATAAACGGTACCTTCATTTTCATACCAGGTTCATCGTGAATAGCAACAACTTCGCCAAACTGTTTTACAATGGCATACTCGCCCTGTTCCAGAACAAACATAGACTGGGAGATGCCGATAAAAGCAATAACTGCAATTATAGCTGCAATAATTTTCTTTTTCATAGCTACCTCCTACTCGCCCTGCAGGACATTTACAACTTTACCGCTGTCGTCCTGGATAATAACTTTTACTTCCGGAAGCAGTTTTTCCATTGTTTCGTAATACATACGTTCCTTTGTGATTTCAGGGAATTTAATGTATTCTTCATACATTGCATTGAATTTTGCCACTTCGCCTTCTGCCTCTTTGATTCTGGCAGTTTTTTCGGCCTGTGCATTTTCAAGTATCTGGTTTGCTTCTGCTTCTGCATTGAGAATTCTTTTGTTTTTATCTGCTGTTGCGTTGTAAACCGCTGTTTCAGCATTCTGTTTTGCGTCTTCTACCGCTTTGAAAGCCCGTACAACTTCTGATGTAGGTGGGTCACAGTCCTGGATAGATACGTTGCGCACTGCCACACCAATAGCTTCGGCTTCCATACGCTTTGTCAGTTTATCTTTTATTTCAGACTGAATCTGCGCTTTGCCTGTGGTGAGAACTTCGTCAACACCATAGGAACCGATGGTGTCACGGATATAGCTCATTGACAGGGTTTTCAGCAGTGTTACAGGTTCTTCTGAGGCATATACAAAGGCCACAGGGTCAACGACCTGCCATTCAATATAGAAATCAACATTGATAAAGTTGAAGTCTTTTGTAATCATCAGCGCTTCGTTTTCGATAGTATTATCGTATTCATCGTAGCCAATGCGCATACCCTGGGTTTCGGTGCTTACTTTTTTGATTTTCTGTATAAATGGAATCTTGAAGTGAAGACCGGAACCTTCTTCGATTGCAGGCACGCCGAATGTGGTGATAACCGCATCTTCAGTTTCGTCCAATGTATAGATGCCGTTCAGCACCACCGCCAGCACCAGTACAACTACTGCAGCTATTTTACCAAAGCCAGACAGTTTTTTCTGCTGGTCCCGTGTCATATTAAGGTCGATAACATTTTCACCATCGACAGATGAAGTACCTTTTTTACGTTTTATCCCTTTGAACAGTTCTGAGCCTATGCTGCCGATAATAAGCACAGGAATCAGAAGTTCCAATAATAATGAAATAATCCCCATTATATCCTCCTGAAATTACTTTCTTTGACATAATTATAAATCAACTGTCAGATTTTTCAACAAAAAGATTTGTGAAAAATATGTCAGAATTGTGTTAAAACAAATCCGGTTATATGATATAATGATAAAAAGAGGTGTTTTTATGGCAAAAGTAAAACTTACAGTAACAGAAAGCCACTGTCGCAGTGGCTATTTTAAAAGCGGCGATACTTTCATAGTGGAAGATTTATGCCCGCCATTGTGCCACGAACTGTGGAATGTGGCATATCCTTATGTGTTTGCACTACAGAACGGCGGCACACTGGACGCCGGCGAAGGCAAAGCCAGAACATTTACCTGCCGCTGCCCCGATGAATGCAGAGTGGTGCTGAGTGGAGAAGTGGTGGAATAATGGATAACAATGTAAATAATCAAGAAATAATAACCCAATATTTAAAATCAACAAAACCTGTATTAAAAGCCTATGGCATCAGTCTGATTACCATAGGCTGTATGTTGGTGGTTCTGCTTTATTACTTTGGTGACACATCAACTGCTATTTTGAAAGGGCTATGCGGTGTCACATTGGTTTTTCTAATTTTTATGGCCTGCTGGAAAGCAAACATAAAGAATAATCTACTGGTATGCCCTGTGTGCAAAAAGAATTTTTATGATGGCACCTTGTCCAAAAAAATGAAAATTCCTAACCAATGCCCCCACTGCCATACAGATATTACTGAATAAAAAAGACCTGGTTTACCCAGGTCTTTTTTATTATTCGTAATAGTGTACTACATAGCCTTCCATTTTCCAGCTTTCGATAGAAACACCCTGTTTTACCAGGTTGCCTTCTGCATCATATGTGTATGCGTGTGAAAACAGCAACTGCCCGTTCATAGCATAGTCCATATTCAGCATTTTGCCTTCTGAATCATAGGTATATGTATTTGTAGATACAAAGCCATCGCCCCAGTCTGCTGTTTCAACCAGTACATTACCATCAGCATCACACTGATATGTCAGGTATTCGCTTCTGGTGCCGTCATTCATATTGAATGCTTTTACCAGATGGCCATTTTCATCGTATTCATAGCCGATATAAAATTCTTCTGCCCCCCAGTTTTCCTTTACCAGCAGGCCGTTTTCATCATAGATATAGTTACGTACGCCTTCATATTCCGGTGAAAAACTGTATGTCATCACTTTTTTGATTACATTACCATTTTCATCATAGGTGTATGTATCTGTTTCTGAATCACCGTTTGCAACCCAGGTAGTTGTATTTGACAGTCTGCGACCGTCAGCGTCATATTCATATGTAATATCCGCCAGTTTATATCCGCTGTCTTCATAAAGTTCACTGCGGACTGGATTTTTCACAGGTTTTTTGGTTTCTTCCTGTTGTGTGCCACTTTCGCCACCACAGGCTACCAGTGAAAAAGCCATAACTGCAGATAATATCAGTGCTGTAAGTTTTTTCATATTGATTACTCCGTTTCTATGTTGTGTTTTTATTATACCACCATATTGTGATAAATTCCAGAAATCCGAAAGTATTAATTGATTTTTTATATTTTAGCCCCTGTTGATTTCAAATTATAAAAATTGTATTATGTATTTATAAAGAATCGGAGAGAACTATGGAAAAAATATTTATACGCAGTCTTCTGCCCGGCGATGAAGAAGCGCTGTTTCGTATTTACAGCGATATGGGCCTGTGCCTTTCCAGTGGCGCCAGACCTGTGACTGATATGGCAGGGGCAAAAGAAAAACTGAACAATTTTATACAGGCCGGCGACAGCTTTGCCATTGTGCACACCGAAACAATGAAGGTGATAGGTGTGATTTCTGTAAGGCAGGATATACACCGTTTCAACCGCAATGCCTATATGCTGGGATATGTGCTGCACCGTGACTGGTGGGGCATGGGTATAATGCCACAGGCTGTGGGATATATGATGAAATATCTGTTTAAAAATATGGGTGCAGATGTGGTGTCTGCCGCCCATTTTGTGGGCAACAACCAGTCAAAGCGAGTGCTGGAAAAGTGCGGTTTTGTGTACGAAGGCACAATGAGAAAGGATTATCTGCGTTTTGACGGCGCGGTGCTGGACAGCTGTATATACTCTGTAACCAGAGAGGAATGGCTGGCAAAAAACAGTTGACAATAAAATATGTGAGTAGTATAATAATAAGGCTATAAGCAAGCCGGTATGATGGAATTGGCAGACGTGCTGGACTCAAAATCCTGTGGTAGTGATACCGTGTCGGTTCGACCCCGACTACCGGCACCATCATAAAACTCATAGACTGTATGGTCTATGAGTTTTATTTTTTATA
>JAFZDX010000151.1 GCA_017560985.1 Oscillospiraceae bacterium
TGGCCGGTGTGGATATTTCCATAGGTGACTTTGTGTTTGAATTTGACAGCCCTGTTGTGGACTATGCTGCAGATATGATTATGGCAGTTTACCGCAAAAGCCTGGAAGGCAACGACATTGTGTTTGCAGTGCCACAGGGTGCGGGCCGCTTTACATCAAAGCTGTTCTACAACCTGTTCAACCGATTTTCAGATATGCAGTACAAAATCAAAACACAGCGTTTTTCCATCATCAGCCGCCGCGGTATCAACCGTGTGAAATCAATGGGTGTTAAAACTGTTTACAGAAAAGCAGTTTATGCATCCTGCGGTCTGCCTGTTACAGATTTTGAATACAACCCACTGCCTGTGGAAAAAACAGGCGACAGCCAGAAAGCTGTAAAGCAGGAACTGGCGCTGAACAGTTTGATTCTGTTTACAGACATCGGCTATAAAATCAGTGTAACACTGTCTGTTATAATGGCCTGTGTGCTGTTGCTGGCTGGTGTTTATACAGTGGCTGTGTTCCTGTCTGCCAACCCTGTGGCTGGCTGGACAACAACTATGCGGGTTATTTCCCTGGGCTTTTTCGGTATGTTTGTGCTGTTTGCCTTTGTGCTGAAATACCTGTCACTGATACTGAATCTGGTGTTTACACGCAAACAGTATGTGGTGGAAAGCATAAGAAAAATAACAAAGTAATATGTATTTTTATATCATATAAATTTGAGAGAAAGCGATTTGTAAATGCTTAAAAAAGACATAAATTTCAAACAAGGGCTGACAATAGCCCTTGTTCTTGTAATAATCAGACTGGTGCTGGCAAACAGCCAGATGATGCTGGTTTTCCCATATTCAGCGCCGCTGGATGATGATTTGTACTTTGCCTGGGCACAGTCAATAGTGGCTGGCAACTGGCTGGGAGAGTACAACTACCTCACTTTGTCCAAGTACCCGTTCTTCGGTATTTATCTGGCACTGGTGCATCTTACAGGCATACCTGTGCTGGTTGCAAATGCCATGCTGTGGGTGCTGCTGGGGGCTGTGACAGTGTGGGCGTTTACCCCTGTGGTAAAAACCAATCTGTACAGACTGACTCTGTTTGCCGCAGTGATTTACAACCCTGCCTCCTACGCTGAGCACACACTGCGAATTTATCGCGACAGCATTTTTCCTATTCTGTGTACACTGTTCTTTGTGTCATTGGCTGGCTGGGCACTGCGACTTAAAGATAAAATCAGCCACAGCACACCGTTCCTTGTGCTGGCTGGCCTTGGTCTTGGCCTTGCCTGGATAAGCAGGGAAGACGGTTTCTGGCTTTTACCTTTTGCTGTGGTTGCTATTGCAATCTGTATAATTTACATAGTAATTGACAAACAGTTGAAAAATAAAGGGGTTAGAATAGCCCTTTCGACTGTTCCGGCAGTTATTACAATGATATTTGTATTAACTATATGTAATTTAAATAATAAATATTACGGTGTGTTTACATTATCAGACTTTGATGACGGTGCGTTCGCACAGTGCTTTGGCACTATGACCAGCCTGTCCCACGAAAACTGGCACCCGCTGGTTTCGGTTCCTGAAGACGTGAGAGAAAGAATGTACGCCGAATGCCCATCCTTTAAACAGTTCTATCAGTATCTGGATGCAGAGGATTCTGCAATCCGCCGCGGTTACAGAAACAGCGAAATCGGTGATTATAAATCCGGTCATCTTTACTGGGGTATGCGCCGTGCCGCCCAGGAACTGGGCATCTATGAAACAGCAAAAGGGGCAGAAGAATTCTGGTCACAGCTGGCGGCAGAAGTGGAAGCTCTGCGACTGGCAGACCCTGATGCATTGCCACGGCGTTCATCACTTACACCACCAATCAAAGCTGAATACATAATGCCTGTTATCGGTGAAGCCGTTCACAGCCGGTGGTATGTAGTTACCTGGCAGAGTATGCGCAGCTATGAAGACACTGTCAGCGATATAGTTACAGGCGGTATTGATATGTGGCAGGATTTCCTTCACGAACAGGCAAACTATGCTGCGGTGGAATATACCGACTTCCCGTACTACACTCCGTTCCAGCATTTCTGCTTTAAAGTAATGAACGGTATCACATGGATTTATCGTGCATTGACAATACCGCTTTTACTGGTGGCACTGTACAGCATTATCAGAAGTTTTATAAACTTTACAAGACTGACTTTCCATCAGCAGATACTCTCTTTTGTTCTGCTGGGTATGGGTTTTATGGGCGTGTTCAGAATTTTTATTATTTCATTTATGGAAAAGGCCGCCTTTGACATTGGCACCTATGCAATGTATCTGGGTGCAGTTTACCCAATAGTTATTCTGATTTGTGTGCTGGGTCTGGTATTGCTGAAACAGCCGGCAAAAGAAAAGGAATTTGTTTATTAAAGTTCTTTATAATAGTGTATATAATAAACAGGGGTCATCTCCTGTTTATTTTTATTCTTGCGGACCAGAATTCATAGGGGTGGTTTTATGTTTTCTGTCAGACCAGTGTGTCGATATGTGATAATGGCTGTGTTTTTACGGTTGCTGTCGGCATTGAATTTTTTGATGGGCGACAGGCTGATTGCAATAATTTCTGTGTTTTCTTTTGGGTGGCGGTGGCTTTACCTTACAAAGCTAAAAATAGAGATAAAAAACCACTGCCTTGTAAAACACAGCGGAAAACTTTTTAAACATAAAACCGTTGTAATGTTGAAAAATATTTTTTATATACAGATATTTACTTTTGCCCCCTGGCTGCCAGCGATTATCAGAGTAAAGGGACAGGGGGACAGGCTATTTATAGTTGGTCTTGATGGCCGCCAGGCATCTGCTGTGGAAAAGATAGTTGTAAATTACAGTAAATGTTGAAAGAAAACCCATTTTCCTATATAATAATGAATATTATATACAGTGGGGAAATGATTATGAATTTCTATGTAACAGAAAAAGTTTTTGAAAAGATGCCGGATGTGGTTTTTGGTCTTGTAAGTGTAAAAGGTGTGGATAATTCCAAAGATTATGATTTTATTCACCGGTTGCTGGATGAAAGCATAGCATCCTGCGAAAAACATTTTGACGGAAAAGTGGTGAAGCAGGAAAAGGAACTACAGCCATACCGAACTGCTTTCCAGACATTGGGAATAAATCCAAACAAGTTTATGTCCAGTATTGAAGCGCTGCTTACACGAATTGCAAAGAA
Source organism: Oscillospiraceae bacterium (assembly GCA_017560985.1). Lineage (GTDB taxonomy): Bacteria > Bacillota > Clostridia > Oscillospirales > Ruminococcaceae > RGIG3102. The sequence continues at coordinate 3,190 of JAFZDX010000151.1, forward strand.
AAAGGGCATGCCACATATCAATCCTGTGGTGGACTTGGGCAATGCCATTTCCCTTAAATATTACCTGCCGGTTGGCGCCCACGATCTGAACACTATGGAAGGCGAATTCTGTGTGCGCACTGCAACAGCAGAAGACACTTTCCTGCCTTTTGGTGCAGAAGAAAGGGAAGCTGTGGATGTTGATGAAGTAGTTTACGCCACAGGCACAAAGGTAAGAACCCGTCGCTGGATATGGCGCCAGAGCGAAGAAGGCAAAATCGATGCAACTACAAGCGAACTGCTGTTTATTCTGGATGGTTTTACAGATAATATTGATGCTGTAATTTCTGCCCGTGATGAGCTGAACAGCATATTGTCTGAAAAGATGGGCTGTGCCACAAAAGTGGGCCTGATAGATAAAAACAATATGGTTTTCAATATGGATATACTATAAACTGTTAACAATGCGCATAGGAAAAGGGTGGCTTGCCACCCTTTTTGTATACACTGTCATAAATAGAAAAAAGTAGTTGACAAAGGGGGATGATAGGTATATAATACAGGAACGCTCAAGGGAGCGGGCGCACAAGAACAGAAAGAAAACGAAAAAAGAATAAAAAAGTAGTTGACAAACTGTGAAAGTGTGGTATAATAAATGAGCTGTCCTGAAGAGGGTAGCAAAACACACAAAGAAGTTTGAAAAAACTTGGTAAAAAGAATAAAAAAGTTGTTGACAAATGGAGATGTGTGTGATATAATTAA
>JAFZDX010000152.1 GCA_017560985.1 Oscillospiraceae bacterium
ACGAACCAGCGAGAATCCCAGTTTTTAATAACGCCTACACGAAGACCGTGTGGATTAACTTTCTGTCCCATAGCTTCCTCCTTATTATTCTTCGATTTCTTTCAGAACAACTGTCATGTGAGATGTTCTTTTAAGAATTCTGTATGCTCTGCCCTGTGCTCTTGGCATAACTCTTTTCAGAGTTGGGCCTGGTGTAACAAAACATTCTGCTACGTACAGATTGTTTTTGTCCATGTTAAAGTTGTGTTCCGCATTTGCCATTGCTGATTTAACCAGTTTAAGTAAAGGTTCGCAAGCAGCTTTTGGTGTGTGCTGCAGAATAGCAACAGCTTCGTTAATTGGTTTATTTCTGATAAGGTCCATAACGATCTGTACTTTTCTTGGTGCGATGCGGACATGTCTAAGGTATGCCCTTGCTTCCATAATCGATTCTCCTTTTAATTACTTAGATGATTTAGAACCAGCGTGACCGCGGTATGTTCTTGTTGGTGCAAATTCGCCGAGTTTGTGACCAACCATATCTTCTGTTACATATACTGGAACGTGTTTACGACCGTCATGTACTGCGAATGTGTGGCCTACAAACTGTGGGAATATTGTAGATGAACGGCTCCAAGTCTTGAGGACTCTTTTTTCGCCAGCTGCGTTCATTTCTTTAACTCTTTTAAGAAGAACAGGCTGCACGAAAGGGCCTTTTTTAATACTTCTACCCATATCGATACTCCTTTATTAACCGTTGCGACGTCTAACAATAAGTTTGTCAGATGCTTTGTGTTTGTTTCTTGTTTTGTAACCAAGAGCTGGTTTGCCCCATGGTGTAACTGGGCCTGGACGGCCAACTGGTGATTTACCTTCACCACCACCGTGTGGGTGATCAACAGGGTTCATTACAGAACCACGAACTGTTGGTCTCCAACCCATGTGACGTTTTTTACCGGCTTTACCGATTTTAACGTTGTCGTGGTCTACGTTGGATACCTGGCCAACTGTTGCGTAGCAGTTGAGTGGTACATTTCTCAGTTCGCCTGATGGCAGACGTACGAGACCGTATTTGCCTTCTTTAGCGATGAGCTGAGCAAAGTTACCAGCGGAGCGAACGAGCTGACCGCCTTTGCCAGGGTAGAGTTCGATGTTGTGGATAACTGTACCAACTGGGATTGCGCTGAGTGGCAGTGCGTTACCTGGTTTGATGTCAGCGTTTGGACCGTTCATAACGATGTAGCCAACTTTCAGACCGTCTGGTGCGATGATGTAAGATTTTTCACCATCTTCGTACTGGATCAGTGCGATGAATGCTGTTCTGTTTGGGTCATATTCCAGTGTCATAACTGTTGCTGGAACATCCAGTTTATTTCTTTTGAAATCGATTACACGATATTTTGTTCTGTTACCACCACCGTGGTGACGAACTGTGATGCGGCCTGTGTTGTTACGGCCTGCTGTTGTTTTCATAGGTTCCAGAAGGCTTCTTTCTGGAGCTACTTTTGAAAGAACCGAATAGTCTGTCACTGCCATGTTACGGCGGGAAGGAGTAGTCGGTTTAAATCTTTTGATAGCCATTTAGGTTCACTCTCCTTATGAGTCTTTTTGCGAGAAGCACCTTTTGCGCCTCCCATACTTAAAAACGTCTTAAACTTGTAAGACGGAGGGCTTATTAATACATTGATTCGAAGAATTCGATGCCCTTTGATTCAGCTGTCAGTGTTACGATAGCTTTTTTAGTTGCAGGTGTGTAGCCACCTTTCCAACCCTGACGACGGAAACGACCGCGTACAGAGATTGTGTTTACTTTAGAAACTTTTACGCCGAACAGTTCTTCAACTGCTTTTGCAATTTCGATTTTGTTAGCGTCTTTAGCTACCTGGAATGTGTATTTTCTGTCAGCAATGCCTTTCATGCTGTTTTCAGTGATGATTGGTTTGATGATGATATCCTGAGCCATTTTCATTATGCGAATACCTCCTCAAGTTTCTTTGCAGCAGCGAGGTCTACAACAAGTGTTCTAGCGTTGATTGTGTCGTATACGTTCATTGTTGTTGCAACTGTTGTTTGTACACCTGGGATGTTGCCAGCTGACTTAACAACCTTCTTGTCTGCAACTGCCTGAACCATCAGTGTTTTGCCTGTTACGTTCAGGTTGCCGAGCATTTTAACAACTGCTTTTGTTGAGAATTCGTTGATTGCGAAATCGTTAACGATTACCAGTTTGCCTTCTGCAGCTTTAGCTGACAGAGCGGAGCAAATAGCAAGTCTTTTAACTTTTTTGTTCATTGTGTAGCTGTAGTCACGTGGTTTTGGACCAAGTGCAACGCCACCGTGTGTCCACTGTGGAGAACGGATAGAACCCTGACGAGCACGGCCTGTACCTTTCTGTCTCCAAGGTTTACGGCCACCGCCGGAAACTTCAGCTCTTGTAAGTGTGGACTGTGTACCCTGTCTCTGGTTTGCCAGGAAGTTTACAACTGCCATGTGCATTACTTTTTCGTTTGGTGTGATACCAAAAACTGCATCAGAGAGTTCAACAGTATCAACTTTTGCACCGTTAATGTCTAAAACATCAAATTTTGCCATTTTGTTTTCCTCCCTTAAGCTTTAACGCTGTCTGTCAGTACAACGATGCCGCCTTTAGCGCCAGGGATTGCACCTTTAACTGCGATAAGATTATTTTCTGCATCAATTTTAACAACTGAAAGGTTCTGAACTGTTACTCTTTCAGCACCGAGGTGACCTGGGAGTTTTTTACCTTTGAAAACTCTGGCACCGTCGATAGAACCGTTTGAACCAGCATGTCTTGCAACAGGGCCTGTACCGTGTGTTGCTTTCAGAGAGTGCAGGTTCCAACGTTTGATAACGCCAGCATAACCTTTACCTTTGCTGATGCCGCAAACGTCAACTTTGTCACCAGCTGCGAATGTGTCAGCTTTGATGATGTCGCCTACGTTGATTTCTTCGATTGAGTCAAAGCGGAATTCTCTAAGTGTTTTCTTAGGAGCAACGCCTGCTTTTTCAAAATGTCCTTTAGCTGGTTTTGTAAGGCGGTGTGCTTTCACTTCGCCAAAGCCCAGCTGAACTGCCTGATAGCCATCGCTTTCAACAGTTTTCTTCTGTACAACAACACAAGGACCTGCTTCGATTACTGTTACTGGTACTACCATACCTTTTTCATCGAAAAGCTGTGTCATACCGATTTTTTTGCCGATAATTCCTTTTTGCATTTTCTTAATGCCTCCTGTTAGGTTATTGGTTGGCTTTCGCCAACATGACTCCAACTTGCGGTTGAGAGATGCTGTATATTATATAGTATTATATATTACAGCTTGATTTCGATTTCTACGCCTGCTGGGAGCTGCAGACTTGTAAGAGCTTCAACAGTTTTGTTTGTTGGTTTCAGAATGTCGATAACTCTTTTGTGAGTTCTGTTTTCGAACTGTTCTCTGGAATCTTTGTATTTGTGAACAGCTCTCAGAATTGTGATCACTTCTTTTTCAGTTGGGAGTGGGATTGGACCAGATACTCTTGCACCTGTTCTTTTTGCTGCTTCAACAATTTTTTCTGCTGCAGCGTCTACCAGCTGATGATCATAACTCTTAAGTCTAACTCTGATTTTTTCTTTGACTGCCATAATAACGCCTCCTTATAGTATTTAAATGTTAGTGGCGGATCATAGATATTTACACTGTGCCGGGTGTTTCGCACCCTCCCAGAACAAAAACCGATTAACCGCCTCGCAGTTATATCGGAACACAGGGCTATTCAGCCCGTTAATCACAAAGTTCTGGCCAGTGGACCACCCTGTGGTCATACACCCTTTGCATTTCAATATCTAATCGCCCGGTTCAAAGATCGGACATACTCAGTGGAAAAACCCACGATTCTTCGTGGCAACCTCCCACGTCAACGCATGATCTTTGCAGTCGCCTAATTATGATACAATATTTACAAAATAATTGCAAGTATTTTTACAATATTTTTTAAATTCGTATACATGGCTTAATCATGTAGAACTTTCGGTTTTCTTTTTGTGCAACTTGTACACAGAATGGGTTTTCATTCTCTACATATCGGTGGCTCTTTTCTGAGCCTTGAATATAATACCAAATACAATATACTTTGTCAATAGTTTACAAAAAAAATTTTTTATTTGGTTAAAATATACAAATATGGGCAAATAATACAAAAGCATGGGGTGTTCCCATATTCTTATGTTAAGGAATTTCAAAAACTAACAATTCAACAAAACAAAGTAAAATGTCATTCTGAGCGCAGCGAAGAATCTTTGCTATACAATAATGCGAAGATTCTTCGTCACTTACGTTCCTCAGAATGACATATTTCTATTATATATAATGCTATTGGGTGTAAACCCTGCTTTTGTATCAGTTAATAATGTATGTTATTTGTTACTTTTTCACAACCAGATTGCCGTTTACGAATACTTTCAGAATTTTTGTACTTATTTCCAGTGGGTCACCGTCTGTGATAAGAATATCGGCATCTTTGCCTTCTTCAATAGAACCAACTCTGTCTTCGATACCGATGTGTTTTGCAGGGTTGATTGTAATAGCCTGCAATGCTGCAAATGGGTCCATACCAGCGGCAACAGCCATACCTGCACAATGTGGCAGATGCTGCTGTGGCACAACAGGAGAGTCTGTTACGATGGAAACCTGACAGCCGGCAGCTGCGAGAACACCAGGTGTTTCCCAGCTTTTGTTTCTCAGTTCATATTTGGAAGCAGATGTAAGTGTAGGGCCAACTGCCAGAGGATATTTTTCTGCTGCAAGTTCTTCAACGATGAGATGGCCTTCTGTAACGTGTTCCAGTGTCATTTTAACGCCGAATTCTTTTGCTATTCTGATAGCATTGAAAATATCGTCTGTTGCGTGTGCGTGTGCTTTCAGTGGCATTTCACCTTTGATAACAGGAATGAGTGCTTCCATCTTCATATCAAATGGTGGACGTTTTGTCCAGTCGTCACCGGCTGCATCCACTTTTGCAGAATATTCTTTTGCTTTGAACAACATTTCGCGAAGTTTTGCTGATGTGGACATACGTGTGGAGTTGCCTTTGTCGCGGTAAACACGTTTTGGGTTTTCGCCAAAAGCGCATTTCATAGCAACATTGTCTTTCACCACCATATCATCACTGCGACGACCAACAGTTTTAATAGCTACAAATGTACCACCCAGAACGTTGGCTGAACCAGGGCCTGTACATACAGTTGTTACACCGCCTTCAACAGCCTGGCGGAAAGCAGGGTCCATAGCTTTGATGCCATCCAGACCACGCATCTGTGGGCATGCGATATCGTTCATTTCATTGTAGTCCATACCTTCATAGCCAATGCCATAGCCGTCAAGACCGATGTGGCCGTGTGCTTCAACAAAGCCAGGATAGATGTGCATACCTTCTGCATCAACCAGATCAACATTTTCGCCTTCTGGAATATCTTTGTCAATTTTTACAATTTTGCCGTTGCCTACCAGAATATCAGCTTTGAAAGGCTGTGGGTCAATAGCATTGTGAACAAGACCGTTTTTTATAAGAATCATAATGATTTTCCTCCGTTCCATATATTATATATATAATATCATATATTAAACTGTTTTACTATTTTGTAAAATTACAAAAATTCCGTTGTGGTTTTGTTTAGAGGAAACAAAAAGGACAGTGGTTGACTGTCCTTTTAATTTGCTATTTTCTGGTCTGTTCCAGTTTTTCTATTACTGTCTCGTCCACTGTAATAGCTGCGCTTTCGTATTCGTTATAGATAACCATACCAGGTTTCAGGTCATTGGTTTTGCGGATATTTTTTACAAAGGTGTAGTCCACTTCAACTTTTGCATTGCCTTTGCGGCTGGAGTGGTGTACTGCCAGCATTGCGGCTTCATTCTGGGTAGTCAGCGGAATATCAGCACCTTCGCTCATAACCACAACGTGGCTGCCAGGGGCATTTTTTGTATGGAACCACATATCTTTGCCGCGGGCTGTTTTCATTGTCAGACGGTCATTCTGCCGGTTGTTGCGGCCCACAAGAATAAGGAAGCCATCTGATGATGTGTAACGGATAAAGTCCTGTGGTTTCTGCTTTTTATCTCTGGATTTATAATATTTCAGATAGCCTGCCCCGTGAAGTTCTGCACGCACAGCCATCAGTTCTGCTTCGTTTGCCGCATTGTTTACGCTGTAGGAAACAGACTGCAGGTATTCCAGTTCGATTTCCCCCTGAGCAATAAGCATTGTCCGCATTTTTACCGCTGTCTGCTTTCTTTTGTATTCCTTGTAATATTTCTGGGCATTCTGGTTGCCTGTCAGTTTTGGGTCGAGAGGAATTGTGACAGTGGAATTATCGTAATAATTCAGCACTTCAATCTTTTTCATACCCTTTTCAATCTGATAGAGATTGGCTGTCAGCAGTTCGCCATAAATGCGATATTTTTCATTGTCTGTACTCTGTGCCAATTCCTCGCGGCGTGCAATCTGTTTACGGGTAGTACGTTCCACCAGATTCTGCACCAGTTTATGCAGGTCTTTGCCTTTCTGGCGCAGGCGTTCAGCTTTGTCTTTTTCGCTGTAATATTCATCCAACAGCTGATTTATTGTATCATAAGATTTTGTTTCCAGCCCCGTGTACTGTGTAAGTGGCAGGAAGGAATACTCGCTTGGGTTGCCTTGTGCGTTATAAACTACTGTAAACTGTGGATTGTGGAAATATTCCACCACTTTATTTGCGGCGGCGCTAACTGCTGTTTTCTGGAAATCTCCCAGTTTGTCAGCATATGTGTCGCCAACACCTGCAAGGAAAGCAATTTCCCTGGCTACAACAGGGCCCATACCCTGGCTGCAACGTAGAAATGCCTGGTCTACTGTGCCATTGTAATCAAACACCTTTTCAATAACAGCAGGTGTCTGGCTGATGAATTTAGGGTTGTCACGGTTTGGTGGCAGTTTATACATAAGCCCAGGCAGAAGCTGGCGCACAGATGAAGCATCTGCGTCTACTCGCTTCATTGCATCTACAATCTTGCCATCGCCATTGATAATAACCAGGTTGGCATAACGGCCCATAAGTTCAGCGGCAATGTCAATATTTACAGTGTCCCCCATTTCGCTGGTGGCTGTAAAGGTAAGCATAATGATACGTTCGCCTTCAACACTGGCCGCACCCACAAAACGGGCACCTGACAGGTATTTTCTTAAAAGCATACAGAAAGATGGCGGTGTCTGTGGGTTTTCAAAACTTTCATTTGTCAGACAGATACGAGCAGAACCGCTGCGGGCTGACAAAAGCAGTTTGATATTGCCATCACGTTTTCTCATATGAAACACCACTTCATCTCTTGATGGTTGGTGTATTTTGTCAATTCGGCTGCCCTGCAGGGCCTGGTCCAGTTCGCCAGCCAGAAGTGACATTGTAATTGCATCTAATGCCATTTGTTTCTCCTATATATTCTGTACCAGGCTTTCAGGGATATAAACCTGTACATCTGTATCTTCAAAATTTTCTTTTATAAGGTTTGCTATTGTTTCAACACTCAGTTTTTCAGAATTGTCGTGACCCAGTGTAACCACACTGATGCCTTCTGCAGCCAGGTCCAGCATATCGTGGTATTTACATTCACCACAGAGATAACAGTCTGCACCGCTTTCAATAACTTCATTTTTCATATCACTACCGCTGCCTGCACAGATAAACACAGTGTTTATTCTGTTGTGGGGCATAGTAACAGAAGCTGAGCCAAATACGGATTTGCATTTCCAACCCAGTTCCTGAACTGAAATGCCATCTGTTTCTGCAATGACGCCAAAATCAAAACTGTCGTCCGGCACAATGTCCAGACCCAGTCGGTTTGCAATATCAAAACAGGTGCCATACCGGTATTTATCAAAATTAGTATGAGCAGAAATAACACTGATGTCATTTTTTATAAGGCTGTAAACTACGTCACCGCTGTATATTTCTTTAAGGCCGGAAAAGATCACAGGATGATGTGAAACGATAATTTTGGCATCCATTTCAACAGCTTTTTCAACAACATCTGCTGTAACATCCAGGCACACCAGCACGCTGTCGCTTTCAACACCGCTGTAAACAAGCAAACCGCTGTTATCCCAGCTTTCCTGTGTTTCAAATGGAAATTCTTTATTCAATAAATCAAAAACCTGGCTTGGTGTAATCATAACAGTTACCTTTCAAAATAACATATAATAAACATATATTATATTAAACCATATTTTTAAAATTTGGGCAATAGAATAAAAGAGTAGCCTTTGGCTACTCCTGTTATTTCAGTAATTGTTTTATTTTTTCTATTGCGGCTGTATATTCAGTGTTTTGGGTGCCGTTGTCAATTTCAAAACCTTTCCGTTTTTTCTCCAGCTGGGAAAGTATCATTTCAAAATAGCCTGTGGCATCAGCACCTGTACATTCACCGCTTTTGCCTATATACATATCATATATATCAGGTGTGTGGCAGATACCGGTATAAACCGCACTGATACAGCTGTAATATTTGCCTTTCTCACTGACAGTCTGTTCTTTTTCTATTTCAAATCCGTTGGTGTACAGATATTTGCGAATCTGATAACCGCTTTGGGCTGGAAGAAGAACAAGGCGTGTTTTCTGCACTTTTACAAAAGGGGCAGATTCAATAACCTGCTCCATTGTGTGGCCGCCAAGACCTGCAATAACCACGTGGGTTATATCTGCAGTGTTTTCAATGCCCTGCATACCATCTGTCAGCAAAAAATCAGCAGTATGGGATAAATTATATGATGCGAACAAATCAATAGCTTTTTGCAGTGGCTGTCTGTTTATGTCTGTGGCGATAACGTGTTTCGCCTTGCCTCTCTGTATCAGATAAAGGGACAGTTTGCCGTGGTCGCACCCCACATCGCAAACAGTGCCGCCATTATCAACAAAAGAGGCAGCCATTAACAAACGACTGCCCATATTTGTATCTTTCACAGATTAGTTACCAAAGTGTGCGTTCAGTTTTTCAACCAGTTCATCTGCATCTGTGCCATGAACATAGCAAGCCTGTTCAATGTTTTCGCCTCTTGCAGATGGGCAACCCAGGCAGTGCATACCGATTTCCAGGAAGTATACAGCTGTGGATGGGTCAGCATCTAATATTTCGCCAAGATTTGTTTTTCTTGTTACAACCATGATAATTATATCTCCTTTGCAAATGTTTTATTGCAATAGTATTTTACCAAAAAAGATTTGTTTATGCAACACCCTTGTGATTAAATCACCTACATAATAAACCAGAATTCACTGCCTTTGCCTATTTCTGAATTTACACCATATTCAAAGCCGTGATTTTCCAGAATAGTTTTTACGATTGCCAGGCCAAGACCTGTGCCCTGCTTGCCACTGGATTTTCGTGAGCGGTAATATTTATCAAACAGATGTTTCTGGTCTTCTTCGCTGATACCATCACCGGAGTCGATAACACTTATCTTCACTTTTCCGTCAGCCAATGCCTGAGCCTGAATAGTAACTGCAGTCTGAGGCGGTGTGTGTATAAGTGCATTTGAAACAAAGTTGTGCATAACACGTTCCATAAGAGAAGCATCTGCCATTACATAAACCAGTTCCGGACCTTTGTATATAACATCCTTGCCTTCGCTTTCTGCCTTGTGGGAATAAATATCTGCAATATCACTGCACATATCCGCCATATTGTACTGTACAATGTTCAGTTTCTGTGCATCCCGGTTAAGGCGTGCATATTCCAGAACAGAATTTACCATCTTTGAAAGTCTGTCGGTTTCATCAATAATTGTGTTTAACTGCTGCTGGCGGATTTCAGGTTTGTCGCCTGTTATGTCCCTGATTGATTCTGCATAGCCCCTGATAATTGTCAGTGGTGTTCTCAGGTCGTGAGAAATTGAAGCTATCAGTTCTTTCTGCATCTGCTGGCTGCTTTCAATTTCCTTTGTCATGGTATTGAAGTCATTTGCCAGCTGGGCTATTTCGTCTTTTGATCCTTTCGGAATCTGAATCTGTACTTTGTAATTACCTTTTGATACTTCTTTTGTTGCTTTTGAAAGCGTGGTCAGCGGCTGTATAAACCAGCTGGACAAAAATGCTGATGCTACCAGGGCAATTACAATAACAATGAATGATGTATTTTTCAGCTGTGCAAGAACAATGCCGATAATTGAATCAGTTCTTGCCAAATTTGTGGAAACAATTATAGTGTACTGGTTATTCCAGAATGTACCGCGTACCAGCTGACGGTTGTTATATTCATCCGTCAGGTTGCCGTTATAGTTGCCGGTAGATCGCACATCACTGCGCAGTTCCAGCGCTTCTTTTGTATTTAATCTGCGCTGTTCAAGAAATATGCTGGCAGTATGTCTGTCTTTTGCACCATGCAACTGGCAGGCATCCCCGATTCCTTCCATGAGAATCAATCCGGTGCCAAACTCATCAGAGATTTCGATGCACACACCGGATTTGATATAAGACTGTATTTCGCTGGTTAACTGCTGGTCCAGCTGACCGTGGTTATTTTTTATAGCTTTCACCGTTTTGGACAATATTCCTGTCAGTTCTGCCTGGGTGGCATTATAATACATAGGTTTGAAAAACAGTGTGGTCGTCAGCCATATTATCAATATAATAGACAGACAAACAGCCAATATAAGCGCAGTCAGCTTGTTCCTTATACTGGTTTTCATAAATCAGTTATTCCTTTGGTTCAAATTTATAACCTACACCCCATACTGTAACAATGCAGTCACGATAATCTTTCAGATGACCACGCAGCATTTTGATATGGGTGTCAACAGTTCTGTCTTCGCCATAATAATCGTAGTTCCACACTTTCATCAGAATTCTTTCACGTGAAAGTGCCACACCTTTGTTCTGCACAAGGCAAACCAGAAGGTCAAATTCCTTTGGAGTGAGATTGATGTTTTCGCCGTCAATTCTTACACTGTGACTTGGTACATCAATTACCAGAGAACCGAAAATATATCTTTCCTTACTTTCTGCAATTTCAGGGTTTACACGATTGATAACAGCCTTTACCCTGGCCATAAGTTCTTTTGGTGAGAATGGTTTTACAACATAGTCATCAGTACCGGCATCAAAGCCTGTAATTTTGTCATATTCTTCACCTTTGGCAGAAAGAATAATAACAGGTGTTTTGAAACCACGGCTGCGCATTTCACGCAGACATGTAATACCATCCATAAAAGGCATCATAACATCCAGAATAACCAGGTCTATATCGCCTTTACTGATTTTTGTCAGTGCATCAATGCCATCTTTTGCATATTCCACATCATAGCCTTCCACCATAAGGTACTGGCCGATAAGATCTCTTATTCTCTGTTCATCATCAACTACTAAAATTCTCATTTGATTACCTTCCTTTATGTTAAATCATTATATAAATGATAGTTTTTTCCTGATTATCTATATATTATACCCTATAAGTTATAGATTTGTGAAAATTCTTGAAATATATTGTTAATATTTTCACTTTTCATTACTTGACTATACGATATAAATTGTATAAAATCATAAGTATATTATTAATAAGAGTTGGAGAATTATTATGCTTTTTACTATTGTAACAGTTATCTGTGTAACAGTATACTTTTTACTTATGTTTACAGGCGGCAAAAGCTGGCGTGATATAAGAGAACTGTTTTACGGCAACTACTATGCTGAAGACGCACTGATAAACGAAACAGATACCCCAAACACACCACAGGCTGTGCAGAACTGTATTGACAACAACATCGGTATCAAAACAGAAGTTTATCTTACAAAAGACAGACGCGCTGTTATTTCCACATACAACGACCTGTCCAAAGAATATGGAATCGACAAAAAGATTTCAGAATCCACTCTGGAAGAACTGGAAGCTGCCGGTATTTTGACACTTACACAGCTGATCGAAATGGTTGGCGACAAAGTGCCGCTGATTCTGGAACTGAAAGTAAGCGACGATAACGAAGCACTGTGCCAGATGGTTGGCGACTCTATCAAAGCCAGCGAACTGAAAAACATTGCAGTATGTTCATTCCACCCTGGTATTGTAACATGGTTCAGAGATAATGCCAAAAATATTTTCCGTGGCATAGTTTCTGCACCTGCAAAAGAATTTAAATCCCTGTCCAAGCTCAACCGGTGGATGGCTGGCAATCTGGGTAACAACGGTGCATGCCGTCCAAACTTTACCCTGTACCGCAACAGACCACACAGCATTTTTGTAAAATGGGCACTGGTATCTGGCGTACTCAATGGTGTATGGACAATCGAAACAGCTGAAGAAGGTAAAAAGAAAGAAGCTGAAGGCAAAGAAATGATCGTAGTACGTGGATTTATGCCTGAAACAGTTCACTTCAAAGATCTGCCTAAAGTTGAAAAAACACCACAGCAGCTGGAAGCTGAAAGAAAAGCCGCCGAAAAGCAGGCCAGATATGAAGCGCAAAAAGCTGAAAGACAGCGCAGTATTGCTGAAATTCTGGCTGATGATGACGAAGAATTTGGTAATGAAGATTCTTTTGATGAATTCAAGGAAGAAGTGGCAGAATTCGTAAATGAAGTTAAAGAAGAAGCCGCTGAAATTGCCGTAGAAATCAAAGAAGAACTGGAAGAAATCAGAGAAAAAATTATTTCTAAAGAATAAAATCAATCCGGAGTGTTTACAGCACTCCGGATTTTTGCTATTTAATCAGTTCACGATAAGCAGTTTTAAAGGCTGTGTCTATTGTTTTATGTACATTACCTTCGTTCATCACATCTACACCTTTTATAGTGATACCACCACGGGCCGCAATTTTACCAATTAGAAGTTCATAGTCACCCATTTCCATAGCTGACCTGAAAGTTTTTTCCACGATTTCCTGACCTTTTTCACGGTCAAAGCCCAGATTTTCTGCTGTATTTATAAAGCTGTTGAGAATATAGGCTGCATAACACAGGCCACAGGCTGCCAGTGCAGTAATAGTAGACAGTTCATCCTCTTTACATTCGATAACTGTGCCAACTTTACGGAACATATCTTTTATTGCTTCTTTTTTCTCTGTCTTGTCATCAAAACAGATACCTACAATAGAAATACCGTTTTCTGCGCCCAATGTTGGGATTACACGAACAACCCTGCCACCAAAACGCTGTTTCAACCGGTCCATTTTTACTTCAGCCATACAACTGAAAACAATCTTGTCATCGAACAAGGACCAGTCCATTTCCATTGAATCAAAAGCAGTTTTTGGAACAGCAAAAACAACAGCATCACATGCGCAAGCCACCGCAGTACTGTCTGCAACAGCTATGCCCATATCTTTCGCTTTGTTTTCCCGATGTGCTGATGGGTCGCAAACCATAATATCACTTTTTTCTATACCACCTTTTATAAGCCCTGTCATAAGACTTCTGCCCAGACTGCCAAAACCAAATATACCTATTTTCATAACTAACCTCTTATTCGATAAAAAAGCACTGTATATTAAAATTATATTATATATCCCTGTGAAAAGCAAGAAAAAGCGATGAACACAAGTTCATCGCTTTTTTATTAATAATACATATACAGCTGACAAGGAATCATACCGTTGTACAGTTTTCTTCTCTTGTTGGCTTTTTTGCCATAGTTGGTTTCAAACTCGCTGTCAGCAGTGATGATGTATGCTGATTTAACAGGGTTTTCTTCCAGACGTTTTGAAAGAGTTTTTTCCAGTTTTGCTGCTGTTTCCAGGTCACCCAGACGTTCACCGTAAGGTGGGTTGGTGATAACAACTGTACTTTCTTCAGGGCTGAATTTTTTTACATCTGCTTCAAAGAATTTCACATACTTGGCAACGCCCGCTTTATCTGCATTTTTCTTTGCAATTTCCAGTACCAGTGGGTCAATATCAAAACCATAGGCTCTGAAATCTGCATCTTTGATAATTGCATCTTTAGCTTTCTGTCTTTCTTCCATCCAGATTTCCTTTGGTATAAAGGCATAGCTTTCCGCAGCAAATTTTCTGCGCAGGCCAGGTGCAATGTTCAGCGCTTTCTGGGCTGCTTCTATCAGCAGTGTACCACTGCCGCAGAATGGGTCCTGGATAACAGAATCTTTTCTTACTCTGGCCAGGTCTACAATGGCTGCAGCCAGTGTTTCTTTGATAGGTGCTTCACCGCTGTTTCTGCGGTAACCGCGTTTGTGCAGACCGTCACCTGATGTATCCAGCATTACAGAAACAACATCCTTTCTTATCTGGAAACGCAGTTTATACAGACTGCCTGTTTCAGGCAGGATGGTTGTTTTATACTGTTTACGCAGTTTTTCAACTACCGCTTTTTTAACAATACTCTGGCATGCAGGTACACTGGAAAGTGTGGAAGACAGTGATGAACCTTTTACAGGAAACTGGCAGTCCTGTGGAAGAATGGATTTCCAGTCGATGGAATGAACTCCGTCAAAAAGTTCGTCAAAAGTTTTTGCTTTAAATTCTTTCAGCAGAATAAGTACACGTTCTGCTGTACGCAGATTTATATTTGCAGCAGCGATTGTACTTTCATCACCTGTGAAAACAATTCTGCCGTCATTTACCTGAATATCTTCGCCGCCGATTTTTTTGATTTCATAGTTCAGCACTGACTCTGTGCCAAAGTAACAAGGGGCAACAAGGGTATATTTCATCTGTAATTCCTTTCTTGTAAAGTAAATAAATTATATATTAAAACTGATTTTAAACAAATTCATATCTTATTAAGTATAAAGTATAAAACATATTAATGCAATATATTTTTTGACAAAAATACCACCGCAGTATCCTGCGGCGGTAAAATATTACTGCTGTGTTGTTTCAGAAGACTGTGGCAGTTCCACTTTCATTTCGCTTTCGCGTACAGCAACCAGTGCATAGCTGCCGTCCTGTTTTTCAAAAATATAGTCCATATATTTTGAAAGTGATTTTTCACCTGTATCTGCCCAGGATGTGGAAGGTGACAAATAGCCCACTGTAACTGTTCTTGTAGACATTGATGTTTTTATCTTTTCAACCTGTGGTGCAAAGCCTGTAGGGAAGTTTGTGGCTGGGATTGAATACGCTTTCTTTTCCTGGTCAAATTTAAACTCTACGTCCTGGTCAGAGAATGTACCGTGGGCAAGAGAAATCTGTGTACCGAAGATTTTTGCAAAGTATTTGTCTACGTCAATGGCTGGCAGAAGTGGTTCGCCAAATTCGTTTGTTTCATACAAAGACATATCTTCGTTCATAATTGCTGCCCATACGCTGCTGGACAGAAGAACTTTCTGGTCAGCCTCTTCCGGTGTTTCGAATGGCAGTGGGTCATACATTACCAGCGGTGCCAGCAAAGCGTTGTATTCCTGTTTTTTACCTTCATTATCGATGATTTTAACACCTGTGTTGAAAATACCGGAAATGATGGAAACAAGACCGGCCACAGCCAGCAGACAGAAAACTGCACCTGTAATTATACGTCTGTTTTTCTCTTTGTGTTCAGCTTTCGCACTGTCTGTGGTATATGTTTTCTTTCTTTCTTTTTCAATTTTTTCTATTTCAATAAGTTCCTGCTGATAATCCAGCTGGCTTTCTTTCATTGTATTTTTATCTGTTGACATCTAATACTCCTGTAAATATATTTTACGGCATATTACGCCATTATTTTATTATTTACACAATAGTATATCATATATATTGTGATAAATCAAAAACAAATTATTAACATTTTGTGTTTAAATGTGAAAATCCACATAAATAATTATTGTAAAATGCATATGTTTTTTATATAATATATACAAAAAGATATGACCGGAGGATTTTATTATGAAAAAACCTTTGATTGGTATTACAGCTGTACAGGCATTTGGCGAAAGAATACATGCACAGCGCATCACCTATCCACAGGCTGTATGGGCTGCAGGCGGCGAACCTATTTTCCTGCCATGCAACACAAACACAGACAACGTAGAGCAGATAGTAAGTATGCTGGACGGTCTGCTGGTACCTGGCGGTGCTGATATTGACCCTGCACTGTACGGCGAAGAAGTACTGCCTGTATGCGGCTCTTTCTTCAGACACGAAGATGACTATGACATCGCACTTATCAAAGAAGCTGTAAAACAAGGCAAACCTATTCTTGCTACCTGCCGTGGCATGCAGATTCTCAATGTTATGTATGGCGGTACAATGTACCAGGATATTCCATCACAGATTCCATCTGATGTGGACCATTCTTATGGCCAGCCTGAAGAACACTATCACGATGTAACACTGGCAGCAGACAGCCATCTGGCTAAAATTCTGGGTTCCACAGTAGTTAAGGCAAACACATCCCATCATCAGGCTGTAAAAGATGCCTGTACAGCACTGCGTGTTGTAGGTCATGCACCTGATGGCGTAGTAGAAGCTATGGAAAACGAAGATGGCTCTATCATCGGTGTACAGTGGCATCCTGAAAGAATGCAGGATATGGAAATTTACCGCGAACTGTTCAGAGTATTCGTAGAAAAATGTAAAAAATAATATGTAAGCAGATACCTGTTTACTATTATGCAAATATTGTAAAACAATTTAAGCCAGGCTGTGAAATACAGCCCGGCTTTTTGTTTGTGTTTGTTTGGTAAATTGGGATTTTGTAAATAGCAAAACGGGACGATGTGGGCATCGTCCCCTACACTGGAGTGGTGGAACGGAGAGGGCGTAGCGCCTCTCCTTATAATAAATATGTATATGCCGACATACACATAACACTCGTGCGCGTTGCGAACGGATGTGAGCAGTAGCGCTGCTGTTTGTAAGGCAATATGGTACATATTCCGCGTTTGGGGGTGACGGAGCTGACCGCCGCCAGCGGCGGATAAAGGGAAGCGTAGGAAGGGAAAGTTACGAGCAGACAAGAGGGGCTTCAGCCCGTCGTAGTATGCGACAATAACTTTTCAGGGCCGTAAGGCGGGGGAATCGCTCCGCTACACTCGCAGGACCGGCTCGTGTTTTTGCTACGCAAAATCGCTCAGACGCTATGCTTCCCCGCGTTTTTGGTTACTTTTGACTCCAAAAGTAACATAACATCCATATATGGATGTTATCAAAAAAATGCTAAAACTAATACTTTTCACAAAACGATAGTACAAAGATTCCTCGACAAGCTCGGAATGACACGGGCGGATAATATCCGCCCCTACGCGGTGTGTGTAAAATATAAACTTTTGCGGGACTATTACTGCAAAAATTCTTCACTGCGTTCAGAATGACATAATAGCAGTTTGTTTGCTGTAAAACGGGCGGGGAAACCCCGCCCCTACGCAGTTTCACATATCAACAACTGTTCGACCTATTCGGATTTTTCCATCTGATTATATGCTACCACTCTATGCTACCACTCTATGCTATCACATACAGCATCAGGAACAGCAGTATGAGCTGCTGTTCCTGTTAACTGTTTTATAAGTGTCGCCCTTTCGGGAGGTTTTTTGTTTTATATACAATTCAGTTTTTCAGCAATAATTGTTTTCTGGATGTCAGTCAGTTCACCGCAGTTATAAAAACGCATTTCTACAATTTTGTTGCCCCAGCAGATAAGCCATTTGTTCTGATACTCATTTTCGTAAAATACTCTGTACACTTTGTCTGCATTCCAGGCTGAATCTGTCTGTTCTACCAGTTTTTGTTTATATCCTTCCGGTATATTTTTGTCTTTACTGTCGTCTATGTTGTAAAAAATATCGTCAAAACACATATCGTAAACTGGATCGAATTTAACTTCTGTTATTTCATATATCAGTTCAGCTACACCCTTGCGGTTGATTGTGGCATCCTGGTAGACTTCGGTTACAGACAGCATAATTGACCCTGACGCTCTGTTGCGTACTGAATAATCGGTGTAATCTGTTTGCATAAAGTCTTCTATACGCAGTGGCACTGTGTCATCGTAAATATCAAACTCGAATCCATTGTGTGTATAAGTACCCACTGGTTGTGACTCTTTGGGGCTGGTTGGCAGGTCATAGTTTACTGCCGCCCATACCAGAATAAACACCATAAAAATCGTAACAGTAATTATTGTGCCGAAAGTAAGTGCCATATTCAGATGACGTGATACATTTTTCTTTCTTAAAAATTCTTTAAGATAAAATGCCGCTACACCGCTGCCGCCGAATATTGCAAATATTGTAAACAGCAACCAAGGTGAAATAACGCCCAATGACATAACTGCATATATTATCAGCATAATCAGCATAACTGCCAGCACTACCGTCTGAAACAGTTTTGCTGTTTTACCTGATGGTATGGATAAGCCTTCTTCGGCCAGGGCCACAGCCTTTTTGCGCCATATATAATACTGCCCCAGTTCCACTGCAGAAATCAAAAGCAACATTATATATGAGAATGATATAAAGAAATCAGAATGTGAAGATAGCACGCTGACTGGCGAAGTAATGAATTTTGCCACATTCATACATAAAATCAGCAATGAAACAGCTATCATCAGCAGTGAAGACGGAATAAAATTCTTTTTCATCGCTTTGTGTATAGTGTCTATCTGCACCATAGGGTCAGTTTCGATTGGGATTGGATTTTCGTTTTCGTTGTAGAAAATCTGCATCTGTGCCATTGATGCCGCAGGTTTCCAGCCTGCTGACTGGCAGAATTCGTTGAAAGCCTGTAATTCTTCAGTAGGGTGCGGGTCAAACTCTGATGCCTGTGGAAAATATGTAACGGCAAATTTCAGTTTTTTAGGCTGTGTTCTGCGGTAAATCCAGTATCTGTTGGTGGATTGTTCCAACATCCAGCCATCAGCCGCCATCTTTTCCATATGGGCAGTTATACCATCGAAGTCAAAGAAAGAAAACATTTTAAACTGTCGTTTTGTGTCTTTCATAGTTTTTTCTCCTTCCCTTATTCAGCAGTTTTGATGGCAATAATTCCAACTATAATAAAGAAAACAGATGCTTTCCATCCTAAATTAAACATAAGAGAAATTACCATTACTGTAAAAACCACTGGCATCGCGTAAAATTCCAGAATTGGTGTTTTGGTCCGATAAAACCAGCCTTCCCTTGCAGCTTTTTTAGCTTTGAGAAACCATATAAAATATGACAGTATGTTAATAATGCCTATTACCCCTGCTGTGCAAAGCATCAGGTCACCTAATTCTATAGCTAAAGAAGATTTATGATCATCCATCATACGAGCAAATGCCGTCCATGTATTAAAAACCAAGATCAAATCCATAAAGAGATAGTGGTGTATATATGAATTATGTATTATATCCACCTTAACTGTCGGCTCTGTTTCCAACTGTGGCGCATCAGGATTTTCGCTGATGAATATCATCATTTTGTTATCATTGGTAACAAAATGCCAGCCTGCGGCATCCGCCATTTCAAAATATCTGTCTGCACCGTAAGGGAGATAATCGTTTTCTTTGCTGGCATCTGCAAAGAAAGTAATGTCATATCTAAAATACGGTATATCAGTTTTTTCAAATTTGTATCCAATACCGCTTTTGGATTTTAAAATCCATCCTTTTGCGGCCATTCTGTCAAGAAATTCTGTGATGCCTTTTACATCATAGGCTGAATAAAACCTGGTGCAATATCTTGTATTCATAACATCACTCCTTTATAAAACTTTCATAGTCATTTGTCAGTTGTTTAAGTCTTACGTATTCTTTTTCCAACAGCTGTCTGCCTTTATCAGTTATGATATAGCTTCGTTTTTTGCCTACGGATTTTGTGAAAGCTATTATTCTTTCATCCATAAACTGTTCCAGCAGATTGTACAGTGTACCAGGGCCTACATTTACACGGCCGTCGGTCATCTTTTTTACCATATCCATTATGTCTATGCCGCAGCGTTCAGTTTGCAGGCATATAAGTATATAAAACATCTGTTCGGTCAGAGTCTGAAACTTTTCTCTTGGCATTTAATCACCTTTTCAAGTTAATATCGAATATCGTTATTTCTATTTTCAGTATAATATCGATGTTCGATATTGTCAATAGTCCCATACAATTTTCACAAATTAATCATCAGCCACTTCCCTCTGACGAGGGAGGTGGACTGCTTGGGGTGGAGGGAGAAACTTATCGTTTATTGAGTTTATCTTCTCTATCTCTATCACTACAGAACAAATAACTCTATATTTAGCACACATTGTTAAAAAAAACACAAAAACACTTGTATTTATATGGCAGAATATGCTATTATGTAAACATCTTTAAAAATCGTATTTCATATAGAGGAGGAAAGATATTATGAATACATATCAGTACGATTTAGTACAGCGTATGAGCTTTGTAAGATGGGGCGGCACAGACAAAGAACTGGAAGCTGCAAAAATTCTGCAGGGTGAAATCGAAAAATTTGGCGGCGAAAGCAGAATCGAAGAATTTGAAATTCCTGCATTCGAACTGGAAAAATGCAGCATGAAAGTTGTTGCACCATATGAAATGGAAATCGAAACTGTTCCATATGGCCTGTCCGGCGAACTGCCAGAAGGTGGCGTAGACCTGAAATTTATGTATGCACAGAATGGTGAAGAACAGGATTACTATGGTATCGACGACCTGTCCGACACAGTTGTAATGATCAACGAATTCAACTATGATGCATACAAACTGCTTTGCCAGAAAAATGCTGCTGCATTTATCGTTCTGCAGGGCAAATGGTATCAGGACAGCGAAAACTGGGACTTCCTGGAAAGAAACCTGCGTGACCATTTTGCAGAAAACGGCAAAATCCCTGGCTTTATGATCTGGGCAAAAGATGCAACTGAACTGGTAAGAAACCACGCTGAAGTTCTGCACCTGGAACTGAGAGAAAAAGAAATCAAAAACGTTTCCCGCAACGTAGTTGCTGACATCAAAGGCACAGAAGACAACGGCGAATCCATCGTTATCACAGCTCACTATGACAGCGTAAGAATTGGTACAGGTTCATGGGATAACGCAACAGGTTCTGCTACAATTATGTACATCTACCAGCATTTCCTGAAAAACCCACCAAAACGCACACTGCACTTTGTATGGTGTGGCAGTGAAGAACAGGGTCTGTTCGGCTCTAAAGCATATGTTGCACAGCATCCTGACCTGGTTGCAAACGAAATCAAAATGTGCTTCAACTTTGATATGTGCGGTACAGTTCTTGGCCCTAACAGTGTATTTGTAACAGGTGGCGAAAACCTGAAAGCATTTGCTGAACAGTACAACAGAGAAATCGGTAAGAGCGTTGCTATCAGACACGGCGTTCATTCATCCGACTCTTCCCCATTTGCTGACAAAGGCGTGCCTTCACTTGGTCTGTCACGCGGCAGCAGAACAGCAGACATCCATACAAGAATGGACCTGATGTTCCCACTGTCAGCTGAACAGCTGAAAAAAGATGGTGAATGGGCAATCGGCTTTATCAGCCGCGCTGCAAACGCAGTAAGACTGCCAGTTGACCCAGGTATGCCAGATGATATGAAAAAACAGCTGGACAAATACTTTGCAAGAGATAAAGTACCTTTCAAAAAAGAA
>JAFZDX010000022.1 GCA_017560985.1 Oscillospiraceae bacterium
AGCAGAACTTCTTTTTTAATGCCTCTTTCTTTTTCGATAATATCAAGGGCTTCAAAAAATTCTTTATTCATTTTTTATCTATCCTCCTAAAATAATCCTTCGTCATCACAGAGTTTTACATAAGAAGTGTCTTTTACTGTAACATCAACTGCTACACCATCTTCTTTTTCGATTGTGATAACGCCGTCGTTATAAGCTGTAAGTGTGCCTTTTACTTCTTTTACGCCGTCAACAGCGCGGATAAGACGGGCAAGTACAACCTGGCCCATTTTCTTTTCGAAGTGGAAAGGTTTGGTAAGTTTTCTGCCCAGACCTGCAGAGGAAACTTCAAAGTTATAGCTCTGTTTGATTGGGTCAGCTTCGTCAATCAATGGGTCAACCGCACGGGACACAGCCACACATTCATCGATAAACACACCTTCGTTGTCTTTGTCGATAAGAATTCTCAAAACCCAGTCCGGACCTTCTTTTTCAAAAGTAACGTCCCACAGGATAAGACCCTGCTGGTCACATATTGGTCTTGCCAGTTCTTCTACAATATCAGTTGCTTTTCTTCCTTTAGCCAAAGCAGATTACCTCCATTTTATATTTTGCTAAAAACAAGAGAGTGGGTTTCCCCACTCTCCTTTGCTTAGAATTAATTTACGATGTATATAATAGCATATATTTTGTGATTTTGCAATAGTTTTTGTGTTATTTTTTGAAAGATTTGCTGAAAAAAAGGTTGTTTTCTGCTGATTTTTAAAAATACCAGATTATTAATACTGGTTGTTAATAGCACAAAGATCCTTCGCTTACACTCAGGATGACCGTCTGTGGATAAGCACAACCCGCGTAGGGGATGGCGTCCCCGACATCCCGCTATAAAACAAGAAAAAGGGACGATGTGGGCATCGTCCCCTACGTTTTATTGATATATTCTGCGGTTATGCATTCTTCAGTAATTCAATCTTTCATTGCAATGGGGACAGGTATATGGCATTGTCCGTGTAAGCCAGCTGCCATAACCAAATGATGCCCCACACAGCGGGCAGTACAGCATACCCATATGCAATGCTTTAAAACAAGTCGCGACCATCACAGAGACAAACATCATTGCCATAGACAAAACAGAAATAATTCCGTCCGTATTTATTGAAAGGCTGAAAAAACCAGGTACCGCAACCAATGAAATTATCATTTTTATAAAATATCCTGTTCTTTTGGCATTGTGTTTTATAACTTTCAGGCGTTTTTCTTCATCATTCATAATTTGCTTTCCTTTTATATCTCAAATCGTATGCATATATTATAATTTATGCTTTCACTAATATCAATATGTGTAACAGTTGATATAACGTAATATAAACAAAAGGGACGATGTAAGCATCGTCCCTTACATTATGTTATGCCAAATATTTCTCTACTTTCATAAAATTACATACAATATTTTGTATGCAGTTTCAATAAACATCCATCCCATAAATGACAATAAAACAAAAACTATATAATTATCTTTGTTTTTTAATTCTTTTCTGTTGACAATTAAAAATAATGCAACACCTGTAATCAACAATAACATATGATAGCTGTTGAAATTTTGGGGAAATCTGAAAACAAACCGGCTATTAATTTCATTAAGCGCTTCAGCTATAAAAACTGCTGGTAAAATATTTTTCTGCACCAGTTGAATAAACCTATTGTTTACAGGATATACGAAAGCACCCCATAAACATCCAACCACAATACCTGTGGCTATCCAAAATACATCGTATACTCCTATTGTTACAACACCTGTCTTCAACATTGACACAATATGATAGCCTGTAAATATTCCAGCAAGTACAACCGCACTGTTTATGGATGCTATTTTCATTTTTTCGCTTTTTACTGCGACAAAATATGGCAAAACCAACCACATCGGTATAGATGACAAAAATGTTCCTACCGTATCGCTTTGTAAAACTGTATATGAAAATATGTTAACAGCGCCATAAGATATTCCCAATATTAAACAGCACCGATATTTTTTCATTTAAAATACCCATTCGCCGTTTTCGAAAAGGATTACTGCTTCGCCGTTTTCGCAGATACCAGTGATTTTCATATCAGCAGAGCCAATCATCACATCTTCGTGGATAACAGACTGGTTTACGCCTTTTGCCAGCAGCTGTTCTTCGCTCATTTTTTCACCGCCCACAACTGTACCTGGATAGCCTTCACCAAAGGCGATATGGCAGGCGGCATTTTCGTCAAACAGAGTGTTGTAGAAAAGGATATTTTCTTTGTTGATAGGGCTGGAAGAAGAAACAAGTGCAACTTCACCGATACGGGACGCGCCTTCGTCTGTTTCCAGCAGGCTTTTCAGCAGGTCTTTGCCTACTTTTGCATCATATTCCACAACCTTGCCATCTTTGAAAGTCAGCACAAATTCATCAATAAGGCTGCCGTTGTAAACATAAGGTTTTGTGCCGTAAACAATGCCGTTTACCCTGTCTTTGTGTGGTGCTGTGAACAGTTCTTCTGTTGGCATATTAGGAATAAATTCCACACCTTTTTCACTGTATTCGCTTACACCGCCCCACAGCCTGTCTTCAGCCAGACCAACATACAGGTCTGTGCCGTTGGAAGATTCAAAGTGAACTTCTGTCAGTTTCATTTCGTTGATTCTGTCGCGGCGTTTTGCTGCTGTACGTGCATAATCCAGCCAGTTTGCAACAGCATCACCTTCAACACGGCTTACTTTGAAAATAGTCTGCCACAGTTTTTCCATAGCTTCATCAGCTGACAGGTCCGGGAAAACTTTCTTTGCCCAGCCTTCGGTAGGCACAGCAATAACACACCACTGAATACGTGATGCCATTGTGTAAGAGCGGTATTCAGCCAGTGCGTTCATTTTCGCAATGGATGCGGCATTGATTTTCTGCATATCAAGACCTTTGTAAATTTCCGGGTCAGAGCCTGTGATAGACAGAATTGCGGCACTGCCTTCAGATTTGATGTACTGCAGGTAGGATTCCTGAATCCAAGGTTTTACATCACACAGAACTTCCTGGGCTGTGCGGTCCATTTTGATACGGGACAGTTTTTCGTCTGACCAGTTTACCACTACTTCTCTTGCACCTGCATCATATGCCGCTGTGGCACAGTGGTGCACCAGGTCTGCCGCTGTGATAGGAGCATTGATAATAAGTGTCTGGCCCGGCTGGATATTTACACCGGCTTTTACAGCCATTTCGCCGTATTGTTTAAGCAATTTATCGTTCATAGTTATTACCTCTTTATATTTTAATAGATATATTTTAACACAAAGTGTAATGTTTAAACAAGGTGCATTTCCATTCAACATTGTGATTGTTAATTGTTAAGAATTTCTTAATTTTATCGAAAAACGATAAATTTTACTTGAAAATCAATATTTTTATGCTATATTAAAATCAAACAACAGTATGGAGGCACCTATAATGGACTGGAATAAAGACAAAAGCCTGTGGCTTTCCAAAATATGTATTAAACTTTTTACAATTACAATGATTGTAGTGGCTGTATTTGCGCCAAAAATTTTTTCTGCACTTATTGAAATAAGAGTAGCCTATCTCGGTGGCACTTTACCATATTTTCTTATCAGCACATACACCCTGTGTGTCCCTGCAACAATAGCATTGGCAGGTCTGTGGCGGTTGCTGGACAACATAGACAAAGGCGAAGTGTTTATTGAAAACAATGTGCGGATTTTGCGCATGCTGTCCTGGCGGTGTATCTTTGCAGGCGGAATATGCCTTGCAAGTGCGGTTTACTATCTGCCGTTTATTATAATCGCCGCTGCTGCCGGCTTTGTGGGGCTGTTGCTGAGAATAGTGAAAAATGTTTTTGCACGGGCAGTAGAGATAAAACAAGACAACGACTTTACGATTTAGGCGGTGATGATATGGCAATTATAGTAAATATTGATGTAATGATGGCCAAAAGAAAAATCAGCGCCGGTGAACTGTCAGACAAAATAGGCATTACCCCTGCCAACCTTTCCATACTGAAAAACAACAAGGCAAAGGCAATACGCTTTTCCACCCTGGAGGCACTGTGCAAGGCTCTGGAATGCCAGCCAGCTGATATATTGGAATTTGTTGACGATTAACCGTCATTTATATAGCATCGTTTACAACTGAATAATTTTCTAAAAGGAGCAATCTTATGAATGAAAATACACGTACATCTATGGAAAATGCCATAGGTGAAATTAAAGTCGGCCAAAAATCAGATATACCGATAACAAAGTATGATAGAACTGATAGTTTATTCGCCATTATATATATTGTGCTTGGTTATGGTTTTGTAAGATATTTTATACTTGATTTTTATTATGAAAGTTTTGGGATTATCTTTCCTGTATATTCTGTGGCATATATAGCTACTGTGCTGATTTATGCCAAAAGAAAGGGTATCACACCACAAAAAGAAACATACTTCTGGATAGCTGTAATGCTGTGTGTGGCGTTTCTGTTTAAAATTGAAAACTTTTTCCGTCTTGTTGTACAGACAGTTGTGGCCGCATACTTTACTGTTATGGTTGGCGGTATGTACAGCGGTGGTACATCCAGCTATATATGGGCGGACATGATACACACATTTGTTGGAGCGCCTTTCTCACATTTTGTCAGCATCTTCCCTGCTTTCTTTGGCCTTTTCAAAAAGAAAACAAAAACTGAAAAAAACAAACTATCCCCTGCCGTAGCAGGTGTGATTATGGCAGTAGTGGCATTGTGGTTTATTATGCCGCTGCTGATAAAGGCAGACAACAACTTTTTAAGCGGTATATCGGATTTTATAAACAAGCTGATATCTGATTTTAATCCAGGATACACCTTGTTCACCATTACAGTACATACTATGCTGACTGTACCTGTAGCCTGCTATCTGTACAGCCTTGGTTATAGCAGTATGAATAAGACTGGCAGACTGTTCAGCATAAATGAGCTGGACAGCGGACGAGAAAAATTCAGAATCTCCCCTGCAGTTACATTAAAAGTGTTTTTAATCATTGTATGTGTGGTTTACATTATGTTTATTGCCTTGCAAGGCGAATATCTGCTGGGGGCATTTGCAGGAAAACTTTACCATGGTATGACCTATGCCCAGTATGCAAGAACTGGCTTTTTTGAACTGTGTCAAGTATCGGTTATAAATTTGACCTTGCTGACCATAGCAAATCTGCTTATTAAAAAGGAAGAAACCAAAGCCATAAAGCTGCCGATGGTGGTGCTGTGTATCCTTTCACTTTTATTGCTGTCCACCGCTATGGCAAAAATGGTGATGTATATTGCGGCCTATGGGCTGACAGTAAAAAGAGTGATAAGCACTGTGTTTTTAATCTGGCTGATTGCAGTATTTGTAATGTGCACAATAAGACTGTATAAACCATTTAATCTGGTAAAAACCGCTGTGCTGACAGGTGCTGTGATGTTCTGTGTGCTGTTCAGTTTTGATATTGGTATGGAAAGCCATAAGTTCAATGAGAAATATGGTTTTGAAGAAAAAACAGTAGAATTTGAAACAGTTTTTGATGGTACAGTATATCTGCCGGCCAAAAGTGAAATAAACTGGATAAATGTAACCCACAGCGAAAACAAAACTTACGGCTATACTCTTTCAGACATAAATAAGTTTTACCGCATAATGCAAAATGCAGATTATACTGACCTGTCTTCTGTGCAGGATTTCCCGATGCGGGAAGAATATTACATTATTACCATATATCCGGACATGTTTGAAAACAAACCCGATGTGGTAATTTACTGTTATGAAAAAGACGGGCAGATTTTTCTTGAGCAGCCATATAACGGCATATGGAAAACCCAAGAGAACCTGCCATATATGTTTGACAATTACAGATTTTAACAATATTGACTTTTACCCCATTTAAATATACAATATATGTAACTACAATATTTAAAGAGGTAAAAAAATGAAAGCAAGAATTCCAAAACACAGAGAATTTATTATAGAAATCGACGAAAACTACGAAAAAGCTGATGAATGCTGGGCAAAACTGCAGGAAATTATGGATGAATACAAAAAACAGGGCAAATCTGTTTACACAAAAACATTTATCGAAGACAACGAAGATAAAGTAAAAGCTCTGCAGGAAATTTACGAATTCAACTACACAATCGAAGAAAGATAATTTACTGAACGGGCGTATTAAATTCGCCCGTTTTTTATTTACTGGAGGTAAATATGAAACTTTTTGACAGTCACGTTCACTATGAAGATGCTATGTTCAAAGATGACAGATATGAAAGACTGGACCATCTGAGAAACACAGATGTTAAATTTATTCTCAACTGCTGCAGTGATGTGGAAGTGTTTGACACAGTGATGGATATTGTGGACAAATATGATTTTGCTTACGGCAGTATCGGTATTCACCCACACTGGACAGCTGAAACACCTGATGACTATCTGGACAGAATCAGAGAACTGGTGAAACACCCTAAAATTGTGGCAATCGGTGAAATGGGCCTGGACTATTTCTGGGACGAACCAAAAGATTTGCAGGAAAGAATTTTCCGCGAACAGCTGGAACTGGCAAAAGAACTGGATATGCCTGTAATTATCCACGACAGAGATGCCCACGAAGATACAATAAAAATACTGGAAGAATACAAGCCAAAGGGTATTCTGCACCGCTATTCCGGCCCTGTGGACATACTGAAAAGAGCTTTTGACCTGGGTATGTACATCAGCTTCAACAACGACCTGACATATCCTATGTGGAATGCCGGCCCTATCGCCTGTCTGATGGAAACACCTTGGGACAGACTGCTGATAGAAACAGACTGCCCATATGCACCGCCATACGAAAGAGAAAACGACCGCTGTGAAGCATACGATGTGGCAAATGTGGTAAAAATCATTGCTGAATTACGCGGTGTAAGTGAAGAATTTGTGGCACAGAAAGCATTGGAAAATGCTATGAGAGTGTATGAAATAGAACTGTAACATTAATATAGGAGGCTGATGTTATGATATTCGAAAGAACATATAAAACTAAACACGAACATCTGGTTGAATATCTGGATAAAAGTCTTACCTATGGTGCCCATCCTCTGCCGATAGCAGAAAAAACCGACACTTACCACTATGGTATAAAAACAAGCGTTAGAATATATTGGGAAGCAAATACATTCTGTATCATCACCAGTACAGGCTATAATGTCAGCATGCTTGCACAATTACCGGACTCTGTAATGCCAGATAGAATTATAGACCGGTATGACCCATATTCCATTGAAAACAATTACTGGGGAAGCAGGAAGGTATAGGCTATGGCAAAATATGAAACAAAAATCAAAGCAGACCTTGAACATTTAATGGAATATATACAGAACAGTCTGAATCCTGATTTTCTGCCGGTAGACCAACTGGAACCTATTGTGAGAGAATATAACGATGTAAAAATAATATTCAGGCGATATGGTACCCATGCAGGCATGGTAATGGTAATTTACACTGTGAAAAGCGGAGAAGATGAAATCTGTGTAGAAATATTGAATCCGGGAATGTTTGGTCAAAGATGGGTATATGAAGGCGGAGGAGATAATTATATGCAGTATATAGCTGATGTTTTTGCCGCATATAATCCAGACAGTACAAAAGAAACCAACAAATATATCCCACCGAAAAAAGAACAAAAAAGTCTATTGGAAACAATTAAAGATATTTTCAAATAAAAAGCGGCATCAGCCGCTTTTTATTTTGTCTTACTGTACACTTTTATATCAATTTTATCATTGTTTACACACACAGTGGCAGTGTCTGATGATGACAGTCGACCGGACAAAATCATATCGCTGATTTTGTCTTCCAGCAAAGCTGCCACAGTATTGCTGATGTTTCTTGCGCCGCTGTGGGATATACCGCTTTTCTGACAGATAAACTCTGTCAGGTTTTCATCAGTTTCCAGAGTGATATTCTGTTTTGCCAGCCTTTCCTTCAATCTCATAATTGATTTGTGGCAGATTTCCTTTAAACAACAGGTGTCCAGTCTGTTGAAAACCACAGTATGATTTATCCTGCCCAGAAATTCAGGTGAAAAATGCTGTCGCAGTGCGGAGTAAACCTGTACATCGCTGTCTGTTGATTTCTTTTCAAAGCCCAAAGGAATAGAATTGCTGGCAGACAGTTCTGCAGTTGCGTTGGAAGTCAACACAATAACACAGTTTCCGAAGCTGATTTTTTTGCCACGGCTGGTGGTTACAAAGCCATCGTCCATAATCTGTAAAAGCAGATTATGCAAATCAGAATGCGCCTTTTCTATCTCATCAAACAGGACTACACTGCCACTGTGAGCCAGAATTTCTTTTTCCAGACGGCCACCTTCATCATAGCCCACATAGCCAGGTGGGGATCCTGTCAGTTTTGTCTGACTGCCAGCCTGTGAATACTCGCTGCAGTCTATTCTCACCAGTGCATTTTCCCCTGGGAACAGCAAATCCGCCAGAACTTTCCGGCTGTAAGTTTTGCCCACACCTGTGGGCCCACACAGCAGCATTGTGGCGATGGGTTTGCCTTCTTCTTTCAAACCCGCACGCCAGCGTTTCAGCGCCTGTGCCATAGCGGTAACCGCCTGTGGCTGACCTGTAATGGCTGCTGACAGGCTGTTTTCCAGGTTTATATACCGCCGTCTTTCACCTGCCCCTGTCAACGCCACACCTGTTCTGGCAGCCATAACCATAACCACCACATCTTCCGTTACGCTGTCACAACCCATAACTTTTGCGGCGGCACAACTCTGGTCCAGAATATCCACTGCTTTATCGGGCAAAAATCGATTGTTTATATATTTTACAGATAATTCCACGCAGGCACTGATGGCTTTATCTGTTATGACTGTTTTGTGGTATTCTTCATATTTGTTTTTCAGTCCCTGCAATATTTCCACTGTCTGTGGCAAAGATGGTTCCTGTACATCTATGGGGCAGAAGCGGCGTTCCAGTGCAGAATCCTTTTCTATTGCAGAAGCATACTCATCCCTTGTAGTAGCACCGATAATCTGCACCTTTCCACGCGCAAGGGCTGGCTTCATAATATTTGCCGCATCTATGGCACCTTCTGCGCCCCCTGCAGATACTATTGTATGAATTTCATCAATAAAAAGTATCACATCTTTGTCAGAAGCAGCTTCGTCCATAATATTTTTAACTCTTTCTTCAAAGTCACCGCGGTATTTTGTACCTGCCAGTACCCACGCCATATCCAACGCATAGACAGATTTATTTTTTATTGGATCTGGCACCTGACCTTCTACTATCATATTGGCCAGACCTTCCACTATGGCAGTTTTACCAACTCCGGCCAATCCTACAAGACAAGGATTGTTTTTGCTGCGGCGAAGAAGAATCTCTATAAGCTGGCGGATTTCCTTTTCCCTGCCTATACAGGGGTCAAAAGGCGTAAGTTTAGCCACTGCTGTCAGATTTCTGGAATACTTTTCCAGATTTTTCAGTTCTTTCTTTTCTGATTTTTCTTCCTGTTGAAATGCACCCATATTTTTTCGCAGACACAGTGACTGCACCTTTTCAAAAAAATCTGCTTTGTTTTTGGTTAGAGTAGATAAAATCTGATAGGCCATACAGTTCATCTGTAATGCAATACTGTGCAGTATTTCGTTTACCCCTGCCGTGGATTTACCTCCTGCTGATGCCGTATAATAGGCATTTTTCAGCACCTGTACTGCGTTGGCACTGAAATCGTCTTCCGTAAGTTTTGTGTTCTGCCCACAGCCCATTACATTCAGCACCACATTATACACGCATGCAAAGTTTATATCATATTCTGTCAGCAGTTCACTGGCATCTGACCTGCCACTGGCCAGAATGCCCATAAGCAGATGCTCACTGCCCACAGTGATATGCCCCATACGTCCTGCCACATTTACTGCGGCGGTAATGGTTTTACTGCCACTTTCTGAAAAATTTTTAAATCTGTTCATATATTTTTCCTTATTTACAAGCTGTTAATAGTATTGAATACATAAGCTACTGTAAACAGTGAAAAAATGTAAAATATTGTTTATATAGCCAGACCGTTATAGTATAATTGATATAATAACATTCAGATACACGGAGAAAAATCTATGGACAAAGACGCTGCAATCAGGGCTTTTATAAAAAAGCGTGAACTGTTCAGGCTGTTAACTTTCATCAGCCTGGGAGGATTGGTATTATATGGCATAATTATACCTGATTTTTTCCCTGCCATAACTGTGGGCGAGTATGAAAAGGCATACAGAATTTCTGTTATGCTGTGGGTTGCCACCACATTTTTTCTTGGGGAATATGTATCCGGCAGATTATCTATCTGCCCCATTTGCCATATTCAGATACCTACAGTAACACCAAGAAAAAGAATACCACGAGAAAAATACGGCAAACAGCCAGGGCTTGGCCCTTTGCCCGATTTATGCCCGTTTTGCGGTGCGAATTTTCGTGATAACAAATAGCAAAACAGCCTGTCATATGGGCTGTTTTTTGTTTACATATTATATTTACAATATATATATTTCCGTTGACATTGGTATGCTAAAAATGTTAACATTTAAACAGATAAAAAAATATTTATTTTAAAATTATTCGTTATAAAAACAGGAGGAAATCATGGCAGAATATGGGATTATAGGTTTTGGCTGTGCCGGTTATTACGGTGCAAAAGCCATTAGAGAAAATGACCCGGAAGGCAAAATCACAGTCTTCAGCCAGCATCAATATTCACCTTACAACCCAATGCTGACCACATATTATGTGGCAAACAAAATTCCGTTTGAAGGTATGTTTCCGTTTGGAGATATGTACAAGATAAAGGAAGAACTGGGACTGAATGTTATCAGCGGCAAAAGTGTTGCAAAGGTAAATGCAGATAGCAAAACTGTTGTTATGGAAGACGGTGAAGAATTTAAGTTTGACAAAATTCTGATATCCACAGGAGCCAGTGCCTTTGCGCCAAAATTTGATGGTCTTGCCCCTGAAAAAGCATTTTATATGCGTACAATCGATGATGCGATAAAGCTGAAAGAAGCCCTGGAAAGAAACAGCTATAAATCAGCCCTTGTTGTAGGTGCATCAATGGTAGGTATCAAAGTTGTGGAACTGCTGGCTGCCCGTGGCATAAAAACCACACTGGCTGATATGGCTGACAGAATTTTCCCGCTGGCTGCATATGAAAGTGTTTCCAGAGAAATAGAAAGAAGAATCAGCGAAAAAGGCATCAGCCTTGCGCTGGGCAGTGCCCTTTCATCAGTGGAAGAAACTGCTGACGGTTTCAGCTGCAATATGTCTGACGGCAATACAGTACAGGCTGACCTTATAGTTCTGTGTATCGGCACAAGGACAAACGTGTCCATAGTTGATGCTGATAAAGTAAAAATCAACAAAGGTATTCTGGTTGATGAAAATATGGCAACTTCTGCCGAGGGTATCTATGCCGCCGGTGACGTAAGTGAAGGCGGAGAATTGCAGAGTAAAGACAGTATGATTATCGGCCTGTGGGCCAATGCCGCACACCAGGGTATCACTGCCGGTGCAAATATGGCCGGCGGCAAAGCCAGCTTTGACGGCAACTTTATGCACAACATAACCCACTTTATGGATATGGACTTTATCGGCTTTGGAGATAACAGACTGAAAGGCACAGTTTATAAATCAGGCGATATCACAAAAGGACTGTATGTTGAAGTTGTAATCGGCGATGAAGGTCTGGTAGGTGTAAACATTCTGGACAACTACCGCATCAGTGGTACAGTTAAAAACTATCTGTACAGAATTATGGAAACAAAAGACACCACACTGTCCCCTATCCAGAAAGGCATACTTATCAAAGAAGGGCTGAAACCATCATTTATAGAAAAAATGGAGGGTAAATTCAATGGCAAATAAAATAAATTACAACAAAGGTAAAATTCCAGGTGATGAAAGCGGCATAGAATTGCGCTATTCTGTATGCGACATATGTACCCCTGGTATGCACTGCGGTCTTACCTGTTATGTAAAAGATGAGCAGATCATAAAAATTGAGGGCACCAAAGAACATCCTTTCAACAAAGGTAAACTGTGTACAAAAGGTCTGGGCAACAGACAGTATATGAACCGTGAAGACAGAATACTTACACCACTGAAAAGAGTGGGTGAAAGAGGCGAAGGTAAGTTTGAACCAATCAGCTGGGATGAAGCTATGGATATAGTTGCGTCCAAAATGCTGGAAGCAAAAGAAAAATACGGTCCGGAATCTGTGGCTTTCTATGTAGGTTACAGTAAATGGTTCAGATTCATGCTGCGCCGCCTGGCTTATGCTTTCGGCACACCAAACTTTGGCACAGAGTCTTCTTCCTGCTTCACCAGTGGTGTTATGGCCTGGCAGCTGATTGCCCAGGAATATATGCAGCAGGATATGGCAAATACAGACCTGTTTATAGGCTGGGGTACAAACAGCTTTTTCTCCCGCTGGCCAATGGTTGGCGGTATGGAAGCCAATAAAAAACGCGGTATGAAGGTTATTATTGTTGATCCTCGTATCACACCGACAACAGAACGAATTGCCGACCTGCATCTGCGCCCACATCTGGGTACAGACGGCGCCTTGGCTCTTGCTATTGCAAACGTACTTATCGCCAACGACTGGGTGGATAAAGAATTTATAGACAAATACACATACGGCTATGAAAAATATGCCGAATATGTAAAAGAATTCACACCTGAAAAAGGTGAAGAACTGACAGGTGTACCTGCAGCAGATATCATCAAAGCTGCTGAAATGATTCATCAGTCAAAATCCGCCTGTATCACAGAAAGCTCTGCACCTCTTGGTCATCATACAAACGGTATGCAGAACTACCGTGCAATGATGAGCCTGCTGGTTATCACAGGCAACTTTGACAGAAAAGGTGGCCAGCGTCCGCTGAACCATTCATTTATCGAAATTGACTGCGGTTTCCCAACAAAAGACCATAAATTCCAGTACGAACTTTTCCCAGAAGGAACAAAACCGGCAGTAGGTGCAAAGGAACACCCACTGTGGCATGCACTGCGCAACGAAATGCAGGCAAATGACCTGGCATTCAATATTCTGCGCCAGGACGAAGATTCTGTACGTGTGCTGTTTGGCGGTGGTATGAACTACCGTATGTTTACACAGACAGAAAACTATATTGAAGCTTTCAAAAAACTGGACTTTTTTGTAAACGTGGACCTGTTTATGACTGACACCTGCAAATGGGCTGATATTGTACTGCCAGCATGTTCTTCTATGGAACGCGGTGAGTTCAAATCATATCCAGGCTGCTTTATCTGGCACACAACTCCAGTGGTAAAACCTATGGCCGAATCAAAGTCTGACGTTGATATCTACACAATGCTTGCGAATAAACTTGGTCTTGAAGATGAATATCTCTGCGGCGGTTATGAAAAATGTATCGAATATGTAATCGAAGATTTACCGGTTACAGTGCAGCAGCTTAAAGATGCACCGCACCCATTCAAGCTTGAAGGCTTTGCACCATATAAATTCGGCAGCACACTGGAAAGAGGACTGAAAACACCTACTGGCAAGCTGGAACTGTGTTCAAAACTTATTGAAGACAACCCACAGTGGGGACTGGATGCACTGCCTACATATAAACCACCATTTAATCCAGATCCAGAAAAATACCCTATTCTGCTGTGTGCAGGTACACGTATTCCTAATGCACTGCATACACGTCTTCACGAAGTACCTTGGGAACGCCACCTGTTGCCAGAACCATCAGTTGAAATGAGTATGGAAGACGCTGATGAATACGGTATCGAACTGGGTGATGATGTGGAAGTTGTTACAAACATTGGCAGTCTTACTTTCAAAGCTATCCCTACTGCAACTGTGCAGAAAGGTGAAATCTACATTTATCACGGTTATCGTGAACTGGATATCAACAGCATACTTGATGGTACAAACCTTGACCCATATTCAGGATTCCCTGCATACCGCAGTGCATTCTGCTACATCAGGAGGAAATAATTATGGCATTGAAACTGGAACTTGATATATCTCGCTGCTGCGCCTGTGGTGCCTGTGCGGTAGCATGTATGGACCAGAACGATATAGACCTGTCAACAGGCGTGCGTCCCTTCAGAATGGTGTTCAGACAGGAAACAAGACATCTGGGACTGATAGAATATTATTCTATGTCCTGTATGCACTGCGACAATGCACCGTGTGTTACAGCTTGCCCATCCGGCTGTCTGTATAAAGATGAAGAAACAGGTCTGACACTGTTTGACACTAAATACTGTATAGGCTGCCACAGCTGTGCAATGGCCTGCCCATTTGGCGCACCTACTTTTGGTCCAGATGGGAAGATGAAGAAATGTGATGGCTGTATAGACCGTATCCGTGCCGGTCTGGAACCTGCCTGTGTACGTGGCTGTACATTCGGTGCACTGAAACTGGTTGACAGTGAAAATAACCCTGTCCCAAAAGAAAATTCACTGGTGCATCAATGCAGCCTGCTGGCAGAAAGCCAGAAATAAACTGACAATTCAATATTGTATTTCGAGCATACTCACCTAAGGCAATGCTATGGTGTGTATGACGAAGCCACAAAGCTTCCGGGGTGAAGACGGGAAAC
>JAFZDX010000004.1 GCA_017560985.1 Oscillospiraceae bacterium
ATTTCACGAACAAAGCCTTCTTCCAGCAGTTCTGGAGTGATATGTGTATCAAGAGCAACGATGATGTTGTTGTCAGATACAGATTCAAAGCCTTCTGTCTGTTTTGTTTCAATCAGCAGATCTTCAGCACCCAGCTGGATTTCACCTGTGGAAACTGTGATGGAAACATAGCCATCTTTGTCCAGCTGTGCTTTTGCAGCACCGCCGTCCAGGGACATAAGGGCATTTCTGATTTCACCGATAAGTTTGCCGAATTTTGGACCAAGTGTTTTCAGCTGTGGTTTGAATGTGTAGCTGATGTAACCGGAAGCGTCAGAGATTTCTTCTACTTCTTTAACGTTCAGCTCTTCTGCAAGGATTGCTTTGTAGTAATCGTTGAGATGACGTTCAGCTTTGATATACAGTTTTGCCAGAGGCTGACGGTTTTTGATGTTGGATGCATTTCTTGCAGCACGTGCCAGAGTGGATGCTTCCAGCACCAGAGCCATAT
The DNA here is from genome assembly GCA_017560985.1 of Oscillospiraceae bacterium. Taxonomy (GTDB): domain Bacteria; phylum Bacillota; class Clostridia; order Oscillospirales; family Ruminococcaceae; genus RGIG3102. The sequence goes on from JAFZDX010000004.1 coordinate 491, forward strand.
CTGCTTCCAGTTCAGCATCAATCATTGTTTCGTCACATTCTGGGAATGAGCACAGGTGGATTGATTCTGGTGCAGCTGAATCGTTTGTGCGAACAAGGTTCTGGTAGATAGCTTCTGTCATAAATGGAATCATAGGAGCAGCAACTTTAGACAGTGTAACAAGAACTGTGTGCAGTGTCATATAAGCGTTTACTTTATCCTGTTCCATACCTTTTGCCCAGAAACGTTCTCTTGTGCGGCGAACATACCAGTTGGACATATCGTCTACAAATTCCTGCATAACTCTGCTTGCTTCTGGAATCTGGTAGTTGGCAAGGAAATTGTCAACATCTTTGATCATACTGTTCATTCTGGAGAGAATCCATCTGTCCATTACTGGCAGTTTGTCATATTCCAGAGTGTATTTTGTATGGTCAAATTTATCGATGTCAGCATACAGCACGAAGAATGCGTAAACATTCCACAGTGTGCCAAGGAATTTTCTCTGATATTCAACAACAGCTTTGTCGTGGAAGCGGTTTGGCAGCCAAGGTGCGCTGTTTGCATAGAAGTACCAGCGGATAGCGTCTGCGCCGAAGGATTCCAGTGCATCAAATGGGTCAACAGCGTTGCCTTTTGATTTACTCATTTTCTGGCCGTTGGCATCCTGAACGTGACCAAGAACGATTACGTTTTCAAATGGTGCTTTGTTGAACAGCAGTGTGCTGATAGCCAGCAGTGAGTAGAACCAGCCACGTGTCTGGTCAACTGCTTCGGAGATAAACTGTGCTGGGAACTGTGCTTCAAACAGATCCTGGTTTTCGAATGGGTAGTGGTGCTGTGCAAATGGCATAGAGCCAGAGTCAAACCAACAGTCGATAACTTCAGGAACACGTTTCATCTGTTTGCCACATTCATGACAAGTGATAGTCACTTCGTCAATGTATGGGCGGTGCAGTTCGATGTTTTCTGGGCAGTTTGGAGACATTTCTTTCAGTTCTGCAATGCTGCCGATTGAGTGTTTATGACCGCATTCACATTCCCAGATGTTCAGTGGTGTGCCCCAGTATCTGTTACGGGAGATACCCCAGTCCTGAACATTTTCCAGCCAGTCACCAAAACGGCCTTTGCCGATGGACTGTGGAATCCAGTTGATTGTGTTGTTGTTGCGGATAAGGTCTTCTTTAACGTCTGTCATTTTGATAAACCAGGAATCTCTTGCATAGTAGAGAAGTGGAGTATCACAACGCCAGCAGTGTGGATAGCTGTGTTCGTATTTTGGTGCTGCGAACAGTTTGCCGCTTTCACGCAGGTCTTTGATGATTTCTGGGTCTGCGTCTTTTACAAACATACCATCCCATGTTGTACCGCCTGTCATTTCGCCTTTCTGGTCAACAAGCTGTACCAGTGGCAGACCGTAACGGCGGCCTACCTGTGCGTCGTCTTCACCGAATGCAGGTGCGATATGAACAACACCTGTACCGTCTGTCAGTGTTACATAGTCAGCACATGTTACATAGAAGCATTTTTCTTTTGTTGTAAAGAAGTTCCACAGTGGTTCGTATTCTTTAAATTCCAGATCTTTACCTGTGTAGGATTCCAGAACTTCGTATTTGCCTTCGCCCAGGTGCATATCGCACAGAGCTTTTGCCAGATAGAATACATCGCCGTCTTCTGTTTTAACTTTTACATATTCTTCTTTTGGGTTTACACACAGTGCCACGTTGGAAGGCAGTGTCCATGGTGTAGTTGTCCATGCGAGGATGTATGCATCTTCGTCTTTTACTTTGAATTTTGCGATAGCTGAACGTTCTTTAACGTCTTTGTACCCTTGAGCAACTTCGTGGCTGGACAGTGGTGTACCACAACGTGGGCAGTAAGGAACGATTTTAAAGCCTTTGTAAAGCAGACCTTTGTTCCAGATTTCTTTAAGAGCCCACCATTCACTTTCGATAAAGTCGTTTTCGTATGTTACATATGGTTTTTCCATATCAGCCCAGAAACCTACTGTGCCGGAGAAATCTTCCCACATGCCTTTGTATTTCCATACGCTTTCTTTACACAGTTTGATAAATGGTTCCAGACCGTATGCTTCGATCTGTTCTTTACCATTGATACCGATGTTTTTTTCTACTTCCAGTTCAACTGGCAGACCATGTGTATCCCAGCCAGCTTTTCTTGGAACAAATTCGCCTTTCATTGTGTGGTATCTTGGAATCATATCCTTGATAACACGTGTGAGAACGTGGCCGATATGAGGTTTGCCGTTAGCTGTTGGCGGACCGTCATAGAATGTGTAAGTAGGGCCCTGTTTTGTCTGTTCCATGGATTTTTCGAAAATTTTGTTTTCGTTCCAGAACTGTTCAACCTCTTTTTCTCTTGCTACAAAATTAAGGTCGGTTGGCACTTTTTTGTACATTATTGATTTTCCTCCTTGATGGTTTTGTTGCATAGATAAAACAAAAAGCCCCCATCCTGCATAACAGGACAAGGGCATATAATAACGCCTTTGTTTAACCACCTATTACAACATACAGATAATATGTCTTTCTTTTAACGGGGAAACACCGGAGAGGCTTAATAGTTGCCGTTCAGCCCACAGCTCGGAAGTGATATTCCCTTTACCGGTACTTTTATGTGGCTTGCACCGCCCCACACTCGCTAAAAATTTCCCATTGGAAAGGTACTGTCTTCGTCACAGCCTTTAAATGATTGTACTTAATAAGTATATAATATTTTTATTTAACAGTCAAGTGCAGTAAATGGGTGTTGATAATCATAAATTATATTGTAAAATATAATCAGAACTAAATTTTAAGGTGATAATATGTATAATAAAATTTTACTTATCGGTGATATGGTTTCTGCCTGCAAAGTGGCACTTTCTGCTATGGTGCCGGTGCTGGCACACAAAAAACACAGCGTTTATACACTGCCTACTGCCATTGTGTCCAACACTTTCGGCTACAAAAAAGTGGCCCAGGTTTCCACCGGCGACTATGTGAAAAAATCCATAGATGCCTGGAAAGAGCTGGGTTTTGAATATGATGCTGTTTTTGTTGGCTATGTGACTGACAAAGACCAGGCAAGGGCAATAATTGATTACTGCAAAGTGCTGAAAGAAAAGGGTGTGAAAATTTTCCATGACCCTATTATGGGTGAAAAATGCCATCTGTACTGGGGTATAGGTAATGAAGTGGCAGAAATCCACAAAGAGCTGTTTCCGCTGACAGACTACACTTTCCCAAGCTGGACAGAGGCCGCATATCTGACAGGCAGAGATTTTTCAGATGATAACTCTACAAAAGAAGAAATTTTTGCCATTATAGACGACCTTGTGAAAATGGGTGCAAAAAACATCGCAATTTCCAGCTGTATTGCAGATGGCAAGGACTGTATAGCAATATATGACCATAACAAAAAATCAAAACAGCTGCTGCCATATGAAAGAATTCCTGTAAAAATAGGTGGTACAGGAGATGTGTTCAGTGCAATGATAATGGCAGATGTGATGAACGGCATTGACTTTACTGCCGCTGTACAAGGCACTGTAAACAGCATTTACACAATGATAAACCTTGAAAAAGAGAAGGAAGAAAAACTGCGTGGGCTTGATTTAGAAAAAGTTCTGACTATGATATAAACAAAAAGGACAGAGTGAAAACTCTGTCCTTGATTTTATTTAAACTTTACTGCTGTGCCATAGGCCATTACTTCTGCGGCACCTGCCATAACAGATGCTGATGCATAGCGGATATTTACAACGGCATCTGCACCCAAAGACCGGGCTTCTTCAGCCATACGTTTTGTAGCCAAAGCGCGTGCTTCGTTCATCATTTCGTTATAGCTTGTCAGTTCACCGCCAACCAGGGTTTTGAAACCTGCGCCAATGTCTTTGCCCAGATGTTTTGTCTGGATAGTACTGCCTTTTACAAGGCCCAGCATTTCCAGTTCTTTACCAGC
>JAFZDX010000023.1 GCA_017560985.1 Oscillospiraceae bacterium
ATTCCACGTGATGACAGCACTGTTTGTACCATTACAGCACAGTATTCTGGCTCCAGCGAAGAAATGGTGCTCTATGTGGTAGGGCAGTAAAGTTATGAAAATCGAAAAAGTAACCACAGAAAATATACATCTGGCGGCTTTTGTACACGCAGAAAGCTGGAAAGCCAGCCACGGATTTCTGCCAAAGGAAGCAGTGGCAAAACGTACTGTGGAAAGGCAGACAGTCTATTTACAGCGGCAGATAGATGGTGGAAAAGATTTATATATGCTGACAGATGATATCCCTGTAGGGATTGTGTCTGTCAGTGACAATATGATTGAAAACCTGTATGTACTGCCTGAAAGATGGCACTGTGGCTATGGCAGTCATCTGCTGGCTTTTGCCATAGGCAAATGTGATGCAAATCCTGTGTTGACCGTACTGAACAACAACACAGCCATAGAAATGTACAGAAAATTCGGTTTTAAAGAAACAGGGAGGACAATCCCTTTAAACCCGGAATTATGGGAAATTGAAATGATATTGGAGAGATAAAATGAGAATAATGGCAGTTGACTACGGCGAAAGCCGCACAGGTATAGCAGTCTGTGACCCTACTGAATTTCTGGCCAGCCCTGTGTGTATAATCAAGGAAAAAAACACACTGAAAGCCATCGATAAAATAGTTGAAAAGGCAAAGGAACTGAAAGCAGAACAGATTGTAGTGGGTCACCCGTTGAATATGAATGGCACCCGTGGTGAAAGGGCAGAAAAATGCACTTTTGTAAAAGAGGAAGTGGAAAAACTGTCTGGCATTGAAACAGTGCTGTGGGACGAACGTGCCACTACAAAAACAGCCTTGGGTATGCTGTCAGACAGCGGCACATTCGGCAAAAAACGCAAAGAAGTGCTGGACGCAGTTGCCGCCACAGTAATTCTGGAAAACTACCTTGCCTGGAGAAAAAACAATAAATAACTATCGAAAAGGGAGGCATCAGCCTCCTGTTTTTGTATTGTGTACATAGGGACAGGTGTTTTTGACCGCCTGTTTTATATCCGCTAACTACCACTTTGTCATTCTGAGGAACAAAGTGACGAAGAATCTTCGTACTGCAACTATTATAAAAACTATAATTTTTGCACTGTATCAGTGCAAAGATCCTTCGCTTTGCTCAGGATGACACCGCTAAAATTTGCATGTCATATCGGTACGATGTGGGCATCGTACCCTACGCAGTCTACATATCCCGCAGGTGCTGATGCCTACATCAGCCCGCTTTATACCGGAAATTCAGTATTCTGTCATTCTGGGCCTGCGGCGAAGAATCTTCTGGCTGGAAAAAGCTGCTATATATGTTAAAATAATAAAAAAGGGGGGATACTGTGAAGCGATTGTTTGTTTTATTGCTGGTGGTTCTGTTGACTGCCTGTGGCGGAAAACAGGACTGCACCACCCTGTGCAGTTATATCGGTGGCGAAATACAGCCAGGTCCGGGTGGCTGGTATGAAGTGATACGCCACACAGATGACACTATCGACATAGTATATACAGATATTTTGTCTGCTGCACGCAGTCCTCTGGGTGGTGATACCGCTATGCCTGTTCCCCACGGGGCGGTGGGCGGTATATTTGTGACACAGACCCATCTTTATTATTTTGACAGCGGTTTTCCGCAGGCAATGGGCATTACACCAAATCCCCAGACGCTTTATCAGTTTTCGCTGACAGGCAGTCTGGAAAATACAATAAAACTGCCGGATGAAATATATATCAGCACAGACTCTGCCGTAATCACTGATGGCGAAATGATTTATTTTGTGGGTGACTGTGTTTATTCCTTCGACCCTGACAGCCTTGCCTTTAAAAAATCCTCCTGGCAGGGTGATATATCACTACCGGAAAGCACCAGTGACGGCTGGATGATTGTGCCTGTTGACCGCCAGACTGTTTATGTAAACAACGGTTTTTACAAAATAACAGATATACATTATTCAATTATAAAGAAAACTGACTTTGACAGCGGTAAAGATGCCTTTATCCCGATAGAAAACCACATAGAGTACAGATGAATTTGTGTTGGAAATATTACAATTCTGTAACCCTTTGTGAAATTTTGTTGATTGTTATATTTACCCACTTGAAAAGGTGTTTTCAATAGAATATAATCATTAGAGAGATTTATGAAAGAGGTGAAAAATTGGCTAAATACAGAACACCCGAAGAAAAAATAAAATATAGAAAGCAGCAAAGACGCAGAAAACTGGCTATGTACAGCTGTATGGCACTGTTTGTTTTTGTGTGCTCTTTTTCAATAATAAAAGCAGTGGAATTTTTTGCAGGCAAAGTGGTACAGGTACAGGAAGAAACCGGGCCTTTACAGCATGCAAATACCGACATTGTAAAACAGGCTGAAAACTGGTCTGATTATACCGGTGAAGTTGCCAGAACCATCAATACCCAGCTGGATATTGTTCCGGAAATGTCTATGGTACAGGTTATGGAAACAGACCCTGTGGCCATTTCTTACTTTGATGATGCAATGTTTCTGGGAGACAGCCTGGCGGACGGTTTCAAAGTTTACACCCGCACAGGCAATCTGGCACTGAAAGATTCCAACGCCTGCTACCTGACACAGAAAAGTACAACACCACGTACTTTCCTGCAGCCTGGTGTACACGTTGATGCCGGCCGGGGCCCTGTTGATGTATGGGCAACCATACAGCAGCTGCAGCCGAAGAAAATGTACATAACACTGGGCACAAACGCCCTGATGTCTATGGACGCCGCCACATTTATTGACGGATACTATAAACTTATAGATAAAATCAGGGAAACCAGCCCTGATACTATGATTTATGTTACAACAGTTACACCTGTTGCCGCATGGAAAAGCCGGCAGGAACCACGAATGTCCTTTGACAAGATACTGTCTTTCAACCAGCGGATTACAAAAATGTGTGTGGAAAAAGACCTGGCACTTATCAATCTGTATGACGTTCTGAAAAGTTCCAGTGGTTACCTGCGTGAAGAAATTGCCGCAGGGGATGGCTATCATCTGACACCTACGGGCTATCAGCAATGGCTGGACTATCTTATTACTCACACAGTGTACAACCCTGCAAATCAGTATGTTTAGCAAACAGAAAAGGCTCTGCAATATGCAGAGCCTTTAATTTTTTTATGTTTTATGCAATCTTTCGTGCCAGGGAAATTACTACACAGGCGCCGATAATATCCACGATAAATCCGGCAAAACCGTATGCAGAAAAACCAATCAGACCAAACAGGAAATGCCCCACTGTGGAACCTGCCATACCTATAAGTGTATTCATCAGCAGTCCGTGGTGGCTGTTCATTATTTTGCCTGCCAGCATACCTGTAATGGCACCGATAATTATAGAACCTATCATACTCTTTCTCCTTATAAAACTGAAATAGCCTTTATTTAAAAACTATCATTAATTTATGAAAAATATGTGTTGAAATCCACATAAAACAAAAACCGCTCAAAAAGAGCGGTTATTATTCACTTAATTATTTAGCAGCGTTAGCTTTTTTCATCATTTTGGAAACTTTTCTGGCTGCTGTGTTTTTGTGCAGAATACCTTTAGAACGAGCTTTGTCGATTGTAGATACTGCTTCTACAACTGCCATCTGTGCGTCAGCGGAACCATCAGCTACAGCAATGTCTGCTTTTTTGATAACTGTTTTAAGGTTGCTTTTCACAGCTTTGTTGCGAAGATTTTCCTTTTTGGACTGAGCTACTCTGTCTTTCTGAGATTTAATGTTTGGCATGATCCCACCTCCTTTAATACTGTGACAGTATTAATTATAATACCATTTTTGTTTTCAAATTGCAAGAGTTTTTTTAATATTTTTTAAATTTATCCAAACTTCTTTTCAACTGTTATATTATATCACTGTTTTTCATATATTTAAAGGTAAGTTATTGCTATCGGTGGTGATTTTTTGCAGAAAATAGTGAAATTATGTAAATTATGGGGTGTTTTTTTACCATCCCTGATATTTATTTTTCTTTCAGGCAGGTGGCTGGGCTTTGCAGTTGGCGCTATGAACCCTGTTGCAGCGGCACAATTTTACCAATCCACAGCGTTGCAGGGCGAAAAATTAGTGTCGGCTGCCAACCCTTTTGAAGACTTTGTTTTTGAAAATAAAAACACACAGTCTGTCCAGGCACCGGCAGAACGGTACAATCCGGCATACAACGTGGTGGAAGAATTTATGCAGTCGACAGTCAGTGATATTGTGATAAAAAAGGATGCCTGTTATGTAAAGAATATGACCCATCACACAACCGACTGGCTGCAGCAACGTATGCTGGCAGAAATGCCCTTTAAAGTGGAAAAGAATTCTTCACAGCCACAGATACTTATTTACCATACCCACGCCACAGAAGGCTATATGCCCACTGCTGACATGGCTTACGATGCCGCTTACAGCTGGCGCACCACAGACACATCGAATAATATGGTGGCAGTGGGCAAGGTGATGGCAGATACACTGAACAGCCTGGGCTATAACACTATTCAGGATACAACCCTTCACGACTATCCATCTTACAACGGTAGTTACGATTTAAGCCGGCAAACAGTGTCGGCCTATCTGAAAAAATACCCATCCATAAAAATAGTACTGGACGTACACCGCGATGCCATAGAGCGCAACGGAACAATTATAAATCCTGTAACTACGATAAATGGTAAAAAATGCGCCCAGGTTATGATTATATCCGGCTGTGACAGCGGATATATGAATATGCCACATTACCCAGAAAATCTGAAATTTGCAACCAATCTGCAAAACCGGCTGGCGAAATCTGCACCAGGCCTTATGCGACCGATTCTTTTTGACTATCGACACTATAACCAGGACCTTTCCACAGGCAGTCTGCTGATAGAAGTGGGTGGTCACGGTTCCACTATACAGCAGGCAAAAAACTCTGCTGTAATTTTTGCCACGACACTGGCGGATATGCTGAATAAGCAGAAATAAATCGATTATAATATATATAGTAAATTAATTATAAATCTGTGATATAAAGGCACATTTGTACAGCACTGTCTGATTTTACAAAAAAATCCTTTCAAATTTATTCAAAATGTTAATAGTATACCTATTGACATTTTAGCCTTAATGGTATATTATATCATTAAGGAAGGCGAAGGGAGGATTGCAATGAACCAGAGAAATACTTTCCAGCGAACACTTACACTGGACGCTGTACAGACACTGGCAAACCACCCTACCGCAGATGATGTCTACAATTTTGTTCATGCCAAGTATCCGCAAATCAGCCGCACCACAGTTTATCGCAACCTGAACAAATTGTGCGACTCTAATGATCTGTTGAGGGTAAAAATTTTTGGTGCAGCAGACAGGTTTGACCACAACATTCATTCACATTATCATTTTAAATGTGATGAATGTGGGGATGTATGCGACCTGGATGTTCCATATATTGAAAGCATCAATGAAATGTTTGCAGGTATTGGTGGCAGAATAGTAAACGCACACCAGATTTTATTTGACGGACTTTGTCCGGAATGTCAGAAAAAATAGTAAATTAAGCCAAAAGGCTTGTTATAAAACGGAGGATTATTATGAACTTAAAAGGTACAAAAACAGAAGCTAACCTGATGGAAGCATTCGCAGGCGAAAGCCAGGCAAGAAACAAATACACATACTATGCATCACAGGCTAAAAAAGAAGGCTACAACCAGATCTCTGACCTGTTCCTCGAAACAGCTAACAACGAAAAAGAACACGCAAAACTCTGGTTCAAACTTCTCCACGGCGATGCAATTCCATCAACAGTTGAAAACCTGAAAGACGCTGCTGCTGGCGAAAACTACGAACACACAGATATGTACAAGAGAATGGCTGAAGAAGCTAAAGAAGAAGGCTTTGCAAGAATCGCATACCTGTTCGAAGCAGTAGGCAAAATTGAAAAAGACCACGAAGAAAGATACCTCAAACTCCTTGCTAACGTTGAAGGCGGCAAAGTGTTTGAAAAAGACGAACCAGTTGCATGGTACTGCGCAAACTGCGGTCATGTACACTATGGTCTGAAAGCACCTGGCATGTGCCCAGTATGTGCTCACCCACAGGCTCACTTTGAAGTTAAAAAAACTAACTTCTAATTTATAGCTGAAAAAGAGATGGCGAAGGCCATCTCTTTTTTTGAAGTTATAAGGATAGTGTGTTTTCGCAAATACTTTATCTCACACCAAAATATCCACGGCACAGCTTTGTCATTGCCCTGTCTTTTATGCGGTATATCTGGCTGCGCTCAACCCCCAGCTTTTCGTTCAGTATCTCTATATAATCCCAGGTGCGCTCAATATAAAAATGATGTATAACGGTCATTTCCCTGTCGCTCAGCAATGCCAGCCGGCAGTCCATATCTTTCAGATATTCGCTGTTTGCGTTGTAAGTTTTTTCCATTTCAACCAATGCCTGACTGCGGCTCATACCACTGCTGGTCACTCTGTCGCCGCGTTTTTCCAGTTGCCATTTTGTGTTTTCTATCTGCTGTGACAGTACAGGCTGCATCCGTTTTATATCACCGTAATCTTTCAGCATTCTCAACATTCTGTGTTTATACATTTTGCACCTCCATAAGTTAAATTATCACTAACTGTGATATATTATAGTGGTTTAACAACTGAAAGTCAATAGATCTTAGAACAAAATACAACTAATAGTTGTGATTTGCGGCATATAATATAAAAATTCTTCTTTTACAATTATCACAGTATGTGATATAATAGTCACAAAGGATGTGAACACAATGAAAAACCTTGCCGTTCTACGCAAGAAAAAAGGGCTGACACAGATGCAACTGGCAAAGCTGATAGGGGTGTCCACCAGCACAGTGGCAATGTGGGAGACAGGCCAGCGCAAACCGGATTATCATACAATAGCAAAACTGCGGGACTTTTTTGCCGTGGGTTTTGAACAGCTGTTGGGCATAGAGCCTACGGTGGCTCCCCCGGTGGAAAACATTCCTGTTCCTGTTGTGGGACAGGTGCGCGCAGGTTTGCCGGCCACCGCCTGCGAAAATATTATCGGGTATGAAATGGTAAACGAACAGCTGTCCCGCACCGGCGAAATTTTTGCACTTACCATAAAAGGGGACAGTATGGAACCCAAAATGAGCGATGGGGATATTGTCATAGTGAGAAAACAGACCACCGTCGAAAACGGACAGACAGCTGTTGTGATGGTGGGCAGGGAAGAAGCAACAGTGAAAAAAGTCTACTTCCATTCTGACGGTATAACCCTGGTACCTACCAATCCGGATTTCACACCTATGCACTATTCAGCACAGGAATGCGAAAACCTGCCGGTTACCATTGTGGGTGTTGTGATAGAATTAAGATGTAAATACATATGAACAATAAAAGCCATTGGTGTAAAACCAATGGCTTTTTGTCTGCAAAAATATATTAAATTACAGGTCCCAGACAGAAAATATCCACAGAGCCAAAATAGCTGAGTGCTTCATTTTTTGTCATTCTGCCGTTCAGTGTGTCCAGCAGCATCTGGAATGCTTCTTCGCCCACTTCGTCAATACTCTTTTCACCTGTCAGTATTCTGCCTGCGTTCAGGTCCATATCCCACTGCATTCTTTCATAGGTATTAGGATTGCCGCAGATTTTAATAACCGGCATTGATGGGAAACCCTGCGGTGCGCCACGACCGGTGGAGAACATCATCACCTGTGCACCTGTGGCAGCCATACCTGTCAGAATTTCAGGTTCTCTGCCCGGGGCATCTTTAATCCACAGACCTTTCTGGTCTGTTACCTTATCGCAGTATTCCAGCACACCCTGGATAGGTCTGTGGCCGCTTTTCACAATGGCACCCAGACTCTTTTCTTCAATGCTGGACAGACCACCGGCGATGTTGCCCGGTGTTGGCTGACCACCGCGCATATCTTCGCCTACTGACATTGCACGTTTTTCCATTTCGTCAACAATCTGGTAGATTTTCTGACCAACAGGGCCGTCTTCACCGCCTACTGCACGGCGTGCCAGGATGTGTTCACCACCCAGGAATTCAGTTGTTTCACCAAAAACCACAGTAGCGCCCAGGTCCACCAGCTTGTCAGCCACATAGCCGATTACACAGTTGGATGCCATACCGCTGGTTGTGTCTGAACCACCACATTTGATGCTCATTACCAAGTTGGAAATATCTGCAGGTACACGCTGTATACCGCTGATTTCCTGTACCAGACGCTGTGCGGCGTCTATACCTGCCTGAATTGAGCGGGAAGTGCCGCCCAGTTCCTGAATATGTATAATTTCCACGGGTTTGCCTGTGGCCTTGATTTCTTCATATATTCTCTGGTGGTCTGTGCCTTCACAGCCCAGGGAAACAATCAGTGCGGCGCCTACGTTAGGGCTCTGACCCAGATGGCTCAGCACGTCAGTAACTCTTTTCAGGTCCAGTGGCAACTGGCAGCAGCCCTGGTGATGAAAATAACCTATTGTACCCTGTACCTGGCGGCAGATTGCCTGTGCCACGTCGTTGGCGCATACTACGCTTGGTATTACAGCTACCAGATTTCTTACCCCGTATTTTCCGTCAGGGCGGGGATAACCCATAAATGTGTATGCCATAAATTACCTCCTATAAGTCACCGCGGCCGCGCATTGCTTCCAGATTATGCACATGCACATAGTCGCCCTTTTTGATGTCGCAGCTGGCACGGCCGATTGATTCGCCGTACTTCATAATAGGCTGACCTTTATCGATATCTGCCACTGCAATTTTATGACCGTAAGGCACGTCACCTTTTACGCTAATTATTTCGCTTACACCTTTTTTATCACGCATTTCCACCTGCATGCCATCCACAATGCCGTTGGCAAAAATTGTGGCCACGTTATCCAGGTCGTCAACTTTCAAAGCAAGTTTCAGTTCCATAGTTCCTCCCTGAAAATATTTATTTACCTATATATTAACACAATGAAGCCTCGCAATACAACAAAAAAAGAGATGCACTTTCGTGCATCTCTTGATATGACTTATGAGTAATAGATTACCATTCAGCGTTGATAACGTATTTTGTCAGTCTGTCGAATGCTTCAACTACGGAGCTGTGTGGGCAAGCAAAGTTGAAACGAGCGTGGCATGGACCGTGGAATGGACGGCCGTCCTGGCAGATAA
>JAFZDX010000024.1 GCA_017560985.1 Oscillospiraceae bacterium
TACATAATGACCTGACCAGCTTTACAGGGTTGATGCTGATTTTCACCGCTGTTATGTATTCTTTCCAGCTGTATGCCGACTTTTCCGGTTACAGCGACATTGCCAGAGGCAGTGCAATGATGCTGGGTTTTGATATAAAAGACAACTTCCGCACACCATATCTTGCCACAAGTATAAAGGATTTCTGGCGCAGATGGCACATCAGCCTGTCTGAATGGTTTACCAGTTATATCTACTTCCCTCTGGGTGGCAGCAGGGTAAGCCGCGGCTGTCATTATCTTAACCTGTTTATTGTTTTTCTGGTAAGCGGCATATGGCACGGCAACACCTGGAACTATGTTATCTGGGGTGCACTGCACGGTGTTTACCGCGTGGCTAACCAGCTGATAAACAGCCGTTTCCCTGCAAAATCAGATAAAAACAGCCCTGTTGTAAACTGGGCAAAACGCTGTGTGGTATTTGCTCTGGTAACCTTTGGCTGGATATTCTTCCGTGCGAAGGACCTGCCAAGCGCAGGCTATTACATCAGCCATATGTTTGTTGACCTGTCTGTTTCCACATTTATCAATGGTCTTTTCAGTGCAGTGAAGGCAGGGTTTGACGCAACACCACTGCTGATGTATGCATATATTGCATTTAATGTGGTGTCCCTTTCTGTGCTGATTGCAATCGACTGCATCCGCTGTTTCGGTATGAAAGACGCCTGTCTGACGGGTGTTTTTGACAGGATGAAACCATGGCAGAGATGGCTGTGCTATTACGGACTGGTGGCGCTGATTATGGCCGGTTTTATTATGAACAACGGCGGTTACGGCGCATCTGCCAGCTTTATCTACAATAACTATTAAAAAATTACTTTTTATGTTGTTTTTTACAGGTTTTATGATATAATTGTTTTATTATGGTTTATCAACCTATCGGAGGTTAAAATGTTACATTTTATTGCAGACAAAGCATATGTTTTCTGGATTCTGGTTTTGCTGTTCGGCTACCTGTACTATATGGGCGGCGACGACATTATCTTTTTCAGAAAGAAAAAACACGAAATTGACCCAAAAGCCAGCGAAAATCTGGCAGACGCACTGAACGGATTTATCCGCACAAGAGACTTTAAAGTAATGGGTCCTACAACTATTGAATTCGAAGGCAAAGAATATTCTTTTGACAGCCTGCTGTTTACATATTCCGGCATTGTTGCATTTTCACTGCAGCCACAGATTGGCGAAACATACGCAGACCTGGCCAGCGATGAATGGTCAACACTGTGGCAGGGTAACCGCACAAAAATGGCTAACCCACTGAAAGCAATGGAAGTAAACGAAAAACTGTTTAAAGACCTGTTCCGTGCTGAAAGTGTAAAATACATCAAAGTGCAGAACTTTGTAGTATTTACAAACAAAGACGCAAACGTAGTTGCACCACGCACTCTGCCTGTTTGCCACGCAAATGACCTGGCACAGAAACTGAGCGACAAATGCCTGGCTGACAACGGCGCAAACATTCAGGGCATGATGGATGCCATCGAAAAATACAAAAAATAAACTATAATTTAAAACAGACTGCGAAAGCAGTCTGTTTTTATTGTAAATTATATAAAGGATATGCTACCTTTATCATTTCTCTTTATCGGTCTGGTGTGGGCATCAGCCCCTACACACAGCCTGCAATAAAAACGGGACGGGGAACGGCGGCGAAGCCGTCAGCCCGGATGGGGAGACACGTTTGCAAAGCAAATGTGCGTCCCCTACGGAATTAATCAAAACCACCAACCCTATAAGGGTGTACTACTGGCTCACCTCTCAAGAAGTATTGAAAATTCGTCAACTGAATTACGCGCACTGCAACCACTAAAGTGGTAATATGTCATTCTGAACGAGTAAAACGAGTCGAAGAATCTTTGCTCTACAGCTTTCTGTAGAGCAATTATTTTTATGTTTCTTTAAGTGCAAAGATTCCTCGCTTATGCTCGGAATGACATTTCGCTTCGCTCAATGCTTGAAGCTAAAGCATTTCTCCGCCAGCAAAGCTGGTGGTTGTCTCTGCACAAAACAAAACCTGGTCATTGATGACCAGGTTTTTTGCTTTTTTAGCAGATTTCAATAAGCTCTTTTGTACATTTGTTAAGGATTTCTGTTTCGCCTTTTTCGTTGATGATAACAACGTCTTCAATACGGATGCCGATTTCACCACGGATGTAGATGCCAGGTTCACAGCTGAATGCCATACCAGGTGCCAGGTGCATTTTGTAGTCACCGTGGATGTATGGTGCTTCGTGGCCTGCATAGCCAATGCCATGGCCAAGGCGGTGGTTGAATTCATAGCCGTAACCTGCGTCAGCAATAACTTTTCTTGCAGCAGCGTCAATGTCTGGAATCCACGCGCCGTTTACTGCAGCAGCTTCACCGGCCAGGTTTGCCTGAAGAACCAGATTGTAGATTTCTTTTTCTCTTTCAGTTGCTTTACCTACAATAACTGTTCTTGTAATGTCAGAATACATACCTTTGTATGTGCAGCCAAAGTCCATTTCAACTACTGCGTGTTCGCCGATAACAGCGCTGTCGCCGAAGTAGTGTGGGTTTGCAGCGTTTGCATCAACAGCCACGATGCCGCCGTCACAGCCTTCGCCACCGTAAAGTTTGGAAAGACGGGCGATTTCGTTTTTAACATCTCTTTCTGTCATACCAGGTTTGATGAATTTAACGATGTCTTCAAACACTTTGTCAACAATAAGGGATGATTTGCGCAGGTTTTCCAGTTCTTCCGGTGTTTTGATTATTCTTGTCAGTTCCAGATAGTCTTTGCCGTTGGCAGGGATAAAATCGATTGCTCCCATCAGTTTAACCAGATTGAAAGCTCTTACAGAACCGTTTACAGCAATTTTTTTGCCGATAAGGTCAAAGTCTTCAAAAGCCTGTTTTGCAACGCCTGTAAAGCCGTCAGAGTCCATCCACTGGTAAACTTTGTCGCCGTCCATAAAGCCGATAGCTTCAGCTTCTGTCAGTCGGTTACAGATGTAGAAAGTTTCTTCCTTTGCGGTAACAACCAGTGCCTGAAAACGTTCGCACAGGTAAGGTTTGTGACCCAGCAGGAAAATAAGGTCGCTGCTTGGTGCAACCAGCAGTGCGGCCACGTCGTCTTTTTTCAGCTGGTCAGCCAGTTTTTTGATAAGTTCACGGTTTATCATAACAATTTTCTCCTTTTGTAATCGTTATATTTCTACTTAAATCTTACCATTATTAAAAGGTTTTGGCAACAAAAAAAGAAGCGGTAAAACCGCTTCTGCATATTAAATTTTGCTTTCGATAATATCCGCAATTTCCCTGCTGGACTTGCCCAGTGCATAGGCCAGTTCGTTGTACACCATCTCCTGGGCGCGGCGCAGGAAAGTGGTCTGTGTCTGGTTCAGATGTTTGTTTCTTGCCTGGACTTCCCTTTTTTTGGATGTAAGGCTGACAATCACCTGCAGCAGCTTTGGCGTTTCATAGCTGTTTATAAGGGCGGAGTAATAGTCCTGGATACCCTTTGGATTGCGGGTTTCCGGGAACTGCGGCTGTATGCCATCCACCATATCAATATACTGCTGTGCCTGGCTGTCGCAGATGGCATAGCGCATAAAAGCCTTTGTGTCCACCGGCACATAAATCATTTCGCGGTGATTTTCAGACAGTGGCTGCAAGGTGTAATAATCAACGTGGGTAGGCAGACCTTTAAGGGCAGGTTCACCAATGCTGATGACCTGGCACACGCCGGTGGTGGAATAAAAAACTACATCGCCTACACTAAACATTTTCACAGCCTCCATACTATATTTATTAAGTATAATTATATCAGAATTTAATAAAAAAATCAAAGACCATTTCAAAGTTTATAATA
>JAFZDX010000025.1 GCA_017560985.1 Oscillospiraceae bacterium
CAAAGCCCTCAGAATGACAGGGTGACAGTTGGCGGATATAATACGGACTGATGCGGGCATCAGCCCATACGTGTAATGATAATTACACAAATTGTATAGGGCACATTGCCACATCGTACTGATATAACACAAAGTCGGGTATTGTCATCCTGAGCGCAGCGAAGGATCTTTGCGCTGGTACAATGCAGATATTATGGTTTTTATAATATGTGCAGTACAAAGATTCTTCGGGCAAAGCCCTCAGAATGACAGGGTGACAGTTGGCGGATATAATACGGACTGATGCGGGCATCAGCCCATACGTGTAATGATAATTACACAAATTGTATAGGGCACATTGCCACATCGTACCGACGTATATACAAACCCATATATGTTATTTATTGCAAAACAAAAAGACAGCTTTTTCAAGCTGTCTTTTGCATTATTTATCACTGTTTTCTTTTTGCCAGGAAACCGCCGATAAGCTCTTTTGCCAGGCTGATAGCCGCGGCCAGCTGTTTGCGGTAGATGATGATGTACACCACCATACCCACCAGGCTTACTGTCAGCTTTGCCACAAAGTTGTTGTTCAGCACACAGGCGGCAAAAACAAGAACGAACATCACCATACACACAAGAGTTGTGCGTTTATAGCTTACAATGGAACAGTAAAGTTTCTGTGCAATGACTGTTCTGTAAAGGAACATTACAATGTTTGCCCCGGCCAGTGCCATGCATACGCCATACAGACCAAATTTTGGTGCCAGCAGCATACAGAACAGTATGTTGCACACCACAGACAGGCCGATACCGATGGTGTCGTGGATAGGTTTTTTGGCAATGGAAATGCCGTAAACTGTGGTTTCGGCAATAATCAGGAACACTGGTACCAGCAGCATAATAGGGAACACTGCCATACCACTGCGGTATGCAGGGCCGATAAAGAAGAATATTACATCTTCAAAGGCAAGCAGCAGACACAGGAATTCCACAATCAGGAAGGTAAGGTAATCGTGAACCTGCTTGATTTTTTCCTGTTCTGTTTTATAGTTGGCATAGATAAATGCAGACCAGAATGTGGCAAACCCTGCCTGGATAATGGCAACTACGTTGGACAGCAGGCTTACCATACTGAAAACACCTGCAGGGCCGTCACCGATGGTTTTGGAAATATAAACCTTTGAAAACAGGCTGTTCAGCCACAGCATAATGGCAGTTGGTGCCAGTGCCAGGCCGTAAGGCATCAGATGTCTGTTTGCCTTTGAAAACAGCACCTGTGGTGAAAAGGACACCCAGCTTCTGTTTGGCCACAGAAAGATAAATGCAAACAGGCACATACCTATTGTGAACCACATTACCATTGCATCAAAGGATGGGTTTATGAACACAGCCACCAGGAAGAACATTTTTGAAAAAAACTGCATTGCCACACTTTCGATGGTGTACAGTTTTATACTGCCTTCCATACGGTACATAATGTTCAGATATCTGCCAATCATAGCCATAAATGCGTTTAAAAACAGCATTGCCAGATAGATTGTACCCATTTTTTCTGTAAAGAAGATGCCCAGCACCTGCTGTGGGAAAAACACACAGCTGATTACACAGGTGGCTATCAGCACCAGGGTGGACAGACCAAAACAGGCACCGAACAGCCTGGTTTTGTCCAGCGGATGTGGTGGCTCGTTGAAAAAACGGATAAAGGACTGGTCCAGACCTAAAATACAGATATTCATAAACAGGGTAGAGGTAGAGATGAAAATATCTACTTTGCCCCATACGGCAGGGTCAACCAGCCAGCCCACCAGCAACAGGGAAATACCGTAAATCAGAAAGTTGATTATGGTGGCGATGGAATATTTTAAAATAGAAACCAGCAGGCTTACAGGTGAAAGTGAGGATTTTTCTTCCATTTACTTCCTCCTACATAAATTTCTTGATATTGTCCATATATTCCTGCTGTTTTTCAGGTGATACACGGGTGTTTTTGATATGGCCGTAAATTCTGCCTGCCCAGGTTGACAGTGGACCAAACATCTTCATTTTGCCTGGGTCCAGACGGATAGCATACATTGTGTGCAGACCGATAAGTGAGAAGAATTTCAGCCAGCTGAATTTTGGTTTGAAATGGTCAAACGGTCTTCTTTCCCCTTCGTCTTCCAGCAGCACTTTTTCCAGTACATCAGCCATACGGATATAGCTTGGTGTATCGGTAAAGTCATAGTGGGACAGCATCAGCTGTTCATCAATAGGGAATTTTGGGTTGTCGATGCCGAAACATTTTACAAAACCTTCATAGTCTGCCACAACATCGCAGTCTTTATAAACCACAGGGTCATATTCCCATTCGATTGGATATGGGCGCAGGACAAAACAGCTTTTCTTTGCAAAATAAATTTCTGCAATGGATGTACTCATCCAGGAGAAGATAGTATCAGCGGCTGTAATCCACTGTTTTACAGAGTAATCTGTAATCAGGTGGAAGTTTTTGTGTTTTGCAGCCATTTTTTCCAGAATAGGGCTGTTCCATTCGCTTGGGTGGCGGCGATACACAAATTCTATCTGCTGGCCTTCTTCTGTCTGCAGGTATTCGTCTACCCAGCCCAGGGTTGTGTTCATTGTTTTCTGGCTGGTGATTTTAAACTGGTTGAAGCCTACGCCTGCCAGTTTGTTCAGTTCTTCCACTTCCTGGTCTGTCATATATGCAGTGGAGAAGGAAGATATGTACAGCACCAGCTTTTTATTTTCGTCCAGGCCGAATTCTTTACACAGGTCTGCCTTAGGCTTGTAATAACCGTTGAACTGTTCACGAAGAAAGTCCATCTGGATAGGACCTGTGATGGCTGTGTTTTCAATAGGTACACCGTATTTTACAATTCTGTCCCTTGCCTGTGTGCCCCAGCAGGTGTGCATTGCATAACTGGCGGACTGACCGCAGTTGAAAAACGGGCTGTTTTCCTGTTCTTCGCTGAGAACCTGTTCCCAGTGCAGGTTTACCACCTTGTTGCAAACACCAACGTTGTTGTAAACAAAACTGTTCATTGTCTTGTCGTCATACATTGCGGATGCAACCAGCACCTTTGGTTTCTTCCAGGTAAAGTATTTCAGTTTCTTTCTGTCCAGCAGCTGGCGGATTTCAGCGGTGTAGCCGCGACGTTCCAGTTCCCGTTTCAGCAGGGTAATGCTTTCGTATTCCCTTACAATATGTTCATATAAAATCAAAAAATCAAGTGCCATTTTTTACTCCTATCTGTCAAAAAGCATCTGTGTGTAGCGTGGCATACCACGGACAACGTCCAGATGCAGGCCGTCGTAAAATTCGTCCTGTGTAAAAATGTTTGTTTCGTTGTATTCAAAGTTCAGCAGGGTGGTGTAATCTTCCACCTGACCGATAAATTTTTCTATATACTGTTCCAGCCCCAGCGGGTGTACCACAATATCTATCATGGAATCGTCCAGCGGTGGCAGTACAGTGTACAGGGTGATGCCCCTGTCTTTGCACTGCTGTGCCAGTTCCAGATATCTGTCCACATCCCCCTGGTCGTATTCATAGCCATAGCATACGTTGTACAGGTTTTCTGCAAATTCCTGCAGGTTTTTGCGGTACTTTCTTGGTGTGCCGTCTTCGTGCAGATAATCTTCTTCTGTCCATATGCCTTCGTCACGCTTATGCACATTTTCCTGTCCCAAAATGAACCATCTGATTTCGTTCAGCATTTCCATATTGTAGTTGAAGTTCAGCATATATGCCAGCGGGTTTGTGGCAATGGTTTCTATCTGGCTCATACGGTCTTTGTAATAATTCCGGTTCAGAGTGTAGAAACTGGCGCCGAAGTAAATGGTGTGTATGTCAGGGTTGGTTTTCAGGGCATATTCCAGCAGGTCCATGCTTTCGTTGATGGACGCACCGCCAAAGGCCAGCTGGCCCACATCTTCACCCACAATGCTTTCCACCAGGTCAATGTCAAAATGGGCCATACGGCTGTCACCCAGAATAATCACATCGGCAGGGTCGGCCAGAAAGTTGCGCACACGGACAATGGCACTGTCGCTGACATATTCATTGTGTTTCAGACCAAAGTAATTGTATGGTTCAAAATAGATGAAGATGGCAAAATATATCACAACCGGCAGCATAACCAGTGCCAGTTTTTTCAAAAGTTTTGTCATAAAAACCTCATATCAGATAAATAGTGGATTTGTGCCACAGCACATTATATTCCAACATAATATTATACAGTATATGGTTGTTTTTGTAAACAAAAGTGAAAGTGGCAATTATGAACAGAGTGTAAAATGTGCAGTTACAGTTTTACTGGCTATATGCGTGTCATTCTGAGCGCAGCGAAGAATCTTTGTACTATAACAACAGTAAAACTTTGGTTTACACATTGTCCTGGTACAAAGATCCTTCGGCTCACTCCGTTCGCTCAGGATGACGGGGGCACATTCCTTTCGCAATGAATACTGTCATATAGGCGGCAGTTGCCCCCATATTGAAAAATCACCATATTTATTGTAATATAAAATTAATAAATAGAAAGGCAATGGGATATATGACCGGTTCAAAATACGACTTTCTGAAAAAACAGATGAAAGGCAATTACAAATACCTTTTCACTTCTGTGTTTTTTATTTTAATAGGCTCTTTCTTTTCTTTTTTAGGGCCAAAGCTGATAGGTGTTGCGGTGGACAGTATTATAGGCACTGCACCTTTTGACCTGCCTGCTTTTGTGGTAGATGTTATAAACGGCGCAGGGGGCAGGGGTTATTTCCTGGCAAATATCTGGGTGGTAATACTTGTTTTTCTTGCCATAAAAATTACCGAAGCATTCTGCGAATTTATGCGCCTGGGTGCATCCAACTATCTGGGGGAAAACCTGGGTTACAATATGCGACAGAGCATTTTTGAAAGACTGCAAAGCGCCACTTTTGCCTATCACAAGGGCATTTATACAGGGGATATTATCCAGCGCTGTTCCACAGACATCGACACTGTGCGTATGTTTGTACTGGAAATGACAGATATTATCCGTGTTGTTTCAAAAATAGTAATCGCCTATTGGTTTATGACAGGCATTTCACTGCCGCTGGCACTTATTTCTTTTACAACAGTGCCACTGGTCAGCGCTTTTTCCGTTTACTTTACAGGCAAAATCCAGAAACGTTTTCTGGCAGCTGACGAAGCCGAAGGCGAATTGCAGTCCCGCGTACAGGAAAACCTGTCTGCACCACGTGTTGTCCGTGCCTTTGGCAAGCAGAAACAGGAACGCGATCTTTTTGAAAAAGGCAACAACCTGTTTACAGATATGTGGACAAATATGGGCAACCTTATGGCCTGGTTCTGGGCTATCGGCGACCTGCTGCCTGTTCTGCAGGTTATTCTGGTGCTGTCCAGCGGTACATTCTTTGCGGTAAAAGGTCTTATCACCCCTGGCCAGATTATTTCATTTATGGTTTACAACAATATGCTGGCCTGGCCTATCCGTTCCCTGGGCAGAATCTTCGGCAACATGGCAAAGGCCACTGTTTCCCTGGGCAGAATAAACGAAGTTTACAGCGCCCCGCAGGAAGACTATGACAGCGGTATTGATATGGAAATCAAAGGGGACATAGAGTTTAAAGATGTTTCCTTCTCCTTTGGCAAACAGCAGATTTTTGAAAACCTGTCCTTCACAGTGCCTGCGGGCCAGACTGTGGCTATTCTGGGGGCATCCGGCAGCGGCAAAAGCACCATACTGGCACTTCTGGCCAGATTCTATGATGCCGACAGCGGCCAGATTACCATTGACGGTGTGGATATTAAAGATATAAATCTCCACACATTGCGCCAGAATGTGGGCATTGTAATGCAGGAACCTTTCCTGTTTGGCAAAACCATCAGGGAAAATATCTCCATTACAGACCGCAAACCGGATATGGAAAAAGTTATTGAAAGCACCCAGATTGCCCAGGTACACCGCAGTATTACAAACTTTGAAAATGGATACGATACAATAGTGGGCGAAAAAGGGGTCACACTGTCTGGCGGGCAGAAACAGCGTGTTGCCATTGCCAGAACACTGTACAGCGGTGCAAAAATACTTTGCTTTGACGACTCCCTTTCAGCTGTTGACAGCCTGACTGATGCCAATATCAGAAAAGAACTGCACAAACGCGTGGAAGGTATAACCACAATTATTATTTCCCAGCGAGTGAATACACTTATGGAAGCCGACAAGATTCTGGTGCTGGACGGCGGCAGAATTGTTCAGCAGGGCACACACAGCCAGCTGGCGGAACAGGAGGGTATTTACAGGGAAATTGTAAAAATCCAGTCGGATATTATAGAACAGACTAAACAGGAGGCACAGGGATAATGGACAGACACGACGAATATGCTTTGGCCGACCGTTTTAATCTGAATGAATGGAAACGAATCTATAAATATGTAATTCCTTATAAAAAGCACGTTTATATGCTGCTGTTTGCGGCAGTGGGCACAGGTATCTTCGATGCCATTTTCCCAATGATGACCCGTTTTGCCATCACAAATTTCATAGAGGCAAAAACACTGAATGGCATATGGCTGTTTGTGGCGGCGTTTCTTGCACTGGCACTGATTCAGCTGTATTTCAACGTTATCTATACACAGCACGCCATAAGAATTGAAATGGGTGTGGGCAGGGATATGCGCTACGACCTGTTCAGCCACGTGCAGGAACTTTCCCTGGACTACTTCAATGCCACACCTGTTGGCTTTATCCTGGCACGAATTATGTCTGACACCCAGAGCCTGGGGGCTATATTCTCCTGGCAGCTGTCTGCCTTTGCCTGGAACCTGGCCTATGTGCTGTCAGCGGCGGTGAATATGTTTATCCTCAGTCCGCCACTGGCCACAGCGGTACTGCTGACAATACCTGTGGTGGCATTGCTGGCAGGCAAATTCCAGAAAAAACTGCTGGTGCTGAACCGCATTGCCAGAAAACAGAACAGTGTGGTAACTGCAGGTTACAACGAAAATATAAACGGTGCAGTGACTATAAAGGAACTGGACTGCCGCCACAGAATAAACGGAGAATTTGCAGATATAAATGGTGAAATGCGCCGGAAAGCCTTTGCGGCCAAAAGGGTTGAAATGATTTTCTTCCCTTGCATTATGGTTGTCAGCAGCGGTGCCCTGGCATTTGTGCTGGGTATGAGCCCTGTTATGGTAAACAAAGGGGCATTGGATGTGGCTTCACTGGCGGTTTTCATCAGCTACACCTTCACTTTGCTGGACCCCATTGAAACCATAACCAGAACTTTCAGCCGTATTATGGGCCTGCAGGCCAACGTGGAAAGGGTAAACAGCCTGCTGGATGCCGCCCCAACTGTAACTGACAGGGCAGATGTGGTGGAAAAATACGGCGACATCTATAATGCTAAAAAAGAAAACTGGGAAGAAATAAAAGGCGACATCGAATTCAGAGATGTCAGCTTCAAATACCCAGATAGCGAAAAATATGTGCTGGAAAACTTTAATCTGAAAATCAAGGCGGGCACCTGTGTGGCCATAGTTGGCGCCACTGGTGCAGGTAAATCCACATTGGTAAACCTGGTGTGCCGTTTCTTTGAACCAACCAGCGGCCAGATTCTGATAGACGGTGTGGACTACCGCGAAAGAAGCTACCTGTGGCTGCAGTCAAACCTCAGCTATGTGTTGCAGACCCCCCACCTGTTCAGCGGCACAATCCTGGACAACATAAAATATGCCAATCCGGACGCCACTATGGAGCAGGTGATTGACGCCGCAAAACAGGCACAGGCCCACAGTTTCATAGAAAAACTGCCGGAAGGCTATAATACCGAAGTTGGGCAGGGTGGCGACAAGCTGTCCACAGGCCAGAAACAGCTGGTAAGCATTGCCCGTGCCATTCTGGCAAAGGGTAAAATACTGGTAATGGACGAAGCCACTTCCAGTGTGGACACCCAGACAGAACAGATGATAAACGGTATGACAGACCAGCTGCTGAAAGACCGCACCAGCTTTATCATTGCCCACCGACTTTCCACAGTAAAAAATGCTGATGTGATTATTGTGGTGGACGAAGGCAAAATTATTGAAATGGGCAACCACAGGCAGTTGCTCCGCGCCGAAGGCCATTATTACAGAATGTACACAGGCCAGTGGGAAGAAAAGCGGCAGGACGAATTTTTCCGCAATCTGCACAATGATAAATAAAAGTTTAAAGGGAGGCATTGCCTCCCTTTTTGTGTGTAAATTGCTTATCCCGTAAAGCTATGTCGTTCTGAGCACGGCAAAGAATCGCACACCCGCTAAACCATCTCTCTGTCATTCTGAGCAACCTGTTGCGAAGAATCTTTGCACTGCAATAACGGTAAAATTTTTACCTGGATGATAATATTGCATCAAAGATCCTTCACTTCGTTCAGGATGACAATCCTTTGCCCTGTACTGATAGTGCGCGTAGGGGCGGATGCCCACTCTGTCATTCTGAGCAACCTGTTGCGAAGAATCTTTGCACTGCAATAGCGGTAAAATTATTACCTGGATGATAATATTGTATCAAAGATCCTTCGCTTCGTTCAGGATGACAATCCTTTGCCCTGTACTGATATTGCGCGAAGGGGCGGATGCCCACTCTGTCATTCTGAGCAACCTGTTGCGAAGAATCTTTGCACTGCAATAACGGTAAAATTATTACCTGGATGATAATATTGCATCAAAGATCCTTCACTTCGTTCAGGATGACAATCCTTTGCTCTGTACTGATATTGCGCGTAGGGGACGGGTTTCCCGTCCTGTCCGCAAAAGCGGGAGGCGGTGGAACGCCTCCCCTACACAGACTGAATAAAACCCCGGTCGCGTAGGAGACGGCATCCCTGACGTTCCGCAAAAATCCAAACAAAAAAGCGGTGTAAAAACACCGCTTTAGCTTTTTATGTACTTATTTACCCAGTAATTCCTTTGCTTTCAGCAGGGCAATCAGGGTTTTGCCGTCTTTTATTGTGCCGTCCATACACATATTGTATGCCTGTTCAAATGGCATTTTTACTGTGGTTACAAACTCATCATCGTCCGGGTGGGTTTCACCTGCTGTCAGTCCTGTTGCCAGGTAAAGATAAATTTTTTCACCGCAGTAACCTACAGTAGGCCACATTTCTCCCAGATTGAAATAATGCTTTGCAGTAAAGCCTGTTTCTTCGCTCAGCTCTCTTTTTGCTGCTTCAAATGGGTCTTCGCCTTTTTCCAGCTTGCCTGCCGGCATTTCCAGCACTTCTTCTTCAAATGCAATTCTATACTGGCGGATAAGGTATACATTTCCTTCATCATCCACTGGCAGTATGGCGGCACCGCCGTTGTGCAGCACAACCTCTCTGCCCTGGACTTTGCCGTTTTCCAGTTCAACCTGTCTGGTCTTTACTGTAAAAACTTTGCCGGTGAATATAGTTTCTTCGCTGATTATTCTTTCTGTATGTGCCATTTTTTTACACTCCCTGATTATCTCAGTGTTTCCTGATACTGTTTGCTCAGGTCCATCATATTGCGGAAAAATTCCAGCGCATACTGACGGAATTCTTCACTGGTGTTGTCGGCCACTTTCTGAAGGATTGCTTCTTCTCTTTTTCTGTCCAGTGTTGGCAGACCATTTGCTATTTTATATGCGGCCACCTGGCTGGACAGTTCCATTCTTTTTACAAACAGTGCCAGCATTTCGTCATTGATAGCACTTATTTCTTTTCTCATTTCTTCCAGATTCAGATTATCCATTTTGTTTTACTTCCTCCCAGTATTCTTCCAGTGTCAGGTCGTTGTCCATTATATAACGTGCCACTTCCTGGCCCACATATCTGTAATGCCATGGCTCGTAAACAATGCCTGTCACACTTTCCTTTGTTTTAGGGTAACGCAGTATAAAGCCGTAGTCTGCGCAGTTTTCCACCAGCCAGCTGAACAGTGGGTCTTGTTCAAAATACTGTTCCAGCTCCCCTGTATAGCCCTGGTTTACTATATCCACCACTATACCCAGGTTGTGTTCGCTGGTGCCAGGTACTGCCACCCATTTGCCGGCCTCTGTTTCGGCGGCCTGCTGGCTGTAACCTGCATTCAGATATGCCTGCACTTTGTTGTTGTACAGCATTTTCTGATAATTTATTGTGCGGTGTGCGCTTCTTATCAGCACAGGGTGACCTGCGTCAGCTGCTGCTTTCAGCATAGCTTCCAGATGTTCCACTGCACGCACATCAAACATATAGTCTGTTGTCACACCGTTGTTTACAATGTTTCTGGTTTCCACCCGATAATCATCACTCAGCGGATTTTCCCGGTTTACCAGCAGTGTGAAATCATTTGGCTGTGGTATAGGCTCTGGTGTTGGTGCAGGCCGTGGGGTTTCCTGTGGCTGACTTTCCACAATCTGTGAACTGCCGTCAGTTTCCACACCCCTGCCTGTTACCAGGCCTATCAGTCCGTTTACTGCAAAAACTGTCAGCAGAGTGAACAGAACTATAAAAATTATCCTGTTTCTGTTCTGCTGTCTGCGTTTTCTGCTTCTTGTCTGTCTGTTTGCCATAATATCTCCTATTCCAGCTGACCCATTGCGTACATAACCAGGCTGGCACCTGTTACTGCCGCTGTTTCACAGCGCAGGATTCTTGATCCTAAAACTATGTTTACCGCACCTTTTTCCACCATCAGGTCAGCCTCTTTCTGTGAAAAACCGCCTTCACTGCCGATGATAATTGCCACATTTTCACAGGCGGAAAAATCCATTTCGCGCAGTTTTTCACTGCCGTGTTCGTAGAACAGCAATACTTTGTCATACTGTGGCAGCTGCCCCAGAATTTCTTTGAATGTGCGGGTGCTTTCCACCACCATAGGCGCACTGCGGCCAGACTGTTTGCAGGCTTCGTCACTGATTTTCTGCAGACGGCTTACTTTGCTGTCGTCTTTTTTGCTTTTCTGTGCTACGCAGTATTCACTGACGAAAGGCACCAGGCGCACTGCACCCAGCTCGCACATTTTCTGTGCGATAAATTCCAGCTTGTCGCTTTTTGGCAGTGCCATATAAACTGCCAGTTTTTTGGTAGGTTCGGCAGGGTTCTTTTCCTTTGAAATTATATCAAAGGTGATTTCATCCTTGCCTATTTCTTTTGCCACGGCATTGTAGTCCCAGCCACTTCTGTCGGTGAGAATCACACTGTCGCCTTCTTTGATGCGCATAACCTTTACCAGGTGGCTGGCCTCAGCCCCCTGCACAGTGGCAACGTCGCCATTGATTGTAGTTAAAAAATATCTATGTGCCATAATATTGATAATAGAACTTTCGAAAATAATTACTGCGCTGGAAAGGTGGAATGGAGAGGGCGCAGCGCCTCTTATTACAATATATAGTTTGATGATATAAACCATATAAATGTGTTTTATGTTACTTTCTTTTGAAAGAAAGTAACCAAAGAACGTGGGGGTTGCGACTCCCCCACACCCCAACGCCGCACAAGTGTGGAATGCTTCGTCTGTTACAAATCACGGAATTCTCCCCTCGTTCGCTGATGCTCACTCGCCAAAGAATTCTGTCGTGATTTTCGCAAAAATATTTCAACCTGCTTTGCCCTTGAAATATTTTTGCTCTCCACAGACTGCGCTATTGTTATGCGGGGATACACCCCGCGCCCCTATTTTTGTCCGTGCTGTTTTTTTAATGTGTTGCTTCGATACATACCCAGCCATTCTTTTCGTGAACGCGGATAATTTCAAAGCCCAGATTTTCAAGGCATGCCAGAACTTCGTCTTTTCTTGTATCGATGATACCGCTGGTGATGTACAGACCGCCTTTTTTAAGGAACTGTGGTACAACGCCAGACAGCATCATAACAGCATTTGCCACAATGTTTGCCACCACGATGTCGTATGTGCCGCTGGCCTGGTCTGCCAGGTCGCCAACTTTGATTGTAAATTTATCTTCTACGCCGTTCAGCTGTGCATTTTCGATAGCAACTTTAACAGCTGTTGGGTCGATGTCAACGCCTTCTACATCAGCCGCACCCAGCAGGATAGCGCCGATGCCCAGGATACCGCTGCCTGTGCCAACGTCCAGCACTCTTTCGCCACCTTTAATTTCTCTGTCCAGCACTTCAAGGCAGAGATATGTAGTTTCGTGTGTGCCTGTACCAAAAGCCATACCTGGGTCCAGTTTCAGCACTTTGCGGTCTGTTTCATAGTTTTCCCAGCTTGGGCAAACAGCCAGATTGTTGCCGATGTCCATTGGGTGATAATATTTTTTCCAGCCTGTTTCCCAGTCTTCCTGGTTGATGTATACCATTTCGCATCTGTATTCCACACCCAGTTCGTCCAGACGGTTTTCCAGTGTCAGTCGTGCGTTCTGTGCATCCAGTTCAGGTGAAATATAGTGATGAACGATGATTTCGCTTCTGTCTTTTTCCAGCAGGTCCTGTTCAATCAGGTCAATATGTGCGATTTCTTCCACCTGCTGTTCCAGGTCGGAATAGTCTTCAATCTGCACACCCATTGGGCAAACTTCCGCAGAAACAAAGTCAAAAATATCTTCAAATTTTTTATCTGTAATAATTTTAATATCAGTCCACTGCATAGTTAAATCTCCTTTTTAACGTTAAATTATATTATACCATAAACAAATGGATTTTCATAGAGAAAACACCCGCTTTTTGTAGCGGGTGTTCCTGTCTATTTTTTGATAGAATTGAAAAGTTTTGTCAGTTTGTTCATAAAAGGTGCTTCCTGGGCATCTATTACAAAACGCTGCACACTGCCGTAATCATCTGTGTCAGCCCGTGGCTTTGCAGGGCCAAACCAGTTTGCAACACCTGCAAAAAATTCGGAAAGACTACGGAACATTCTGATAAAAGGCGATGCAATGCGATATGCTTTGGAGCTTTCTATCTGCAATGCTGTGTCTTTCAACTGTGGGAAGTCTTCTTCGCCGTATATACCTATAGTTTCAGGTGTCCAGTGAATAGAAATTATTTCCTGAGCAGTAAAAATTGAAGAATATGTTGCTGCTTTTTCAAAGAAAGCGGGACGGTAAGAGTCCATTACCTTCAGACGTTTAAGATGTTCTTCCTTACCGAAAGGAACTTTGAATATACTCAGTGTTTTATCTGTCCATGCAAGTTGACAATGTGAAGAATATTTCATCCACAGATTCCAGTCTTCAAGGGCGTTCAGTTGTATATCAAAACCGCCATATTCTCGAAAAAGAGAAATATCAAACACCACTGACTGTATAGCCACATAGTTGCTATAGAAGAAATGGGCTCTTGTCAGGCCTTTAGCAGACAGATTCTCGCATTCCATTATAGTATAATCAGTGCCGTCTTCGTTGTTTTTTACAATACTGGCCTGGGCTGAACTTGAAAGGAACATCTTTGCATCTGGATTATTCTCTATAAGCACGGAAACAGCTTCAATATAATCTGCAAAGAA
The DNA here is from genome assembly GCA_017560985.1 of Oscillospiraceae bacterium. GTDB lineage: Bacteria > Bacillota > Clostridia > Oscillospirales > Ruminococcaceae > RGIG3102. The sequence goes on from JAFZDX010000025.1 coordinate 13,430, forward strand.
ATGGTCATCGTCATCAAGGAAAACGACATACTGTGTTGTTACTTTTTCCAGTGCGGCATTGCCGGCAACACATCTGCCGGCATTGGCATTCATTGGAATGTAAGAAATATCCAGTTTGTTTTCAAAAGATTCTACCATTTCTCTGGAAACAGGTGTCCGGCCATCTTCCACAACAATTACTTTAAAATCTTTTGCTGTCTGGTTGCAAAGGCTTTGCAGTGTCTGTTTCAGCAACTGCGGACGGTTGTATGTTCTTACTATAACAGTGATTGGTGCAACCTTTTCAGGTTTTTCCACTATACATTCTGCACCCAGACGAATGAAATCATATCCCCGTTCAAAGCAGAATTCGGTAGTGCTGTTTTTTACATTTTTATTATAGAACTGTCTGTAGGAATTTTTGTTTTTTTCTACATCTGCCAGCAGCTTTTCAGCCAGCTGTGCTGCAAAATCACTTTTTTCCAGAAACGGCTGCCAACTTCTGCGGATGGCAGGCAGCTTTTCCACTTCTGCATCATCACCAAATTTATAACGCAGGATGTGTTCGCCAGCCAGCTGACCTGCAATCTGGGTAGGCTTCATTTCGGTAATGTCCGGTATAAAGTGCTGTGTGACAGCACAAGGCAGATATTTTATGGTATAACCTGCCAGACGGATTCTCCAGGAAAGGTCCACGTCTTCGCAGTACATAAATATGCTTTCGTCAAAGCCGCCTGTCTTTTCGAACACTTCTCTTTTCAGTGCCAGCGCCGCACCGGAAGCCCAGCTGGTTTCCAGTGTGAGAGGGTTATAGTATTTAGGATGCTCATATGGCATCTGCCTCATTTCAAAAGCGCCGATGGACTGCGGGCTGTTTTCCACTTCTTTGGAAAGTATGGAAAATGCATCCGGGTCAATGGCTGTGTCCACGTTGTAGAAAAATACTATTTCTCCCTTGCCTGCCTTTGCAGATGTATTGCTGCCTACGCCAAAACCGCCGTTGTAATTTGTCTGGATTATTTCAAAACTGCCGTAATTTTCTCCCAGCTGTGCTTTGAATTTTTCCAGCACTGCCACTGTGTCGTCGGTGGAACAGTTGTCTGTGAAAAACAGATGAAGTTTCTTTTTGTCATAATTCACCTTTTCCATAGCTGCGAAAAATGTGTCAAACCATTTTGCAGAGTTATAGGTACAGCAACATATATCAATGTTCAACATAGTTTATTCCCTCTATTCAATACAAACAAAAATCAGCGGTTCGTCTGTGATTGCTACATTGCGGCAGTTTTTGGCAAGTTTCTGTACGATGCCTGTTTCTATTGTGTCATCGCTGGCCAATGGTCTGCATTTTTCCAGCATACTGCGGCGGTACAGTTTGTTCTCAAAGTAGTTGTGCATTTCCACACTTACCACATCGCCTTCGGTCAGCTTTGCCATATATTCCTGGCTGGTCAGCGTTTCAGGGCGATACATCATCAGCGGCACACCCACTTGGCTCAGCAGTGTTTCCCGCTGAATACCCACATAGCCGCAGCCTGCCATATCAGCATCGTCTGCGCACATTTCAGTCATTTTTTCACCGAAGAAAGGTGAAAAGCAGTGTACACTGTCAAGAAAGCAGACAAAGTCCCCGTGGGCATTATCCAGTGCAGTTTCCAGCATATCGGAAATATCTTCCAGACAGGTGTAATATTTTGCGGTAATGCCACCGGCAGTTATTTCCTGCATATCGCGCATACCAACTACCATAACTTCATAATCTTCCACAGTCTGTAATGCCACAGACTGCATGCATCTTTCAAAAGTGGACTCGTCATAACAGTCCATTATAACAAAAGTAATCTTCATATTTTTCTCCACAAATTCTTATTATTGATAATTATATCATTATTTAGTATACTTGCAATAGAACAAATTTTTGCGAGGATTGCATAATGGTATCTGTAATAATACCGGTGTTCAATGGCCGGGAGTTTATTGATAAAATAATGAAATGCCTTAAAAATCAAACATATAATAATCTGGAAATTATTATTGTGGATGATGGCAGCACGGATAAATCGCTGGAGATAATCAGAAAATACGCGGCTGATGACAACAGAATAAAAGTACTGTCCCAGGCCAATATGGGGCCGGGTGCGGCCCGCAATGCTGGTCTGAAGATTGCAGCAGGTGAATATGTTGCTTTTGTAGACGCAGACGACTACATTCCGGATGACTATATTCAGGTTATGGTTTCAGAAATAAAAGACAGTGACTGTTGTGTATGTGGGTTGACCATTACCAATAATGCTGAAAAGACAATAACTGTTTCTGCGCAGGGAAAAGTGTATCCCACAACACTGTTTGTTGAAGAAGCTTTAAAGGGCGGCATATCACCGGTCATAGCTTATTCGGGGCCTGTCAACAGACTGTGGCGAAGACAGGTTATAGAAGGTAACCATATTGAATTCAATACTGACTACCGTTATGGTGAGGATACAGTATTTAATCTGGATGTTTTAACACATTGTAAAAAAGTAGCTGTCACAGATAAAACAGCATATATCGCAGTGGAATATTCAGGTTCGCTGAGCCGTAGTTATTCTGTAGACAGATTCAATGCATACAAAGATATAAGAAGCAGGCTATACACTATTACTTCAGATGCTGATGAAACAATAAAAGTGAACATTGCACAGTACCTTACAGACAATTTTCTTGCGAGGGCAGGGGAAATATTGGCTCTTACTATTTCCAAAAAAGAAAAAACGGTATTGCTTAAAGCTCTTGCTGGCTGTGGCATGGTAAATGGGAAAGAGATTAAAACGGCCCGAGGTAAAGCCAACCGGTGGAAGATGCTGGCTGCTGCAATCAATATGAAAAGCGGCATGCTGATATATCTGTGGTTTATTTTATTGCCAAGACTGAAAACATAATATAAAAACCGGTATGCACCTGCACAAGTCCGTAAAAAACGGACATAGAAAATAAGAACCCTCCTGATGTAGAATATAAACTACATCAGGAGGGTTCTTTTTATACTGTCTGCACAATTTGGGGCAGTTCACACAGAATACCGTTTTTTTCTATTTCATATTGGCTATTATAATATCTGCAATCTGTTTTGACGCTGTGCCATCCCCATAAGGGTTGATTGCTTCTGCCATGGAAGAATAAAATTTCTTGTCTGTAAACAGTTTTGTACAGATTTTTTCAATGTTGTCTGGGTCGGTGCCTGCAACAATTGCAGTGCCGGCCTGTACAGCTTCCGGACGTTCTGTTTCTTTGCGCAGAACCACAACAGGTTTTCCCAGATGAGGGGCTTCCTCCTGCAGTCCGCCGGAGTCAGTCAGTACAAAATAGCTTCTGTCCATCAGATTGTGCATATCTTCAACATCTAGCGGAGATGTAAGCATCACCTGTGGATTGTTGCCAAGTGCAGCGGTTACCCGGTCTTTTACAACGGGATTCAGATGTACAGGATATACAAATAAAACATCAGGGAATTCAGCGCACAGGTTATTTACAGCGGTACATATGTTGGCTATACCTTCACCCCAGTTTTCACGTCTGTGGGCTGTCATAGTTATTATTTTTTTATCAGCAGGCAGGCTGTTCAGCAAACTGTTGTGGAAAACATAGTTTTCTTTTACTGTGGTGGCAAAACAGTCTATTACAGTGTTACCTGTAACAAATACGTTCTCTGTCACACCTTCTTTTTCCAGTGCCAGTCGGTTACCTTCTGTTGGTGCAAAATGCCAGCTGGCGATTTTGCCTACCAGAGTGCGGTTCATTTCTTCAGGGAATGGGGAATATTTGTTGTATGTTCTCAGCCCGGCTTCCACATGGCCAACAGGTATTTTCTGATAAAACGCTGCCAAAGCGGCGGCAAAGCTGGTGGTAGTATCTCCGTGTACCAGAACAATGTCTGGCTGTTCCTGCTGTAACACAGGCTGCAGGCCCTCCAGAACGGCAGTGGTTATATGGCTGAGTGTCTGCTGTTTAGCCATGATTGAAAGGTCATAATCTGCCTTTACTTTAAATATTTCCATAACCTGGGCCAGCAGTTCTTTATGCTGACCAGTTGTACAAACCAATGTTTCTATTTCAGGTCTCTTTTTAAGCTCAAGCACCAATGGACACATTTTTATTGCCTCTGGTCTTGTGCCGAATACAAGCATAACTTTCATAGTAGAAACCCTTTCTGTTTTTATTTGCTTCGTATTGTATTATATCATCTTTCAAATCCTTTTACAAATTATATTTAGTATGTTAATATATTAATTACAAAATATATCATTCTGCGTAAAGGTACTTCAAATGAAAGATATTTATAAAAAACAGGCTGTACAGGTAAAGAAAGCAGCCATAGAAGCCATTAAAAAAGCAAAAGACAGATATAAGGGTGTATGCCTTGTAATGGCACCGATTTTCACAGAGGAAAATATCGGCGAAGGGTATATACAGCGTGTAAAAGCCATAGATGATGAAGTGTTGAACGAAACATTTAACATATATGTGGATTTTGAAACTAAAAACACTTTGCCTACCATAACCCTGGTGGATGACAGACATATGCTGATAACCATGATGCCTTTCAGCAAAAACTGTGCAAATGCTGTGGCAGATATTGCCAGACACTGTAATATTGTTTACACACACAGCGTTATGCGCGCAATGCCAGATATACAGGGCGAATATGTACACAATATCTACAGGCAGAAAAATGTATTCTATGTGTGGGATGTGCATGGTTCTGTGCCTGAAGAATTTGCCTTGTCGGACAATTATTATGAAGCGCAGAACGCTGGTGCCGGAGAAGAATTGTTTATAAATACAGCCAATATAATCATTACGGTAAATCACGCGATGAAACACCATCTGGAGAAGAAATACTCCAGGGAACTGGATAATGTTGTTGTATTGCCGATTTTTCATTTGGGTGAGTCTGATTCAGAGCAGATAATGGCAATAAAGCGCAGTGTATTTTATCCAATGGCTGTTTATGCTGGTGGTGTTCAGGAATGGCAGAATATTCCGCTTATGCAGAAAACCGTACAGACAGCAGGAGACAAGTACGGCTATAAGATGTTTATCTCCAAGCCGGATGAATATCTTGAAATGTGGAAAGATGCAAAGGAACCTCAAAACTATTTTCTGGGCAGAAAATCTCCGGCAGAAGTGGTGGAAGAATATAAGGCCTGCCATTTTGGCTTTGCCCTGCGAGATGATATCACTGTAAATAATGTGGCTTGTCCTACAAAAATAATAGAATATATTCAATATGGCATAGTGCCTGTTTTAAAAACAGAAAAAATAGGCGATTTTGTGGATATGGGTATGCAGTATATTTCATATGAGGAATTTGCTGATTCGGCTCCGGGTTTTGAACAGTATTCTTCAATGGCAAGGGGGAATTTTGCTGTTCTTGACAAGCTTATGCAGGCGCACAATGATGGTGTGGCAGAATTGAAAGGTAAGTTGTATGAAAAATTTAATGTTTAAAATCAAATGGCTTATAAAGTTCAGATTGTCGTTAAAAAATATAGAAGGAAAAAACATCGCGATTGTAGTGGATAAATTCATCGACGACAATGCAGGCAGGGAAGCGTTAAGGTTGTATAACCTTTATCTGTCAAGAGGTTATCAGGCTTTTGTGCTTTGCGCCTTTAACCAGGCACCTATGGGCAAATTCCTGAAAGATATAAGGCATATTTATATTTTTAACAACAGTCCGGAGATATTTGTAAAGTTCTGTGAAAAGCACAAAATAAATACGCTGCACTATGTGGATAAGGATATTATGGTAAATGCAGCTCATCAATTCGGTTTTAAGACCATATTTTCATTGTGCGATCTCAAGGATCCTGGTCTTTGCGGCAGACTGAATGCGATTGACAAAGTTGTTTTTGCAGACAGTGATATTGATGATTTTTATATTGGCCACGGCTTCTCCGGCCAGAGTTTTATAGGGAATCCAGAAAAGAATTTTATAAATAATTAAAAAATGTAAAAATAATACTTGACAAAATGCATAACTGGTGATAATATTATTAGTGCATTAGCGCTAGTAGCTCAGCTGGATAGAGTGCTTGACTACGAATCAAGAGGTCAGGGGTTCGAGTCCCTTCTAGCGCACCAAGAAAAACCGATACCCAAACGGGTATCGGTTTTCTTTTTGTTGTGGAAAGGGACTCGGACCCGAGAGGGTCGCTGCGTTAAGCAAACAGTCCGGTGGACTGTTTGTAGCAAGCGAGAGCTTGAGCGACAGCGAAAGCCAGTTAGCACTTGCCAAAGGCAAGAGCGGCGAGTCCCTTCTAGCGCACCAAAAGACTAACTCCAACAGGGTTGGTCTTTTTTATTTTATATGCCGGAATATGGTTGCATTGAATTTTTACATCTGTTAAAATTATTGTAACATATAGTAAAAGGAGACGGACTATGCATTATACTTACACACCAACAGGTGTTCATTCAAAAAGCATTGAGTTTGACATTGAAGAAAATATTGTAAAAAACGTAAAAATCATCGGTGGTTGCGACGGCAACAACCAGGGTATGGCCGCCCTTGCTGAAGGCAGAACAACAGAAGATGTAATCAGACTGCTGTCTGGTATTCCTTGCGGCAAAAAGCCAACTTCCTGCCCTGACCAGCTGGCAAAGGCTGTGGCACAGGCTATCGGTAAATAAAAAAGGGCTCTCCCAAAAGGGAGAGTCTTCAATTCGTTTTCGGAGTTGATTTATTATGTTCAAATATTACAATAAAGACCAGAAACTGGTTTTGCTGGGAGCTTGCCTTTATTATATGGGGCTGGGCGGTTTTATATTCAACAGCCAGTCTACAGTGTTGGCCGCTGTAAGAACGCTGTATGACTTCCCAATGACAAAAATGTCGCTGTATACCACAGCAGGCTATGCCACACAGATTTTCGCATCTATGCTGCTGGGCTCTGTAATTTTCAAACTGAGCCAGCCTATGAAAAAATACTATTTTGCCGGTATGTATATGCTGGGGGTTACAGGACTTCTGTTTCTGGCTCTTTTTGCAGATACACCCCTGTTTTACATTTCCAGGGTTATGATTGCACTGGCAGTTTCCACTATTTCAATTATAATTCCATACATAATAAACCAGTGGATAACTGTAAAAGCCAGTACTGCGGTGGGTCTGGCATCTGCCTGTGCAGGTATGGGTGGTATGATTTCAAACCCTCTGGCGTCATTCCTGTTTGAAAAATTTTCAACTGTTACAGGTATGATGCTGCTGACTGCTTTTGCCGCTGTTCTTATGGTACCGTCAGTCTGGCTTATGTTCAGAAAACCTGTTCCGGAACATAAGGCTGTCACTGCAAAAACAGCACAGAGTACAACTTCAGGCTTTGAAAAATCCACATATGTGTTTATGCTTATAGTAATAATCGTTGCGGGAGCCAGACTGCCATCCCTGTTTTCATCATATCTGAATATGTTTTCCATGAGCAATGGCTTTTCGGCCGGTTTTGCGGCTATGCTGTCCTCTGTGATTATGTTCGGCAATGTTACATCAAAATTCCTTTACGGTATGCTGATAGACAAAGCAGGTGCACCAAAGGCAACTATGGTTCTGCAGACCTGTGTCATTATCGGCGCAGTGCTGTTTATGGCTGTGCCTGCATCTGCTGTGGGTATGTTTGTAGGTACACTGTCCTACGGTATGATGGCTGCCCTGTCAAATATGGGTATCAACCGCTTGACAATGGCAGCTTTCGGCTATGAAGGCGCCAGAAAGTACCAGGGTATGCTGTTGGGAATGTCCAATGCCGTTGTTGCATTATCTTCACCTATGGTTGGCATTATGTATGATGCCACAGGCACATTCAACTCTTTCTTCATACTTATCATCGCAGTTCAGACTGTGTGTTTTGGGGCCGCATTTGCCTTGTCAAAAGCCAGACCGCACACACCGGTCACAGAAAAATAAATCAAAACCACCAGTGAAACCGGTGGTATGCACCAGCCCTATAAGGGCGTACTACTGGCTCACCTGTCAAGAGGTATTGAAAATCCGTCAACTGCATTACGCGCACTGCAACCACTAAAGTGGTAATATGTCATCCTGAGCGAGTAAAACGAGTCGAAGGATCTTTGTTCCAGAACTATCTGCAAAGTTATAATTCCACATAACACCAGTGCAAAGATTCTTCGCAACAAGTTGCTCAGAATGACATCTCGCTACGCTCAATGCTTAAAGCTAAGCATTTCTCCACCAGCATAGCTGGTGGTTGTATCTACACAATACAAAAGGCATCGGATATTCCGATGCCTTTTCTTTTGTTATTATTTGTGTTCTTCCCAGATAGGTTCTTTCAGCAGCCAACGGCCGGTGTAATCCTGATAGAACAGGTCTCTGTTATAGAATTTGTCAATGATTTTCCAGAATTCTGTTTCTGTGTAACCGCAGAAGTTGCAGAAATCCCTTACAGACAGCACATCCAGGTTGCCGTCACGTTCTTTGATGATTGGAATAGCTTCTTCTCTTGTCATCATACCATAGCGGATATAACGTGCTGTGTAGTCTGTGGCAGCTGCGTGACCGAATTTAGGGTATTTCAGCCAGCTGTGTACCAGGTATGCACGGCTGTCAATCTGGTCAAAGTTTTCTGCGTGGTGGCTTCTGTCCCATTCATGTGTCAGGTCATGGAAACCGCGGGATTTTGCCAGCATATAGTTTTTATAGCTGTTCCAAGGCAGGAAGTAGGACATATACATTGGGTCCAGTCTTGCCAGGTCTTCCGGTGCAGGTGCTTTTGTCATTGCCAGTGCTGCAGGGTCAATGCCCAGTGCCAGCAGTTCGTCTTCGTCCATACCGGAAGCTACGCCGTTTTCAATCTGGCCACGTGCAGAGTATGTTTCTTCGTCAGAGTTGCCGCCGTATTCAAAGCTTACGTTTTCGCCGTAAACCAGCAGCATTGTGTTGAATTTCAGTGCCATATGCAGTGGGAATGTGTAGATATGTCTGTCCAGGTACCAGGTTGGTTTACCATAGTTTTCAAACATATATCTCATCAGGATTTTCTGTGTTCTGATATCAGGTTTACAGCTGATGATTGGGCAGCCAAATTCTTCGCTGATGTTTTTCAGGTTGTGCTTGCCTGCTTCTGTCATTGGGAAGTTGTCTTCCACGCTGAACAGGATAGGAGTCATTTTCATAACTTCCTTCATAATGTATACCTGGAAGTGGCTGTCTTTACCGCCGGAAACAGCGATGGCACAGTCGTACTGGCCAGGGCCGTTGCAACCACGGTATTTGTCGCACAGAGCTTCAAATTCTTTCCAGCGTGCTTCCCAGTCTATATTTTTTCTGCCTTCATAGTGAGTACATGCACTGCAAACGCCTTCTTCATTGAAAGTGATACCAGGGCGTGTGTCAGGCATTGTACATTTTTTACAGTATTTCATAAAGTCACTCCTTGAACTTTTAATTTAAGGGTTTAAATAAATTATCACAAATTTACTTTATTATTATATCATATAATTTGCAAGCGTGTATACAAAATATTTACAAAATGGTAGAATATTGGCAATAATTCTGTAATATGAGAGGTAAAAATGAAATATCTTATCCTTTTTCTGCTTATAACGAATCTTATTACTTTCATTGTCTTTGGCATTGATAAAAGAAAGGCAGTAAAAGGCAGATGGCGCATACCGGAAAAAACACTGCTGCTGATGGGGATTGTGTTTGGCAGTGTGGGCCAGTTGCTGGGAATGAAAGTTTTCCGCCACAAGACGAACAAATGGTATTTCTGGTTCTGCGGAATGCTGTCACTTGCTGTACAAATTGTAATAGTTTATAAAATATTTACAAATTGTATGGTTTAAAGCATCAAAATTCTTTGACACAATATACAATATTGTATATACTTAAATCAGTAACAAATGAATCGTAAAACGGAGGATTATACAATGTTAAAAGACGGTAAACTTTTAATCGCAAAAGGCGAAAAAGAACTGTGCATCCTGCCAAAAATGGCTAACCGCCATGGTCTTATTGCCGGTGCCACAGGTACAGGTAAAACCACAACACTGAAAGTTATGGCTGAAAGTTTTGCAGCAGCTGGTGTGCCTGTTTTCCTGGCAGACATCAAAGGCGACCTGGCTGGCACAGCCAAAATGGGTGGCGGCAAACAGTGGGTGGAAGATTCCATCAATAAACTGGGTCTGGAAGGCTTTGCATACACACAGATTCCTACAAGATTCTGGGATGTTTTCGGCGTAAAAGGTCACCCTGTAAGAACAACAATGACAGAAATCGGCCCAATGCTGCTGGCCAGAATACTGAACCTGAACGACACACAGGAAGGTATTCTCAACATTACATTCCGCGTTGCTGACGAAAACGGTCTTCTGCTGTTGGACATCAAAGACCTGCGCGCAATGCTGCAGTATGTAAGCGAAAATGCAAAAGAACTTTCCCAGTTCTATGGCAATATTACAAAACAGTCTGTTTCTGCTATTCTGCGCAGTCTGCTTTCTCTGGAAGATGCAGGCGGTGACCAGTTCTTTGGCGAACCTGCAATGGATGTAAAAGACTGGATGCAGGTAAGCTATGACGGCAAAGGTTTCATCAATATTCTCCACTGCGAACAGCTGTTCCAGTCACCAGTGCTGTACTCCACATTTATGCTGTGGCTGCTCAGCGAACTGTATGAATCCCTGCCAGAAGTAGGCGACCTGGAAAAACCAAAAATGGTATTCTTCTTTGACGAAGCACATCTGCTGTTTGATGATGCACCAAAAGCACTGCTGCAGAAAATCGAACAGGTTGTGCGCCTTATCCGTTCAAAAGGTGTTGGTGTTTACTTTATTACACAGAGCCCTACAGATATTCCAGACTCTGTTCTGGGCCAGCTGGGTAACCGTGTACAGCACGCCCTGCGCGCATACACACCTGCAGAACTGAAAAAGGTAAGGGCTGCTGCTGAAACATTCCGTGCAAATCCAGACTTTGACACTGTTGATGTAATCACAAACCTGTCCACAGGCCAGGCGCTTATCTCATTCCTGGACGAAACAGGCGCACCAAGCATAGTTGAAAAAGCCCAGGTTCTGCCACCACAGACCAGCACAGGCACACTGACTGACGAAGAAAGAGCAAACTTTATGGCAAACAGTGGCATGGGCGGCAAATATGATGTGGAAGTTGACAGGGAATCTGCATATGAAATCCTGATGCAGGTAGCACAGGAAGCACGGGCTGCAGCAGAAGAAAAACTGCGACTGGCCGAAGAAGCTGAAGAAGCTGAAAAGCAGGCAAAAGAAGCCGCAAAAGAAGCAGAAAAACGGGCTAAGGCTGCTGCAAAAGAAGAAGCGGCCAGAATCAAGGCTGAAGAAAAAGCTGAAGCTGCCCGCCTGAAAGCAGCACAGAAAGAAGAAGCTGCAAGAATCAAAGCAGAAGAAAAAGCCGCTAAAGAAAGACAGAAAAAGATTGAACAGCTGGCTACTTCTGCCGCCAAGAGTATGACAACTTCTGTTGTAAACTCTACATTGAAACGCAAAGCAGGTAAAAATGCATCAGTTGCTGAAAAAGCACTGACAGCAGCATACAACAATGCCATCGGCAATGTTGGCCGCCAGGCAACAAACACACTTATGCGTGGTCTGCTGGGTACACTGCTGAAATAATTGCATTAATAACATTATTCCCCACTGAATAAACAGTGGGGAATTTTTGTCGGTTTTATTATATTTCTGTGGCGGTATATAACCAAATGGGTTGGAAAATTTGAATTTGGCGAACAGTTGTTGATATGTAAAATCGCGTAGGGGACGGCGTCCTCGACGTCCCAAAACATCCTGAAAACCACGTAGGGGCGGGGTTTCCCCGCCCGTTTTACAACAAACAAACTGCCATTATGTCATTCTGAACGCAGTGAAGAATCTTTGCAGTAATAGTCCCGCAAAAGTTTATATTTTACACACTCCCCGCGTAGGGGCGGATATTATCCGCCCGCTTTCCCACAAAGGATTGTATTTTGCTCTTTCCACGTAGGGGCTGATGCCCACATCAGCCCGCCCGTATTGATTAACACACAGCTTTTATATTTATAAATCACATTAAATGTGATTTATTGTTCTTTTCTTGAGAAAAGAACCAAAAGCATGGGGCAGCGCAGCTGCATGAACGGTTTTGCCGAAGGCAAAAATGCGAGTTGGTCCTGCGAGCATAGTGGATTGCGATACGCCCCGTCCCGTTGGCTTGCCCGCGCCCCACCATAGCGGGCATTTGCACGC
>JAFZDX010000026.1 GCA_017560985.1 Oscillospiraceae bacterium
CAGTCGAGACAACTCTGTGTATATATCCACTTTCATCAAGCGGTGGTTTCAGTCTTGCGACCTCCACTCACTGCCTGGCGAAAAGTTTCGTCTGCAATTTCATTTCGTCTTCCACCGGATTCAATCTCTGCAGATGCTTCACCCGGCTCACCCTTGTCTTCCACTTGCGCTTCCGACTTTCTCTGGGCCGTCCATTCCACTGTTTTCACAGCTTCCTTTCCGCTTTCTGACCCCCTCTGTTTTGACTTTCTTTCGTCCGTCTCAGTTTTGGGTTCTGACTACTCAGCCTCTGTTTCTTCCTTTCCTCTCTCTTCCCAGCTGTTTGATTGAAATATGTTCATTTAGATGTTTTCTTACTATTTCAAGCTTTTGTTCTTTACTCCATTTCCTTCGATGTTGTCCTTTTTTCATTTCTTCACCTCCAACTTAATTTTAGCATAACAAAAAGGTAGATACATGGTGGTTTCCATGTGTCTACCTTTATCTTATCACTTCACTTTGCCGGGGGGTACTATTTGCCGTTGCCGGCCGTTCTTTTTCATATCCACAAAACCAGGCTTTTTAAAGGTTACCCCTTCGCTTTTCAGCAGGCTTTCCTGTTCAAACCATCCAGGTGCAGTGCGGCCTGCGTGGTTTACCACCCTGTGGCAGGGAAAATCGCCGTAATACTGCGCCAGAGACAGCACCTTGCCCACCAGCCTTGCATTGTTCTCTTTGCCCACAAGACGTGCTATCTGGCCATAGCTTGCCACACAGCCCTGTGGTATTTCTTCCACCACAGACAATATTTCATAAATCAGGTCATCCTTCAGTTTTGCCACGCAATCACCACCCTTTTAATGATTATACAGGATATTTTGCTTTAAAACAAATATTGTATGTGATTCCATCTATTGACAATTATGCTCTACAGTTGTAGAATATAGTTAATACTACAAATGTAGAGGAGCGATGTTATGAAAAATACTATCCGCCGTCTGCCTGATGCAGAGCAGGAAGTAATGCAGGCTATATGGGCTTGCCAGCCACCTGTGGCAAGGGCAGATATAGAAAGAATACTGTTTGAAACCCACCCTATGGCAATGACAACACTGCTGACATTGCTGACAAGACTTTGTGAAAAAGGTTTTATTACCATCGAAAAAAACGGCCGCAGAAGCTATTATACACCATCCATTTCACAGGAAGATTACATTGCCGCACAGGGCAAGACTTTTATTGAAAAACTTTGTGGTGGCAGTCTGTCGGTTCTGGCCAACGCACTGTGTGACAGCGGGCTGACAAAGGACGAAATCGCACAGCTGCGTAACCTTCTGGAAAGGGATGAACTATGAGCCACGATTTAGTGATTAAAAGTTTTTGTGTGGGATTGATGTGCCTTATTCTGTCGTGGGCTGTGTTTTCCAGATATGATACAGAAATGGGCGAAGAATCTCTGCCGCAGAACGGCCAGAGATATCTGCCGCTTATCAGCGGATATCTTCTTCCGACATATCTGTTTATAATGCTCGTAATGGGTCTGAAATTTTTGGGCACAGATACTACTCTGAAAATGATGCTGACACTGTGTTTTGATATTTTTCTCAGCATATCGCTGTATTATGTTGTTCTTTTGCCTTTACTGCCATTTTTACGCAGACATATCAGTGCACGCACCTGTGCCATGCTGTGGCTGTTGCCAAACTATATGTATATGCTGGACCATGATTTTATGAAGATAGCAGAACCTCTTTTTATAGTACATGCATCCAGCAAAACTGTGAAAATTCTTTCTGTGGTGTGGGCTGTTGGGTTTTCTATAGTTTTTCTGTGGAATATAATACAGCATCTGCTGTTCCGCAGAAAGCTTTTGAAAAATGCTGTCCCTGTAACTGATGGTGAAGTTTTTGACCTGTTCTGGAAAGAAGTCAATGAACTGTCAATTCATAAGCCAAAATTTAAACTGGTAATCAGCGACGAAGTGGCAACTCCGCTGACAATAGGTCTGTTCAGACGCAGTACAAGAGTTATATTGCCCCCAAAACATTATACCGCAGATGAACTGCGACTGATTTTCAGGCACGAACTGATACATATCTGCCGTGAAGACAGCCGGTCAAAGTTTTTTATGATGTTCTGCAGTGCTATGTGCTGGTTTAACCCGCTGATGTGGTATGCCATGAAGAAAAGTGCCGAGGACACCGAGCTGAGCTGTGACGAAACTGTTTTGCTTGGTGAAGATGATGCCACAAGACGTCAGTACGCCAGCCTGATTCTCGACACAGCTGGGGACGACAGGGGCTTCTCCACCTGTCTTGCATCCTCCCTTTCGTCTATGCGTTACAGGTTGAAATCTATTGTGAAACCGCAGAAACGCTCCACAGGTGCACTGGTTGTGACAGCTGTATTTTTTGTACTGCTTATGTCCAGTGGCTATGTGGCGCTGGCCTATGGCGAACGGAGCGGGGCCGACACAGTTTACCGAGGTCACAATCCTGAGGATTTTGTTGCCCGCAGTATTACGGTTGAGGGTGGCGACTATGAGCTTAAAACAGACAATGTGGATGCTTTTGCGTTGACACAATACATTTCAAGCCTGCCAACTCAGGAAATAACAGGCAATTACAGCTATTCTGGTGATGAAAAAGTAGTGGAATTGAGATATGGCGGGCCATACGGCTCGGTATTTGTGGAACTGCATACAGACTATATCCGTGTGCTTTATACCGCAGACGAAAGAGATGGCTGGTATACCTATCACCTTCCACAGCCTGTTGACTGGGAATATGTATATTCCATTGTACCGCCATTGCCTGTGGCAAGTGTGTCATTGCAGGATAGTAGCGGATATTTCGACCATACCCTTACCGCCAAGGTCACAAAATATGTTCGCCATAATAATGGGGAAACTGATGTATTGAGAGATATACAGCTGGACCTTTACGACGGACCGGGAATTTACGGCGGCACAGTTGATTATCTTGGCGGAAAACTTAAGTTTTCAACACAGCCCGTTTCCAATGTGGAAATCTTTATAGAAAACTGGGATTACACATCCGCATACAGCCTCACTTTTGACCCGCAGGCAGAGGAATTTGAATTCGAAATACCACACTGGCCTGCACATTATACAATTACTGCATCTTTCTGTGAGAGTGATACTGTCTATGACACAACATTCCAGTTCCATATAGGAAACGCTGACAGCATATAATATTCTCCGTCTATTGCCGTAAAGGCCATAGACGGATGTTTTTTTGTATATTTTTGAAGAAAAACAATAATTATCCACAAAGATTTTGCCCCGCAGTAAAATACTGCGGGGCAACTGGCAAATTTATTTTAAATAAGGGAAAATCTTGCTTTATTATTTCTGTAAATTTCCTGATAGGAAGATTCTTCGTCTCGTCTGTAGTTTCTTGAGGATTCGTGTGGTGCAAAGCCGGCAGAAGCTGACTCTATAACTGCGATAGCTACATTGGAACAGTGTGCAGATGCTCTTTCATAGGCATTCAGCAAGTCAGAAAGAACAAAACCCAGTTCGATTGTACATTCCTTATTTCTGAGGCGCATAATATGATTATCTTTTATCTGCATAATCATCTCACTGATAACGTGTTGCAGTGGTTCAATTTCATAGGCTGTCTGCATATCATCATCAGCAAAAGCCTTTGCTGTAAGATTCATCAGCTGATGTGTGGCATTTTCCAGGACAGAAATTTCTCTCATCGCTTCGTCAGAGAATTTAACCTGTTTTTCCATCATTTCTGTAGCTGTATTAACCACGTTTACTGAATAGTCGCTGATTCTTTCAAAATCATTTATAACGTGCAGGATTTTGCTTACCTGATGGCTGTCTTCGCTGGACATATCCTGTTCTGTCAGCTGGACCAGATATGTGCCAAGTTTGTCTTCGTACTTGTCAACAGTTTTTTCCATCTGTTTGATTTCGTTTACAAACTCATCAGAGATGCTGTTGATTGAAGATGTTGACTTGATAAAGCCATTAAGGGCTGTTTTTGCCATTTCGTTTACAACTGTTCTGCTTCTTTCAACTGCTATGGATGGTGTGTTCAGCAACAGAGTATCCAGCAGTGCGAATTCTTCGCTTTCCTTGTCATCCTTGATTGTAGCCATAGCCATTTTTTCAAGAAGACCTGCACAAGGCAGCAGGATAACTGTGGCAACCACATTGAATGCTGTATGCACAAGAGCAATGCCCTTCTGGTCTATAACATTTGCAACAAATGGGAAATCAAAAATTGCATTCAGCCCATAGAATCCGGCCATAAAAATTACCACGCCTGTGATATTGAAATACAGATGAACTGCCGCTGTTCTTTTTGCATTTTTTGTTGTGCCAAATGAAGACAGGATAGCAGTGATACAAGTACCGATATTCTGGCCCATAATGATAGGCAATGCGCTGCCGAATGTTACAGCACCGGTGGAAGAAAGAGCCTGAAGAATACCAACTGAAGCAGAGGAAGACTGAATAACAGCTGTAACCACAGCACCTACCAGAACACCGATTACAGGATTCTGGAACATAACAAACAGCTGCTGGAACTGTGGGATAGTGCTGAGTGGTTTTACTGCCGCGCTCATCATATCCATACCTGTCATAAGAATTGTAAATCCAAGCAATACTGTACCAATATTTTTCTTTTTATCCTTTTTGCTGCCCATATACATCAGCAGACCGATAAATGCCAGAACAGGTGCAAATGAAGATGGTTTCATCATTTTGATGATAAAACTATCGCCCTGCAGACCTGTAAGGGAAAGAATCCAGGCTGTAACAGTTGTGCCTACATTGGCGCCCATAATAATACCAATGGCCTGCTTAAGTGACATAATGCCAGAGTTTACAAAACCCACAACCATAACTGTTGTTGCAGATGATGACTGTATTACGGCTGTAACGCCAAGACCCAGCAGAAAGCCACGCAGTGGGCTTGCTGTCATTTTACCAAGAATTGCGCTCAGTTTGCTGCCAGCGGCTTTTTCCAGGGCTTTGCCCATTACATCCATGCCATACATAAACAGCGCCAGGCCGCCCATCAGGGAAAAAACATTGAATATGCTCATATATAACTCCTTATAAAAACTGATTGTACACATAATTAGGAAACAGGATTATACTATCATTTTTTATGTGAAGTTTTTAGACAAGCTGGGTGAAATGTATGTCAAATCTATGTGAAATTTCAAATAAAAGAGCCTGACTGTGGATAAAGCAGTCAGGCTTTGTTTTATTGAATATCTGTATCGAACTGAATGGAAATGTTTGTGCCTTTATTCAGGTCGCTGTCCACAGTAATTTTGCCGTGATGGTACTGTACCGCGTGTTTTACGATGGAAAGGCCCAGGCCTGTGCCACCGGACTGCTTTGAATGGCTTTTATCCACTCTATAAAAGCGCTCGAAAACTTTGTCCTGGTGTTCAGGTGCAATACCTATACCGTTATCACTTACACTGATTTGCACATTGTCAGCATTTTCGCTGACTGAAACTTTCACATATCCACCCGGATTATTGTATTTGATGGCATTGTCACACAGATTATAAA
>JAFZDX010000027.1 GCA_017560985.1 Oscillospiraceae bacterium
AACTGGTGTCTATATGCGATTCCTTGCTTTCGCTTCGGAATGACAGCAATCGTCTTTGCCTTTTACTATATCGCCTTTACATTTTTGATAATATCTTCAGCAGTATCTCTGTAGAAAGAGTCTGTTTTCAGTCGCTGTGAAACATTGCTGATGGAATAAACCACAGTTGAATGGTCACGGCCGCCAAATTCCTTGCCGATTTCTTCCATTGTCAGGCCACAAACTTCCTTGATGATGTACATAGACATCTTTCTGGCCTCAGCGATTTCCTGGCGGCGGCCTTTGCCTCTGATATCAGCTGCAGAAACGTTGTAAACCTTGCCTACTTCCAGAATAATCTTTTCGATAGTAACAGGTGTGGACATCTGTTCGTTGAGAATATCCTTGATAGCTGCCTGGGCATTTACCATAATTGGTGGTTTGCCTTCCAGACGCTGCAGGGCGTCCAGTTTTTTAACCACGCCTTCCAGCTGTCTGATGTTTGTTTTTACTTTGGAAGCGATAAATTCAATTACATCCGGTTTGATATCCAGACGCATCAGGTCAGATTTTCTTTTGATGATTGCACATCTTGTTTCAAAATCAGGTGGCTGAATGTCTGCCATCAGACCCCATTCAAATCTGTTTCTCAGTCTTTCTTCCAGACTTTTGATTTCTTTTGGTGGTCTGTCAGAAACCAGAACTATCTGTTTGCCGGCATTGTGCAGGGCGTTGAATGTGTGGAAAAATTCTTCCTGTGTTCTTTCCTTACCTGCAATAAACTGAATATCGTCTATCAGCAGTACATCTGCCTGGCGGTATTTGTTCTGGAATTCGCTGGTCTGGTTTTCTCTGATTGCAGAGATAATTTCGTTTGTAAATGTTTCACCGTCCACATAAACAATGTTTGCTT
The DNA here is from genome assembly GCA_017560985.1 of Oscillospiraceae bacterium. Taxonomy (GTDB): domain Bacteria; phylum Bacillota; class Clostridia; order Oscillospirales; family Ruminococcaceae; genus RGIG3102. The sequence goes on from JAFZDX010000027.1 coordinate 893, forward strand.
TCGGATTGTTTTTATTTATTTCCGCTTTGATAGCATTCAGCAGATGGGTTTTACCCAGACCGCTTTCGCCGTAGATAAACAATGGGTTGTATGCCACAGATGGGTTCTGTGCTACAGCCAGTGCTGCTGCGTGGGCAAACTTGTTGGAAGAACCAACAATAAATGTGTCAAATGTAAATGCGTATTCACCACCGTTGATAGGCTGTTTAGCCACTTCATCATCCGGTACTTTTACTTCAATTTTAGGTATCAGGGTAAAACCCAGCACCTGTTCAAAACCCTCTTTCAGAATAGGGGTAAATCTTGTTTCAATAGTTCCTTTAGCCCATTCGTTGTTTACATAAAGGATGGCTGTATCACCTTCCATTCTACCAGCCACCATTGGCTCGATAAAAAGGTCGAATGAAGCCTTTACTATTTTCTGTGAACAGTACTGTTTCACAGCCACGAAAACGTCGTTGAAAGATTCCATTTTTACTCTCCTGTATTAAACGTTATATACCCTTAAATTTTACCATAAAAATGTTGAAAACTCAATATTAATATATTATAAATATAAAGATATTATATTATTAATATATTAGTTATTCTATACTAATAGTAGCGGCGATTTTTATTAACACAGCCGGCTGAAAATGTTGAAAACTTTTGCTTGCTTTTGACATTTTAATTTACAGGGGCTGATACCCACATCAGCCCGTTTATAAAAAACAAATCCGTAGGGGCGGGGTTCCACCCCCGCCCGTTTGTTTATAAACAACAACCCCGTAGGGGACGGCCTCCCGGACGTCCCGTCCTTCATCCACAGACTATAATACTGTCATTCAGAACAACTTGTTGTGAAGAATCTTTGCTGTATAACAACGATGAATTTATTATATTGAAGATGCTACTGTATCAAAGATCCTTCGCTTTGCTCAGGATGACAATTCTCTGCTTTGTGCTTTATTCAAATCTGCGTAGGGGACGGGTTTCCCGTCCCGGGAAAAATCTACTCTTTACCAGAATCCCATTCCCCCACTGAATTATAACCCTGTCATTCAGAGCAAACCTTTGGTTTGCGAAGAATCTCATCACCGCACAATCAGAGTCTATATGCGATTCCTCGCTTTCACTTCGGAATGACATCCCCGGCTTTGCGGGCTAATCGGTACGATGTGGGCATAGTACCCTACAAAGATTATGAATACCACATTTCCCTTTATTTCCCCACATTTTTTACCAAAAATCCGAATATTTTCCCCTTGACATTTGCACATCATTTATTATATACTTTTAAATTGCAAGGCTATGCTTGCACCTTATAAGTTGGCAACGGGACTGTCCCGTTTGCATATATTAAAAATCTAAACAGGAGGACAAAACTAATGAAAAGAACTTATCAGCCAAAGAAAAGATCCAGATCTAAAGTACACGGTTTTCTCGGCAGAATGGCTACAAAAAACGGCAGAAAAGTAATCGCTAACAGAAGATCAAAAGGCAGAGCTAAACTTTCAGTTTAATTCACAGCCTTTGTTTGTTCTCTTATTCTTGTTGAATAAATAAACCGGGCCACTGACAGTGGCCTTTATTTCTATTTACAGCAATGATAAAGAGACCAGACACTTCCCACTTTTCGGAAAGAAAAGGTAAAAGATGAAATTTAAAGCAATCAACAAAAACACTGAATTCATCAGAGGCTACCGCAAAGGCGTATCCACAGTCAGCCCACTGGTTGTTACCTATGTGCTGAAAAACCGTTATGGTTTTACACGCATCGGCATCACCGCCAGCAAAAAAGTAGGCTGTGCAGTAAAAAGAAACCGTGCCCGCCGTGTTATCCGCGAGGCAGTGCGTTCACTTAATCTGGATATGTCCCAGAATTACGACATCATTTTTGTTGCCCGCAGCAAGACTG
>JAFZDX010000028.1 GCA_017560985.1 Oscillospiraceae bacterium
TAGATGATTGTGATAAAGGAAGAATCACGTTTCATCATCTGTTTTGCCAGTTTAACTGCTGCTTTTTCTACATCTTTTTCAACGAAAGCCAGTTTGCTGTTTTCCATTGCCAGGATGTCGCCACGTTTGATTTTGTGGCCTTCAAAGTCAGAGTTTCTTGCAGCGAATGTGATGGAACCTGTCTGTACGCCCTGTGCAGCCATATCCATTGTTACTGCGTTGTCTTCTGCGCTTGCTTCTGGGTCGTAGTTCAGCATAGCTGTGATACCCTGTGGGATTGTTCTTGTTGGCAGAACGATAACTTTTCTGTCAGCCAGTCTTACAGCCTGTTCAGCAGCCATAATGATGTTTTTGTTGTTTGGCAGTACGAAAACTGTCTGTGCTGGTACAGAGTGTACAGCTTTCAGAATATCGTCTGTGGATGGGTTCATTGTCTGGCCGCCTGTAACAACAGCGTCAACACCCAGGTCTTTGAACATATTTTCCAGACCTTCACCTGCAGCAACTGCTACAAAACCAAATTTTACAGATTTGTCAACTGCTTTGTATTTGAATACTTCGTCAGTTTTTGCAGCTGCAGCCTGTTTTTCCAGGCTTTTTGCTTCTTCTGCCAGGTCGCTTACTTTTTCAGCCATGTTGGAAATTCTTACTCTTGTCAGATAGCCGTGTTTGATAGCTTCTGTCAGGGCACGGCCAGGCTGTGCTGTGTGAACATAGCATTTGATTGTTTCTTCGTCATCAACAACTGTGATGTTGTCGCCGATGGATTCCAGATAAGCACGGATTTTTTCTTCGTTGGCTTTTTCGTTTTTGTTTACGATAAATTCTACTCGGTATGCGTTTACAACATCTTTGTCGATGTCTTTGGAGTAGATGCCTTTTGCTTCAAATTCAGCTTCTTCTTTTACAGTTTCTTCGCTGATCATGCCTTCGCCTTTGAATACTTTCAGCATACCTTCAAAGATGAAGATGATACCCTGACCGCCTGCGTCAACAACGCCTGCTTTTTTCAGTACAGGCAGCAGTTCAGGTGTGTTTGCCAGGGAAACTTTTGCAGCTTCAACAACTGCGGACCACAGTTCTACAACGTCAGTTGTATCCATTGTTTCAGCTTTTTCACATGCTTCGCGTGCAACTGTCAGGATTGTACCTTCTGTTGGCTTCATAACTGCTTTGTATGCAGAGTCTACACCTTTTCTCAGTGCAGCTTTCAGGTCAGCAGCGTCAGCTGTTTCTTTGCCTTTCAGTGCTTTTGCGAAACCACGGAACAGCAGGGAAGAAATAACACCACTGTTACCACGTGCGCCGCGCAGCATAGCATTGGATGTTGTGCTGGCCACTTTTTCCACTGTTGCGTCATCTGGCATAGCTTCCAGTTCTTTTTTTGCAGAACCGATTGTCATAGACATGTTTGTACCTGTATCGCCGTCTGGAACAGGGAAAACGTTCAGTTCGTCAACTGTTGTTTTATTGTTGATAATAGCGTTAGCGCCAGAGATAATGGCGTCACGCAGAATTTTACCAGTAATCATATGTCACCTCAATAACTAATCTGTAATAATATCGTCTACTGATACGTTGATTGCTTTAACTTTAAGATTTGTTGCGTGTTCTACAGCGTAGGCAACTCTTTCTTTGATGTTTTCCACAATAGCAGCGATGTGTACACCATATGTGATTTTGATGTGCAGGTCGATAATCAGCTGGCCTTCATCTTCTTTTACAACAACACCTTTTTCAGGAATGTCATTGCCAAACAGCACGGCTTTTACGCCGTCTTTTGCGCCTGCAACGCTCATACCTGCAACGCCGTAGCAGCTGGTGATTGCATTGCCTACAAGACCGGCAAAATAATCGTTTGTCAGAATTACTTTACCCTGTGGATTATAAATTTTTATCATAACAAAAAGCTCCTTTTCTGCAAAACATATATTTGCCTAATAGATTTTGCTATATATTTTCTTTATTAAAGTGGGGCATATATCCCCATAATAATCCCTAACATTATACCGCAAAAAGAAAAATATGTACATACTTTTCAAAATAATTTATTAAATAAAACAATAAATTATTAAATTTTGGTTACGAAATAAGTAAAACTGCTTAAAAAATTATGTTATATGGTTTTGAAAACCAGATATAGATTGACAATGGTATAACAAAGTCTGCAATAAAAATCCCCCGCAGATGCGGGGGGATTGGTTATCTTTTTCTTGGATATTTGTTTTTTGCAATCACTGCACCATAGTTTACAGGTTTTGCCAGGAAAACACTTCTCAGGCGACCACGGAAAAATTCCACAGCCTGTCTGGCTTTTTCTTCATCGTCAAAAATACCGAACACTGCGGCACCGCTGCCTGTCATCACACTGCCGATGGCACCCTGTTCAATCAGCTGCTGTTTGATTGGCTGGGTGTCTTCACTGCCAGCGGCCTTTTCCAGGTCGTTTGCCATATATTTTGCCACGTCATAGATGTTTTCTGCTTCCATAGCGGCCACCAGTTTGTCTGTTTCCACCAGTGTTTTTTCGCCCATTGCATCATAGTTGGCAAAAGCGGCTGGGGTGGACACGCCTTTTTTAGGCATACAGATAACTATATGGCATTTTGGCATAGGTGGGCAAGGCAGTATAATGTCGCCTACACCCTGCACACGTTTTGTGCCGCCCATAATCATAAACGGCACGTCACTGCCGGCTTTCGCACCGATTTCGCACATCTGTTCTTTTGTCAGATTTGTATCGTACAGTTTGTCCAGCCCTACTATTACACCTGCGGCGTCAGCACTGCCACCGGCCATACCGGCTTTGATAGGTACAGTTTTCTTTATATGGATATGTACACCGCCACTGATGCCTGTGTATTCAAAAAACAGCATTGCCGCCTTTACAGCCACGTTCTTACTGTCGGTAGGAATGTATTTTGCGTTGGAAGACATAGTGATTTCGCTGTCTTTTTTTATTACTGTAACCCTTTCAAACAGGGAAACAGACTGCATTATCATATCCAGCAGATGATAGCCTCTATCGTCCACACCTGTTATATCCAATGACAGGTTTATTTTTGCCGGTGCAATTACAGTTACTTTATCCATAACAAACCTCTTTATATGTTAAAAAAGATATTTCGTTTCACATCAATGGCTTTTACCGGACACATTTCGTGACAGCAGAAGCATCTGATGCAATTTTTCATATTTATGCTTGCCTTGCCTTTATCCACTGTAATGGTGTGCTGTGGGCATATATCCCTGCACTTGCCACAGCCTATACAGGCTGCTTTGTTTATTTTTGGCTTTGGTGCCAGCAGTTTTTCCACAGTGGGTGTTGCCCAGCGTATAGGGCGCGGTACCCTGTGGGAAAAATCCACCCCGTAGGATTTTGGCATTACAAAATTTTCGACAGGGCGGTAAACTTCCACATCACCCTGTACAGTGCCTTCAGGCAGCTGCATTGGCACAAGCCCACGCTTTACGGCCGCAGCCATAATGGGCGGTATGGTGATTTTAAATCCCATCATATTGCAGATTACTGCATCGATATAATATATGTTTTCGCCGCCCAGCAGAATACCAAATTCTCTTGGCATACCGCTGCCAGGCCCATCGCCTTCCATACCCACAATGCCGTCCACAATGGTAAAATGTGGCTTTACAGTCTGGGCCAGGTCCACAATCATATGGGAAAAATTGTCCTTGTCAGGAAATCGCATATGAAACTCTGCCTTTTTCAGACCTGGCACAGTGCCAAACAGGTTTTTCACAGCGCCTGACATTGCTGTCATAACGTGGGTTTTGAACTTTGGCAGGTTGATAATAATATCGCTTTCCACCACCGGGGTCAGCAATTCAAATTCCTTTACCATAACCCCGTCAGTTTTTACAGTGGTGCTTTCCAGCTTTGTGTACAGGTTTACACCACAGCGGTCAGCTACATTGGCAAAGCCGCAGCCTTTGTAGTTGGCGGCGATTACCACAGGATTCTGTGGACCACCGGAAGAATCGGCAATGGTGATGTTTTCAGCTTTTGCCCCAAAGGACAGCAACCGGTTTATAACCGCTTCCACCACAACAGGGTGGGTGGTCACAGCCTTGTCCGGACTGCTTTTTGACAGCATATTCGGTTTCAGCAGAATGGTAGTGTCAGCATTGATTTTTTCGTCTACACCACCCCACTGCAGTATTTCACTTACTGCCGTTGTTACCTGCCGGAGATTATAGCTGTTCTGTTTCTTGATATATACGTTATTCATTGTAAATTATGCTTTTCTGCGCAGGTTTTCCATAAATTCTGCCATACGTTTTGTGGCTTCCATAAGATGGTCAAGTGAATATGAGTAGGAAATGCGCACAAAACCTTCCCCCGCTTTGCCAAAGGCATTGCCAGGAATAACAGCAACGTGATTTTGCTGCAGCAGGTTTACACAGAATTCTTCGCTTGACATACCTGTGCAGGAAATATCGGCAAATACGTAGAATGCACCCTGGGCATTGTAACAAGGTATGCCGATGCTGTTCAGTTCATTTATCAGGAATCGGCGGCGCATATCATAACTGCGGCGCATTGTGTCTATTTCTTCATCGCATTCATTCATTGCCACCACTGCGGCATACTGGCTGGTAGTAGGTGCGCATATTACTGCCACCTGGTGCAGTTTGCTCATTGCGTCAATGATAGGCTTTGGTCCCATGGCATAGCCCAGTCGCCAGCCTGTCATTGCATATGCTTTTGAAAAACCGTTTATAACCACAGTTCTTTCTTTCATTCCAGGAATGGATGCAAAGGACACGTGGTGGTATTCGCCGTATGTAAGTTCAGCATATATTTCATCGGTCATTACAAAAATATCGGTGTCTTTGATAACATCTGCAATGGCCAGCAGGTCTGCTTCTTCCATAATGGCACCTGTAGGGTTGCCAGGGAAAGGCAGAACCAGTATTTTGGTCTTCGGTGTGATAGCGGCTTTCAGTGCCTGCGGTGTCAGACGGAAGTTGTCTTCCTGTTTCAGTTCCACTTCCACAACATTTGCACCGCACAGTTTTGCAATAGGGTCATAGCTTACATAGCAAGGTGTAGGCAGAATAACTTCGTCCCCTTCTTCCAGCATAACGCGGAACATCATATCAATGCCTTCACTGCCGCCAACTGTTACCATTACTTCTTCAGGTTTGTAGTCCAGTTTGAAACGGCGTTTCTGATAGTCGCAGATAGCCTGTTTCAGCGGCAGCAGACCCAGCCCCGGGCTGTACCAGGTTTTGCCCTTTTCCAGTGCCTGTATGCCTGCTTCGCGTATACGCCAGGGTGTGCGGAAGTCAGGTTCTCCAACACCCAGCAGGATACAGTCCTTGGTCTGGGCAGCCATAATGGAAATCTTTTCAATAGGTGACATTGGTATTTCCCTTATGGTTTTGTTCAGATACTTGTTGTAATCTATCATAAAGAAACGAAACTCCTTCCGTCTTCTTCATCATCGTGGTAGATAATACCGGCCTGTTTGTATGGGCGCAGTACAAAGTGTGTGGCTGTTTCATTTACGTCGTCCATTGGGGACAGGCGCTTGAAAACAAACATTGCAATTTCCTGGAAAGATTTTGCCTTGATTTCAACGAGCAGGTCGTAACCGCCGCTCATCAGAGTTACACCTTCAACTTCGTCCATAGATGCAATAGCCATGGCAATTTCGTCAAAGCCTCTGCCTTTTTTAGGTGTTACTTTCAGTTCTATCAGAGCCTTTACCATTGCTCTGTCAGTTTTTTCCCAGTCTATAATGGCACGGTAGCCTTTGATAATTCCCTTTGCAGTACAGTCTTCAATCATTTCTTTTACCCGTGCTTCGTCCCTGTTCAGCATAACTGCCAGCTGTTTTGGGGTCAGAGTAGGATTTGTTTCGATAAGTTTAAGAAGCTGTTCCATATTTTTCTCCCTTAAATCATATAAGTAAAATTGTTAATAATTTATTATACTTATTTTTCTGTAATATTTCAACATAATTCCCGCCTTGTGTTGAAAATAATATTTACAATGTGGTAAAATTACTGTAATGAAAGTTTTTCACAATGGGGTGACATTATGTTGAAAATATATGCAGCCAGCGGCAAATCAAAGCCACTGGATATCAAAAACAACGCGGTAAATGCACAGGCAGAAATTGAAACAGCCAAATATTCAGGTGCAAAGCTGGTGGTGTTTCCACAGGGCTTTCTGACAGGGGTTCATCTGGGCCTGCTGGCAGACGCACACTACTTTGCCACACTGTATAACCAGACAGTGACAAAACTGGCAAAGGCCAACCCAGATATGCTTATTCTGGCTGATATGTACACAAAAGACGGCTTTAAACCTATGCTTTTCCAGGGTGAACAGCAGGTATGTGCCGACAGATTTGAACTGGAAGGTATGACTTTTGTCTGCTTTAACTCTGCCCATAAACTGAGAGAATCAGCCCGGGATATAAAGGCTGACTGCATTGTTCTGACAGAAAGTGCACCTGTACTGGCCGGCAGCCGCCAGCTGCTGAAAGATATGCTGACAGCTGTGCAGACTGCCACAGGGGCAACAGTATTTGCAAACCTGGGTGGCTATGGCTTTACATCTCACCCGGATGTTTACCTGCCTGCACTGGCATATATAAACAGCAAGGAAACATTTTTCACCACCACACTGCCACAGTATCTGGAATGTGAAAAATGCTGGCTGATTGAACCGGGTAAAAAAGGCAGCAGTATGTTCCACAACCTGCCAAATCTGGAATTTGACATTGCATTCAACCAGAATCCGCTGGTTCCAAAACAGATAGACGAAAAAGAATACTGTCTGGATTTGTTCCATTTACAGGCAGTGGCACTGGCTGCCAGAATGTCCAACATCAACTGCAAAAAGGCAGTGGTTGCTGTCAGCGGTGGGCTGGACAGCGCCCTGGCACTGTTGGTGACTGTAAATGCCTTTGACTTTATGGGAATCGACAGAAAAGGTATCCGTGCTATTTCCATGCCAGGTTTCGGTACTTCAAACACCACAAAAAGCCTGGCACAGCAGCTGGTGGAAAGCCTGGGTCTGGATTTTGAACTGATAGATATTACAAAATCTGCCCGTCAGGCACTGCTGGATATAGGCCACGATGCCGTTACACCTGATGTAACTTTTGAAAATGTGCAGGCCAGAATGAGAACACTTCACGGTCTTAACCTGGCGAATGCCATTGGCGGCATTATGATTGGCACAGGGGATTTAAGTGAAGAAGCACTGGGCTTTTCAACCTATGGCGGCGACCACCTGGCCAGCTACAATGTAAACAGCAGTATTTCAAAAACTGTTATCCGCACAATGCTGCCATATGTGATACAGCTGGACAATATGAAATCTGCCGCACAGCCTATCACTGATATTCTCAATATCCCTGTCAGTCCTGAACTGGTGCCACACGGCGGCGAAATCCTGCAGAAAACCGAAGAAATCCTGGCACCATACAAACTGATAGACTTCTTTATCTACTGCTTTATCGTGGCAAAACTGTCACCTATCGAAATGGCACAGCGCGCCAGCTGTGTGTTTGAAGGTGAATTCGGCTCCACTTACCTGAAAGAAAAGGCACAGATGCTCTGTCGCCGTTTTATCACAGGTCAGTTCAAACGCAGCTGTGCACCGGAAGGCGCTGCACTTACCCACGTGCATCTGTCCGGTCTGGACCGCAGTGTTCCAAGCGACAGCGCTATGAGCCTGTTCAATCACTTTCTTGGATTATAAATAAACAAAGCCGCTTCTTTTTGTCCGGTGTTCGTAAAACAGTTTAAGCCAAGTTGCATTTTGCAACTTGGCTTTTATCGTTGCTCACACTACATAGCAGAATACAATGTATAGAAGTGCGCCCTTACTGTTGGACAAATTGGAATTTGACTGAGAGATTAACATCATCGTGTAGGGGCGGATATTATCCGCCCGCCCACATTGATAAAACCACAGTTTTATTCTCTTTTATAAATCACATTAAATGTGATTTATTGTTCTTTTCTTGAGAAAAGAACCAAAAGCATAGGGCGTTGCGATTCGCCCCATACCCCTAACGCGGAATATGTACCATATTGCCTTACAAACAGCGGCGCTACCGCTCACATCCGTTCGCAACGCGCACGAGTGCTATGTGTATATCGGCATATACATATTTATTATAAGGAGAGGCGCTACGCCCTCTCCGTTCCACCTCTCCTGTGTAGAGGACGATGCCCACATCGTCCCGTTTAGCTATTCTCCAAATTCAACTTTTTCCATCTGATTATATACTACCACTCTATGCTATCACATACAACATCAGGCACAGCAGTATGAGCCGCTGTGCCTGTTAACTGTTTTATGAGTGTCGCCCTTTGCAGGAAGCGGTTTTTGTTGTATACAGTATGTCATATACAAATACAGCACGGAAAACTCCGTGCTGTTTTTATTTTGATGGATTAATAATAGAATCTGTAACCTGTTTTGTGGTAATACTGCTGGCCGCGTTTCAGCAGCATATTTGGCAGATGTGAGAAATTCAGATTGTTTGGTGCAAACTGTGTTTCGATTGCCACACCTGCATAATTGTCTACCATTCTGTCTTTTGCTGCCATATGTGGCACCCAGTTGCCTGTATAAATCTGTGCGCCGCACTGGTTGGTGAAAATATCCATTTTCAGGCTGTCGTCGCCTGCTGTCAGTGTGCCGAATTTGCGGTATTCGCTGATAGCGCTGTCGCAGAAGAAATGGTGGTCGATGCCTTTTGCACTTGGCTGAATTTCAGTCAGTGCCTTTACAGCAGGGCCCAGCACTTTTTCAGTTCTGAAATCAAAATGTGTGCCTTCAACTGATGTAGGAATACCTGTTGCCAGGGTGTCGTCGTTTACAGGCATATAGAAACTGCTGTTCAGCTGCAGTTTGTGACCCAGGATGTCGCCCTTGCCTTCCAGGTTGAAGTATGTGTGGTTTGTCAGGCTTACAGGGCAGGTGGCTGTGGTTGTGGCCAGATATTCAATCATCAGCAGGCTGTTTTTGAATGTGTATTTTACACTCAGTGACAGGTTGCCTGGGAAACCTTCTTCGCCGTCCATACTGAAAGTGGAGAATGTCATATAATCTTCTTCAGCGTCTGTCAGGTCAAAGAATTTTTTGTCAAAGCCGTCGATACCGCCGTGAAGACAGTTAGGACCGTTGTTTATAGCCAGTGTGTATTTCTGGCCTTCAATATAAAATTCACCGCCCGCAATTCTGTTTGCCACACGGCCGCACACTGCGCCAAAATAAGTTCTGTCTGCATTTTCTTCATACTGTGCCAGATTGTCAAAACCCAGAACAACATCTTTCTTTACGCCGTTTTTGTCAGTGATAATCAGACTCTGGATTGTTGCGCCATAGTTCAGCACTGACAGGCTGTTGCCTTTTTCGTCAGTCAGTGTGTATTTGAAAATTTCATTGCCGTTTTTATCTGTTCCGAAATACTGTTTTTCCATAATTTTCTCCTGTTGTTTATTATCTGTAATTTTAACATTATTTTTTTATTATTACAACTGTAATATATGTGTGAAAATTGGCAGCCAATTACAATATTCCCTTGAAAAACAACTGCCGGTTATTATATAATAAAATTTCAGTAAGGAGTGATTGAATGGCAAAATATGTAGACCAGCAGGCGCGTAACCGCGCACGGAAAAGAAAACAGAAAAAAGCCAGAAGAATGGCAATGTATTCCTGCATTGTCCTGTTTGTTCTGGTGGTTTCCTTTGTCATAACCCAGGTAATACAGTTTTTTACCAGGGAAGAAGACCATCAGCCACTTCTGGACAATCCTGGAAACACACAGACAGAACTGACAGACACACCTTCCCCCGTGGATTATGCAGTTGGTCCACACATCAGCGATTTGTCACTGCCTCTGGTACAGCCGGATATTTCACACACACAGGCCACAGCCAACGGCCGTGTGGACGTGGGCTATTTTGATGATGCCATTTTTATGGGTGACTCTCTGGCAGACGGCTTTAAAGACTATGCCGCCTGGATGTCACTGAAAGGCCGCGGTACACTGTATCTGACACAGCGCAGTATGACACCGCGTTCCTTTATGCAGCCTGGTGCAATGGTTGATGCAGGGGATGCAGGCGTAGTGGATGTATGGGCAACTATTGCAGACCGCCAGCCTGGCAAAATGTATATCACCCTGGGTACCAATGCCCTTATGGCTATGGACCCTGCTGAATTTATCGAAAGCTATTATCAGCTGGTGGCAAAAATCAGACAGACATCTCCGAATACCACCATTTATATAACCACCATTCCGCCTACATCATCAGCCTATGCCGCAAAAGAAGAAAGACTTTCGAAAGAACGCATACAGCAGGCCAACGACCTGATAGCAAAAATGTGCCGTGAAGAAAATCTGGCACTGATAAACCTGTATGATGTGGTGATGGGTGCAGATGGTTATCTCAACGAAGAAATCAATTCTGACGGCATCCATATGACACCGGAAGGCTACAAAATGTGGCTGAACTATCTGATAGAACACACAGTTTACAGCCCGGATAGTCCTTATATTCCAGGTTCACCATACCACAGCCAGAATCTGGTGGATTCCATAATCACAGAACAGACAGACAACGGATAATACAAAGAGTATCCTTTTTGAAAGGGTACTCTTTTTATTTTATCTTGCATATGATAGAATAAATTATCAAATGAACGGAGAATTTTATGAAAACCCTTTATATATCTGACCTGGACGGCACATTGTTGAACAGTGATGCACAGGTCAGCAAATTTACAGCTGATACTCTTAACAGCCTTATCGAAAAAGGACTGCTGTTTTCCTATGCAACCGCACGTTCTTTCAGTACCGCAGGGGAAATCACAAAAGATATTACTGCACATTTCCCACGGATTCTTTACAACGGAGCCTTTGTGGTGGACAATGCTACAAAACAGCCTGTTATCACCAACTTTTTTGATGACGAAACATCACGGCAGTTTGTGCGCACCCTTACAGCTGCCGATGTATGGCCACTGATGTATTATTATGATGACGGTGTGGAAAGTATGGCATTTATCAGAGAAAATGCCACAGCGGAAATGAAAGAGTTTATCTACGAATACGAAGGCACACTGCGGCATCACCAGGTGCATTCTGCACAGGAACTGGAAAAGAAAAACACCTATTATCTGGTGTGTATTGACAGTGCTGAAAAACTATACCCGCTGTACGAAAAACTGAAAGACCACCCGGATGCCAATGTGATTTACCAGATTGATGTCTATTCAGGGCGGCAATGGCTGGAAATTATGCCAAAGTCAGCCAGCAAAGCCAACGCAGTGCTGATGCTGAAAGAAAAACTGGGCTGTGATAAACTGGTGTGCTTCGGTGACGGCAAAAACGATATTTCCATGTTCAGCATACGGGACGAATGTTATGCCCTGGCAAACGCAGTGGATGAACTGAAAGCCATTGCCACAGGGGTGATTGACTCTAACGACAACGATGGCGTTGCAAAATGGCTGCTGGAAAATACAGAGTTCTGATAAGTAATTCAATAGTTACCATAAAAACAAAACCGTCAGATTTCTGACGGTTTTTCTGCGTTTATAATAATCTTTTATCCCAGTGCCACATCCAGTATCATCATCAGTGTAAATCCTGCTGAAAAGAAGATTGTGCCGATGTTTGAATGTTTGCCCTGGCTCATTTCAGGTATCAGTTCTTCCACAACTACATAAATCATTGCACCTGCGGCAAAGCTGAGTGTGAATGGCAGTGCCGGAATTATGAATCTGGCGGCCACTATTGTCAGCAGTGCGCCCAGTGGTTCTACCACGCCGGATGCAAACCCGTACAGGAATGCCTTGCCTTTTTTCATACCGTTTGATGCCAGCGGCATAGAGATTATAGCGCCTTCCGGCAGGTTCTGTATTGCTATACCTATTGACAGTACCACTGCGGCGGCCATTGAAATTTCGCTGTTGCCGTTTATCAGTCCTGCCCAGATAGCACCTACTGCCATACCTTCAGGCAGGTTGTGCAGTGCCACTGCCAGCACCATCATCAGATTGTTGTCTATATCGCATTCAGGGCCTTCGCACTGTTTGTCCAGATGCATATGTGGTATATGTCTGTCCAGGAAAAGCAGGAACAGCACCCCTGCCCAGAACCCTACTGCCGCAGGGATAAAGGACATTTTTCCCATATGACTGCTGTATTCCATTGCAGGTATCAGCAGACTCCATATAGATGCCGCCACCATTACGCCACCGGCAAAGCCTGTCAGTATTCTCTGCATTGTCTGGTTCATACCCTTTGATAATACAAATACTGCGCCTGCACCTATTGTTGTTCCTATAAGAGGAATAAAAATTCCTTTGATGATATCTATTGTCATATCAGTCACCTCACTGATTTCAAATCGTTATTGATACATTGTACCGTTAAGTTTGATTTTATTATAAGTTAGACAGGGATAACTGTCAAGAGAAAATGTGATTTTGTCACTACAATAACATAATTTATTTTGAGATATCGTTGACAAGTAAACTGTGATTAATATAATAACATTTAACGGATCCCAGTGAAATATTTTGCAGTTTTAAATGACTTCTTAATCTTTCGACAAATTATGACCTTATTCCCGTTGAAGGCTTTTGACGGAAAATGTTACTATTGTAGTGGTTAATAGAAAGGATTGTCAGACTGTGTATTGCTTAGTAGGAGAAAAGAAATGAACAGTAATCTGAAAATTCTATTTTGTGAGCAGAATCCACTTATCATACAGGGGTGCCAGCACTTTTTTGCAGACAAAGATGTACAGCTGCAGTTTTGTGAAAAAGACGGCAACACCCTGTTGAAAAAGATTGAAGAATTTATCCCTGATGTGGTTTTTACCGATGTTTTTCTGGCAGGGATTGATGCTATCGAAGTAAAGAAAAAAGTATCAGAATCTGAAAATACACCCAAGTTATTCTTTGCCACCAGCGCTTTTGACAATGACGACACTGTGCGCCAGGTGATGCAGGCAGGTTTTAACTATTATTTCCTGAAACCATATTCTTTTGAAGTTGCCTATGCCCGCATAATGGCATTGCTTGACATAAAGAAAGAAAAGCCCCGGGACAACGACCTGGAAACCAGGGTAACTGCTGTGCTGCACAATATGGGTGTGCCGGCGCATATAAAAGGGTATAGTTTTCTGCGACAGGCCATTATTATGGCCATTGAAGACCCGGAAGTAATCAGTCTTGTTACAAAAAGACTGTACCCTGATATTGCAAAAATGAACAGCACCACAGCCTCTCGTGTGGAAAGGGCTATACGACACGCCATCGAAGTGGCCTGGGACAGGGGCAATGTGGATGTACTTAATGAATATTTTGGCTATACTATAAACAATATGCGCGGTAAACCTACCAACAGCGAATTTGTGGCTATGATTTCTGATAAGTTAAGACTGGAAAACAAAAAATATAAAGTAGGCTGATTTTATTATTGTGACCGAATCACATTTCTATTGATTGTTAGCCCAGGCTAACTTATAATATAGACATAAAAGCGATAGGGAAACGCTAAAGAAGGAATAATTAGCCATTACATCCTCACTTCAAGACTAAAATTATCATATTCAGAAGGCCTGTTTTTTACAGGTCTTTTGTTTTATATACAGACAACCACCAGCTATGCTGGTGAAAAAACTTTAGCTTCAAGCATTGAGCAAAGCGAAATGTCATTCCGAGCATAAGCGAGGAATCTTTGCAATTAAAGAAACATAAAAATAATTGCTCTACAGAAAGCTGTAGAGCAAAGATTCTTCGACTCGTTACACTCGCTCAGAATGACATATTACCACTTTAGTGGTTGCAGTGCGTGTAATGCAACAGACAGACTGTCAGTGCCTCTTAAGAGGTGAGCAGGTAATATGCCCTTTTAGGGCTTGTGCATACCATCAGCTTAGCTGGTGGTTTTGATTTTATTGCTGTATTCACAGTCTGAATTTGTAAAAAAATGATTTTTACAATAATTTACAGTTAAACTATTGACAAAACTTTGTCAAAGTGGTATAAATAAGTCATCACATAAAAGTGATACAGATAGAGGCGCGGTAGCGAACAGTAATCTGCAGAGGGGGCACCCAGTGAAGCAGACGAAAGGCAAAACCGCCGAAATCGGCACAGAGGCATCTGTGCAAGGTTGGTACAACGGATAATACCGGCTGTACTCCTGTTAAAAAACAGAGGGGCTATCAGAAACTTATAAACTATTGCGTTTTAAAGGTTCTGCATAGCTGCAGGACCTTTTCTTTTTAGAAAAAATTCTGCGCTACAAAACATTTATTATTGCGGAGGAAAATTTTATGAACTCAATTTATTTCAACGGTAACATCTATGTAGAAAGAGACAGATTTGTGGAAGCTATGCTGGTTTCAGACGGTCTGGTACAGAAAATCGGCACACTGGAAGAAGTTACAGAAGGTCTGTGCCCAAAATGCGAAAGAGAAATGATTGACCTGGAAGGCAGAACAGTTGTTCCTGGTTTTAACGATTCACACTGTCACGCACTGAACACAGGCAGCGCCCTGTCCTGCGTAATTCTCCACGGTTCAACATCCCTGGCAGAAATTATCGAAAAAGGCCGTGACTTCCTGGCAGAAAACCCACTTAAAGAGGGTGGCGTACTGGTAGGCCGTGGCTGGAACCAGGACTACTTTGCAGAAGGCGCTATCCTGCCAACAAGATACGACCTGGACAAAATCACAACAGAATACCCAGTTGTTTACACACGTGCCTGTGGTCATATGCTGGTATGCAACTCCAAAGCTCTGGAAGTTGCAGGCATCACAAAAGATTCACAGCCACTGCCAGGCGGCGAACTGTACAGATTTGAAGACGGCGAACCAAACGGCCAGTTCTCTGAAAATGCACAGAGAGTTATCCAAAACATCATCCCAGTTGACTCAGCCCAGTCTCTGTCTGAAAAACTGAACGTTGCTATGGCATACGCAGCAAGCCTGGGTATCACAACAGTTCAGACAAACGACATCGGCCGTGAAAACTGGAGACTGACAAATGAAGCATTTGAACTTACATTTGCAAACAACCCTAACGCTATCCGTGTTTACAGCCAGAACACATTCTCTGACCCTGTGACATACCAGGACTTCCTGGATGCAGGCCACGTTACAGGCAGCGGTACAGATATGTTCAAATACGGCCCACTGAAAATGTTTGTTGACGGTTCTCTGGGCGCACGTACAGCTCTTATGAGACAGCCATATGCTGATGACCCATCAACTTGCGGTGTTCCTACAATCCCAGTGCCAGATTTTGAAGCAATGGTAAAAATGGCTGATGACAACAACTGCCAGGTTGCAGTGCACGCTATCGGTGACGGTGCTATCGAAATGGTTCTCAACGCTTACGATAAAGTTATCGAAAACGGCAACAACAAAAACCGTCATGCTGTTGTTCACGCACAGATTACAGATACAGAAATGCTGGAAAGATTCAGATCCAGCGATGTTCTGGCACAGGTACAGCCTATCTTTATCCATTACGATATGAACGTTGTTGCAGAACGTTGCGGTGAAGAACTGGCATCTACATCCTATGCATTCGGCGACCTGTACAGAATGGGCGTTCATACATCCTACGGTACAGACTCACCTGTAGAAAACCTGCAGCCATACGAAAACCTGTACTGCGCAGTTACAAGAAAACGTCTTGACGGCGCACGCACATACCGCGAAGACCAGTGTGTTGACATCTACGATGCTATCGACCAGTACACAATCGGTTCTGCATACACAGAATTTGCTGAAAACAGAAAAGGCCGTCTTATGCCTGGTTACCTGGCTGACTTTGCAGTTCTGGACAGAAACATCTTTGCAGTTCCAGCTGACGAAATCAAAGACGTTAAATGTGTAA
>JAFZDX010000029.1 GCA_017560985.1 Oscillospiraceae bacterium
CACGGCGCACCTAATATGGACAGCCTTATTGCTGTGGGTTCCACAGCGGCTATTGCCTATGGCGTGTTCGCTATTTTCAGAATGAGCTGGGGTATGGGCGCAGGTGATATGGCCCTGGTGGCAAAATACCATATGGACCTTTATTTTGAAGGCGGTGCCACAATACTTACACTTATCACCCTGGGTAAATTCCTGGAAGCCCGCAGTAAAGGCAAAACCAGTGAAGCAATTTCCCGTCTGCTGGACCTGGCACCAAAGACTGCCACAGTTGAACGTGACGGCATAGAAATGGAAATACCTGTGGAACAGGTGGTTTCCGGTGACATAGTGCTGGTAAAACCTGGTATGAATATTCCTGTTGACGGTATCGTGCTGGAAGGTGTAACCAGTGTTGACCAGGCGGCAATCACAGGCGAAAGTATTCCTGTGCACAAAGAAGCAGGGGACAGCGTTATTGGCGCAACAATAAATAAAACAGGCTTTATCAGAATCCAGGCCACAAAAGTAGGGGACGACACCACATTCTCACAGATTATCCGTCTGGTGGAAGAAGCCAGCGCATCAAAGGCACCTATCGCCCAGATGGCAGACAAAATCGCCGGTGTGTTTGTACCGGTGGTTATGGGTATTGCGGCAGTGACTTTCCTGGTGTGGTATTTCCTTTTGAATGCCACATTCGAATTTGCCCTGTCCTGCGGCATTACAGTTCTGGTTATTTCCTGCCCTTGCGCACTGGGTCTTGCCACACCTGTTGCGATTATGGTTGGCACAGGCAAAGGCGCAGAAAACGGCATCCTTATCAAATCCGGTGAAGCACTGGAAATCGCCCACAATGTAAACACTGTTGTGTTGGACAAAACAGGTACAATCACCCAGGGCAGACCAGTGGTTACAGATATTGTGGCCGTAAATATGGAAAATGAAAAGTTTATCCGTATGGCGGCGGCCCTTGAAAGCAAATCAGAACATCCGCTGGCTATGGCTATTATGGAATATGCGGCGGAAAACAATATAGATTACCCACAGGTGGAAAATTTCACTTCCATTCCAGGCAAAGGCATTTTTGCACAGTATGGCGGTGTGGATTATATTGCAGGCAATGCAAAACTGCTGGGTGAAAACGGTGTGGATATCACACTGATACAGGAAAAAGTAAACAGTCTTGCAGACAGCGGCAAAACACCAATGATGTTTGCCTGTGACGGTCAGCTGATGGGTATCATCGCCGTTGCAGACGTTGTAAAACCAACCAGCAAACAGGCCATTGAAAAACTGACTTCAATGGGTGTGGAAGTAATTATGCTGACAGGGGACAACGAAAGAACAGCCAAAGGCATTGCAAAAGACCTGAACCTATCCAAAACCATTGCAGATGTACTGCCACAGGACAAGGAAAAGGTGGTTTCACAGCTGCAGGCAGAGGGTAAAATTGTTGCTATGGTTGGCGACGGTGTAAACGATGCCCCTGCCCTTGTACGTGCTGATGTAGGTGTAGCCATCGGTGCAGGCACTGACGTTGCAGTTGAAAGTGCTGATATCGTTCTTATGAAAAGTGACCTGCTGGACGTGGTTTCAGCCATCCGTCTTTCAAAGGCAGTTATCAGAAATATCCAGCAGAACCTGTTCTGGGCATTTTTCTATAACAGCTGCGGTATTCCGCTGGCAGCAGGTGTGTTCTATCTGATGTGGGGCTGGAAACTGACACCGTCCTTCGGTGCAGCGGCTATGTCCTGTTCCAGTATCTTTGTTGTTTCCAATGCTCTCCGTCTGCGTCTTTTCAAAGTGGATAAAGATGAACAGCAGACAGTGGAACTGGCAGATGTTTCTGTGAAGACAGAAGAAATAA
The DNA here is from genome assembly GCA_017560985.1 of Oscillospiraceae bacterium. GTDB lineage: Bacteria > Bacillota > Clostridia > Oscillospirales > Ruminococcaceae > RGIG3102. The sequence goes on from JAFZDX010000029.1 coordinate 1,847, forward strand.
CCCTGGATTTACCACAGGCGGTGAAAAAAGAATCACAGCCACAGGGTAACATAACACTGATGATAGATGGTATGATGTGCGAACACTGTGTGCGCCACGTCAGGGAAGCACTGGAAAGTGTGGAAGGAGTTACAGATATAAATGTAAGTCTGGAAGAAAACAAAGCCACAGTAAACGCAAGCCCGGATAAAATCCAGGCGATGATTGATGCAATTACAGCAGAAGATTACGAAGTGACAGATGTTGTTGTGCAAAACAATACACAGTCACAGGGTAACATCACACTGATGATAGACGGTATGATGTGCGAACACTGTGTACGCCACGTCAGGGAAGCACTGGAAAGTGTGGAAGGTGTAACAGATATAAATGTAAGTCTGGAAGAAAACAAAGCCACAGTAAACGCAAGCTCAGATAAAATCCAGGCTATGATTGATGCAATTACAGCAGAAGATTACGAAGTGACAGATGTTATCAATGCACAGTAAGTGCAATAAGATATATAACAATATAAAGGAGAATATAAAGATGATTCTGAAAATCGAAGGTATGATGTGTCCAAAATGCGTTAAACACGTGGACAAAGCTCTCAATGGCGTTGAAGGTGCAGCAGATGTAGTGGTTAGCCTTGATGAAAAACAGGCAACAGTTACAGCAGCACCAGAACTGGAAGCAACACTGGTTGCAGCAGTTGCTGACGCTGGCTACAAAGTAACAGAAGTTATCAAATAATCATTATTTTAATGCCATTTTAGAAAACAAGAAGCAGGTCAGTTGTCTGACCTGCTTTTTGTTTTGTGTGTAATTCCAACTCCGTAGAGGCGGTCGCCCCCCCGACCACCCGCAAAACATAGCTGCAAAATTAAAGCCAGACACTTTGCAGTGCCTGGCGATTTATTTTTAATATTATTCCCACATATTTTCTGGATATGTGCGGATGTCGTGCATATGTTTCAGTGCAGCAACAACCTTTGGTTTGTCTTCCTTGTATGTTACACCATACCATTTGTCAGCGGAATGCAGCACTTTTACTGTGGCTTTGTCGCTGTCAATCAGTTTTGTAACCACACTTGGCAGATAGTATTCGCCTTTCAGTGGGTTTGTGGCAATGGCATTGTCAAGAAACTGACCAAAACCGTCCCAGGCTTCTCTTACAAAGTCAGGTGTAAAGCCCCACATATTCATAGACACCAGTGTGTCCGGTTCCAGAGGGTTCCAGGTTTTGCCGTCATCTTCTGTGAATTTTGCGCCCCACACATCATCTTTTTCGATGTGTGTATGTTCTGTTACATTCACCAGCATATCGTTGGCATCTGTCACACACACGCCACGGGAAACATAGCCGTTTTCTGTCAGTGTGTTTTCCAGTTCATATGCCACCATTGCAAAATTGTACTTTTCGCCGCTTTCAGTGCTGGACAGATAGTCAAACACTACTTTGAAAGCATCGCGGCCGTAGTAGTCGTCAGCATTGATAACCACAAAAGGTGAGTTGATAACATCTCTTGCGGCGCATACTGCGTGGGCTGTACCCCAAGGTTTCACCCTGCCTGCAGGCACGCTGTAACCCTGTGGCAGGTCAGCAGTATCCTGGAATACATACACAGCTTCCATACCCTGTGGAATTCTCTTGCCAATGGATTCTTTGAAATCTTTTTCTATTTCTTTTTTGATAATAAAAACCACAGTTTCAAAACCGGCTTTTTTAGCATCATAAAGTGAATAGTCTATAATGATTTCACCGTTTGGACCAACAGGATCTATCTGTTTCAGTCCGCCGTAGCGGCTGCCCATACCCGCGGCCATTACAACAAGAACAGGTTTGTTCATATCATTACTCCTTGTAACCGTTAGGGTTATTGCTCTGCCAGTTCCATGAATGTGCACACATATCATCTATTGTATACTGTGCAGTCCAGCCCAGTTCTTCTCTTGCTTTTCTTGGGTCTGCATAGTTTTCTGCAATGTCACCGACTCTGCGTGGCAGATAGTTCTTTTCCAGTTCTCTGCCGATGGCTTTTTCGTATGCTTTGATTACCTGCAGTACGCTGTAACCATTGCCTGTGCCCAGGTTATATGTAACCAGACCGCATTTTGTAAACAGTTTTTTTACAGCGGCTACGTGGCCTTTTGCCAGGTCAACTACGTGGATGTAGTCACGCACGCCTGTGCCGTCAGGTGTTGGGTAGTCTGTACCGAACACGCGCACAGCAGGGTATTTGCCGATGGCAGCCTGTGCAATGTATGGCAGCAGGTTGTTTGGGATACCGTTAGGGTCTTCGCCGATCAGACCTGATGGATGTGCACCGATAGGGTTGAAATAACGCAGGATAGCCACGTTCATTTCTTTGTCAGACACACACAGGTCGCGCAGAATCTGTTCCTGCATTACCTTTGTCCAGCCATATGGGTTTGTGGCGCCATTTGCAGGGCTGTCTTCTGTACAAGGCACTGTTTCTGGGTCGCCATAAACAGTAGCAGATGATGAGAATACAAAGTTTTTTACACCGTGTCTTTTCATTGCCTGCAGAATTGTCATTGCACCGCCAATGTTGTTTTCATAATAGTCCAGTGGTTTTTCTACACTTTCACCAACTGCTTTGTATGCTGCAAAATGGATAACAGCATCAATTTCCTTGTGGGATGCAAACAGGTTTTCCACCTGGTCTTTATCGCAAACATCACATTCAACGAATGGAACATCTACACCAGTGATAGTTTTCAGTCTGTCCAGCACCTTTGGTGATGAGTTGTAAAAATTATCTGCAATAACCACTTCATAACCAGCAGCCAGCAGTTCAACAACTGTGTGTGAACCGATGTAGCCGGCACCGCCTGTAACAAGAATAGCCATAGTAACCTCCGCAAAATTCAAATATTATTCTAAATAAATATTATACTATCAATCCTCTGTAAAAACAATGGTAAAACACAATTATCCATAATCATTGTAAAAATAAGTCTTGAAACAGATAATAAATCGATAAAAATACAAATATATCGATTGTTATAGAAATGTAACCAAATTTACTATTGACCTATAAATCGAAATGTGTTAAAACTATTATGCATACATATGTAGATATGTAAAATAATCAAATCATTTTATGATGGAGGAAAATTATCATGAAAAAAGTAATTGCACTTGCTCTGTCAGTTGTTATGGCTCTGTCCCTCGTTGCTTGCGGCGGCGAAACAGCAAAAGCACCAGCTAAATTCAAAGTTGGTATGGGTCACAACATCTCTGCAAAAATGACAGATGCTACAGCAGACAAAGCAGGTTCTGCACAGGTTGACACAACAATGCTGGTTGCAGCATTCGATGCAGAAGGTAAAGTAACATCCGTATCTATCGACGTTGCACAGCAGAAACTGGGCGTTAACGCTGACGGTACAACAGCAGATGCAGCAAAAGCTGACATCAGAACAAAAATCGAAAAAGAAGGCGACTACGGTATGGTTGGCGCTTCCGGTATCGGCAAAGAATACTTCGAACAGATCGAAGCTCTCGAAAACTGGATGGTTGGCAAAACTGTAGAAGAAATCGTTAACATGCCAGTTATGGACCGTGGCGACGGTTCCCACACACACGTTCCAACAGATGCTGACCTGGCTGCAGGTTGCACAATCACAGTTAAATCCTACCTGGATGCTCTTCAGGAAGCATGGGACAACGGTGTTGAAGTTGAAGGCGTAGCAAAAGTTGGTCTCGGCCAGAACATCTCTGTAAAAGGCACAGCTGCAACAGCTGACAAAAACGGTACTGTACAGGTTGACACAAACATGGTTGGTGTAGCTCTTGACGCAGAAGGCAAAATCCTCTGGGGCAAAATCGACGTTGCACAGCAGAAAATCGGCTTCGACGCAACAGGCGCAAAAGCTGGTGATGTTGACGTAAGAACAAAAGTTGAAAAAGAAGGCGACTACGGTATGGTTGGCGCTTCCTCTATCGGCAAAGAATACTTCGAACAGGTTAAAGCTCTGGGCGAATGGATGGTTGGCAAAACTGTTGCTGAAGTAACAGCTATGGAAACATTCGAAAGAGATCCAAGCCACACAGCTGTTCCAGCAGTTGAAGACCTCAAAGCTTCTGTAACGATCACAGTTGGTGCTTACCTCGAAGCTCTGGCAGAAGCAGAAACAAACGCTAAATAATTTTATCGTTAGTTTGCTCTGACATAACAAAAGAATTAAACACCGCTCCGTACGGGGCGGTGTTTTTTATATTCAGATTGCCCAGTGGGCGGACATTATCCACCTGAAAGACGGGCAACCAATCCTGCAAAACACTTATTCCGCAGGGGGCGGACGCCCCGATCGCCTGCAAAAAACGGGAAGCTGATAGCTTCCCCTACGCGGACTGAAAAGCATAAATCTCGTAGGGGCTGATGCCCACATCAGCCCGTTTATAAATGTCAAATCCGCGTAGGGGACGGGTTACCCGTCCCGGTTTTACACTCACAGACCATAATCCTGTCATTCTGAGGGGCTTCGCCCGAAGAATCTTTGCCCTATAACAATGATAAAATTATTACTTTGAAAATACTACTGAATCAAAGATCCTTCGCTTTGCTCAGGATGACAATATTCTGCTTTATGCTTTATTCAAATCCGCGTAGGGGACGGGTTACCCGTCCCGGTTTTACA
>JAFZDX010000030.1 GCA_017560985.1 Oscillospiraceae bacterium
ATCATCCATATGATTCCAGACGACGTTAACCCAGTTGTTCTTTGCCAGAATACTGACAAAGGCGCACAGACAAGAAAAGTTTGTTCCACAGGCTGTATCGGCTGTATGAAATGTACAAAGGTTTGTCCAACAAACGCTATCAGCGTTTCCAACAACCTTGCTACAATCGACCAGGATCTCTGTATCGCATGTATGCAGTGTGCAGATGAATGTCCAGTTAAAGCTATCCAGCTGCCAAACCTGAGACTTTACAAATAATCTTGTAAATAAACAGTATTTAAACAGACACATCGGTGTGAACTGATGTGTCTGTTATATTTTTATATTTTGAAAGGAGAGAATATTATGCCAAAAGAAATCAATCCTGAAGAAACCACCCGTGCGTCAGCGTATGACTTGTGGATGAAAGCACCCAACCCTATGGTTACTATCTTCAAAACACTTGATGTTACAAATCTTGTAAAACTTTCAAAAAAGAAAGGCTTTAAATTCAATATGCTTATGGACTGGTGCATAGGCAAAGCCGCATCATCGGTGAAAGAATTTTATATTCTCCCAGTAGGAGATAAACTGATACAGTACGATACCATAGCTGTAAATACCATAGTGAAAAATAAAGATGGGGAAGTCAGTTCCTGCGATGTTTTGTACGCTGATGATTTTGATGAATTCAACAACGATTACCTGGAGTATACAGCACAGGTTGCCAATACCTGCACAGATAGAGATCTGTCTGAAAACAGTATGGTTATCGGGACATCTGCTATCCTTGATACTGAAATTGACGGTGTCGTGGGTATGAATAGCGGTATTTTCAACAATCCTTTTATGTTCTGGGGAAAATATCGAAAAAAGTTTTTAAGATTCTATCTGCCGGTTTCTTTTCAGTTTCATCACACACAGATGGATGGCGCCCACGCAGGCAGATTTTTAGAAAATTTACAGCAGGAAATCAATAACTTTAAATAAAATCATAATATTGTCAAAAAATTGTCAATAATTTTGTTGCTTTATATAATTGTATAATTATAACGAAAATGATACTATATATGTATTGTTATTAATTATTATACAGGAGAGATATTATGAGCAGAACCAAACTTGTTTTACTTGGCACAGGTACACCTAATGCTGAAGCTCAGGGCAGTGGCCCTTCCAGTGCAGTTATCGTTGATAATACCGCATACATCGTTGACTTTGGTGCAGGCGTAGTGCGCCAGGCTTCAAAAGCATTCCAGATGGGTATAGACGCACTTAACCCTAAAAATTTGAAAGTTGCATTTTCCACACACCTTCATTCCGACCATACAACGGGTCTGGCAGACCTTATCTTCACACCTTGGGTGCTGGAAAGGGATGAACCACTGAAAATTTTTGGACCAAAAGGTACAAAACATATGGTGGACTGCATTACACAGGCATACGAAATCGATATCGATTTCCGCATCAACGGTTTTGAAAAAGCAAATGGTGTTGGCTATAAAACAGAAGTTACAGAAATTACAGAAGGCATCGTTTATAAAGATGACCTTGTAACTGTGGAAGCTTTCACAGCCGTTCACGGCACACTGGAATGTTACAGCTACAAATTTACAACACCGGACAAAGTTATCGTTATTTCCGGCGACACCTGCCCAACACAGCTGATGATTGACAAAGCCAAAGGCTGCGACATCCTTCTCCACGAAGTTTACTACTCAGCCGGTCTTGCGCAGCGCGAACCAAAATGGCAGAAATATCACAGCGAAGTTCACACAGGTGCACTGGACCTGGCAAAAATGTGCTGTGAAATCCAGCCAAAACAGCTGGTTACATACCACAGAATCTACCATACAGAAGTACAGCAGAACAAAATCAACATTATTGCACACCTTAAAGAAAGAGAATATGCAATTCTGGACGAAATCAAATCTGTTTACAGCGGTGCAGCCTGCAATGGCCAGGACCTGGATGTGTTTATCTAAAATAAAAAGCCTCCCACCGGGAGGCTTTTCTGTTTTACAGTCTTTCTTATCAGAAATACTATAAAACACAGATTACATTTTATTTTTCGTTTGAATTCTTTTTGTTTTCGTTTTTCTGGTTTTTCTGCTGACGCTGCTGTTCCTGCTGTTTTGTCTGGTTTTTGTTGTTTTCTTTTGCCATATCTTTTCATCTCCTTTCAGTTTTAGTATAAGCACAACAGCATATTTTATTCCTGGCAAATTATTTGTACATATATATTGACTACTTGCAAACACTGATAATATATGATAAAATTATGGGTGGCAAAAATTAGTATTATTAAAAAATTCATTATAAACAGGAGATTTAATATGTCAGGACATTCAAAATGGAGCACCATTAAAAGAAAAAAAGGTGCTAATGACGCTGCAAGAGCAAAAGTATTTACAAAACTTGCAAGAGAAATTTCTGTTGCAGTAAAAGAAGGCGGCGCTGACCCTAACAACAACGCACGTCTGCGTGACCTGCTGGCAAAAGGCCGTGCAGCAAACGTTCCACAGGACAACCTGATGCGTGCTATCAAAAAAGCAGGCGACAACGACAAAGAAAACTACGAATCTATCACATACGAAGGCTACGGCAACGGCGGTATTGCAGTTATCGTAGAATGCCTTTCTGACAACCGTAACAGAACAGCTTCAAACATCCGCCACTATTTCGACAAATTCGGCGGCAACCTGGGTACAACAGGCTGTGTTTCCTTTATGTTTGAAAACAAAGGCGTTATCGTAATCGAACAGGAAGATTACGACGAAGAAAAAGTGCTGGAAGACTGCTTTGAAGCAGGCGCAGCAGATGTTTCCTTTGAAGATGAAGGCATCATCGAAGTTACAACAGAAGTTTCTGACCTTGCCAGCGTTGCAGATGCTCTCGAAGGTATGGGTTACGAACTGAAACAGCGCGAAGCTGCTATGGTTCCAAACAACTACACAAGAGTTGACGATCCAGACACACTGAAAAAACTGGCTCTTCTCTTTGACAACCTGGAAGAAGACGATGATGTTCAGAATGTGTGGAACAATCTGGAAAACAGCGAAGACCTGCCAGAACTTTAATAAATGTTATTTACTGCCTTGCACTTGCAGGGCAGTTTTTATTTTGTTGCCACAGCCATACAGTTGGGCTATAATAAGGGTATTACATAATTGGAGAATTATTATGAAAACATTTGTACCTGATTATTATAACGGCTTTTCTTGCCTTGCAGGTGACTGTAAGCACAGTTGCTGCATAGGCTGGGAAGTTGATATAGATGCACAAACACTGGAATACTATAATTCAGTTGAGGGTGACTTTGGGAAAAGGCTGAAAAACAGCATTTCCTATAACGAAGAAACTGCATATTTTGCAATGGATGACTGTGGCAGATGTCCTTTCCTGAACGAAAAAGGACTTTGTGATATTATGCTGAATCTGGGTTTTGACAAAGTCAGCCAGATTTGTGACGACCACCCACGTTTTCGCAATTTTTACTCTGACCGCACTGAAATCGGTCTGGGTATGTCCTGTGAAGCTGTGGCAAAGCTGATTTTATCCCGTAAAGATAAAATGGAACTGGTTTGCATAGAAGGTGATGACGAACTGCTGTGGCCGGAGGAAGAGGATTTTCTGGCAATGAGAGAAGATATTTTCTCTATATTACAGAACAGGAAAAATCCTTTAAAACAGCGCTTAAAACAGATGGAGGAATATTGCCGACTGGAACACAGGCATTATACACCGCAGCAACAGGCACAGCTGTTTTTATCCCTTGAACGACTTGACGAGCAAAGGGATACATTGCTTTCTGAACTGGCACAGGCCACACGGCGGGATTTAATATTCCCATCTGAAGAATATGAAACAGCCTTTGAACAGCTGGCTGTTTACTTCGTTTTCCGTCATCTGACAGAAAGTCTGGATGACGACCGTCTGGCTGGCAGATTGCAGTTTGTAATCTGGGCAATGGGTGTTGTCTATAACCTGTGTGCATTGCACCATAACCGTACCGGTGGTCTTTCCATAGATGATATGGCAGAAATCTGCCGTATGTTCTCTGCTGAAATAGAGTATTCACCGGATAATATGGACCTGCTTTTTGACACTTTGGCATAATTCTATATGATTTTACACCGCAGTTTCTGCGGTGTATTTTTTATGCAAACTGGAAAAATAAAAAACTATTTATACAGCAAATTTACCATATATTTACACCCCAAAATTCAATATTTAAGTTGCATTTATATCATAGTTGATGTATAATAGTAGCAAAAGTGGGAAATTGTAGGTAAAAGTGGTAGAATGTGGGTAATTTCCCGGAATTTCTGAAGAAAGGTGGTTGGTTTTCTATGTTAATGGGCAGATATGAATACTCTCTTGATGCCAAAAGCAGAACCAATTTTCCGCCAAAATTCAGAAATGAAATGGGCGACACACTTTACGTTACAAAATGGTTTGACAAATGTCTGGTTGTATATGGTCAGGAACAGTGGGACAAGCTGGATTCAAAGTTTGACAATATGCCGACAGTACAGTCAAAAGAACTGCTGCGTATCCTTTATGGTAACGTGGCAGAAGTTAACCCGGACAAGCAGGGCCGTATCCTGTTGCCACAGTACCTGAAAGACCACGCCAATATCACAAAGGATATTGTAATCATAGGTGCCAGAACTTATGCAGAAATCTGGGATAAAGAAGCCTATATTGAAAATGAAAAAGCTAACGATTTTGCTTCCATTGAACGGAAGCTGATAGATATGGAGTTTTAAAGAATGAGCGAATTCTCTCACAAGCCTATTATGCTGATGCAGTGTATAGAAGGCCTTGACATTAAACCAAATGGAATATATGTTGACGGCACTTGTGGCGGTGCAGGTCATTCAAAAGAAATTGCCAAAAGAATTGATGGCGGTATGCTGTATGGTCTTGACCAGGACCCTGATGCAGTGGCTGTTGCCACCGAAAGACTGGCAGGTCTGCCTGCGAAAGTGTTGCATACCAACTTCCGCAACGCAAGATACGCACTTGCCAAAGAAGGCGTGGAAAAAATAGACGGTGTATTGCTGGATCTTGGCGTTTCCAGTTATCAGCTGGACAATGCTGAAAGAGGTTTTTCCTACAATGCAGATGCTTATCTGGATATGCGTATGAGCAAAGAAGGTCCATCAGCTGCAGACCTGGTAAACAGCCTGTCTGTACAGGAAATTACCGATATTCTCCGCAACTATGGTGAAGAAAAGTTTGCATATCAGATTGCAAAGAAAATAGTTGCTTACAGAGAAAATGAGCAGATTACAACAACAAAACAGCTGTCTGAAATCGTAAACAGTGCTTATCCTTCAGCTGAAAGAAGAAAAAGCAAAAACCCATCACGCAAAACCTTCCAGGCATTGCGTATTGCGGTAAACGATGAACTGGGGGCATTGCAGGATGCACTGGAAGACCTGTTTGATATGCTGAATGTAGGTGGCAGAATGTGCATTATCACCTTCCATTCACTGGAAGACAGGATGGTAAAACAGTATTTCAAAAATCTTGCAGTAAAATGCACTTGTCCTAAAGAACTGCCGGTATGTATATGCGGCGGTAAGGCAAAAGCAAAAATAATCACAAACAAACCTCTGGTTGCAGATGAGGCTGAACAGGAAGAAAACCGCCGCAGCCGTTCCGCAAAACTGAGAATTATTGAAAAATTGGAATATTAGGAATATTAAAATAAATTAAGGGGAAAACAGCTATGGATAGAATGAACGTGGCCTACGATCTTTCTTTCTATGAAATGGAACAGGAAAGACAGATAGCACGTAAAGCCAAAAAAGAAAACGTTCTTATCAATGCTCAGACAAAATTTTCACTGGGCCGTAAAATTGCAAATATTATCAGCATTGCCGCGCTTCTTACACTTATCATAGCTGTTGTGGCTACAAACGCAGCTATCACTACTACCAGCACTCAGATTGCTGATATAGAAGATGAAATTGTATTGCTTCAGAGTGAAAAGTCATATCTGGAATTCACACTGGAAAGCCGCATGACTCTGGACCAGATTGAAAGCTATGCTGAAAATCAGCTGGGTATGGTAAAGATGGATGCATCCCAGAAAAAATATGTGGAACTGGAAAATGAAAACAAGATAGTGGTGAACCAGTCACCGGTAAAAGAAAAACTGGATGAGGCAATACAGCCAATTTTGTCATATTTATTGCCTTAAAAAAATAATATTTAGTATAAATTTAGGCGGGGAGAACAGGACAATAGCGTCCACAGCTTCTTCCGCCTAAAGTTGCTTAATAAAACGGGAAAGAAACAGAGAATTTTTATGGCCAGACAGAGAAATCAGACCAATGTAACAAACGAAATGAGAAAGCGCACTATTGTGGTTTCTTTCTTTGCTGTGCTTTGTTTTGTTATAGTTGCGGCAAATATGTTCCGTATACAGGTTCTTAATTACGAAGAAAACAAAGCCGAAGCTACTGCCATACAACTGCGAGAAATGGAACTTTCGCCAAACCGTGGTACTATTTATGATGCCAATGGTAAAATTCTGGCGCAGTCTGCCACGGTATGGACTATTTCGGTTTCTCCTCTGGAAAGTGATGAGGAACAGCATCAGCTTATTGCATCAGGCCTGGGGGAAATATTGGATGTTGACCCACAGACTATTCTTACAAAACTGGGCAAAAAAAATTATTATCAGCTTATCAAACAGAAGGTTGACAAACCTGTGGCGGACCAGGTGCGCCAGTTCTGCCAGGACAACAAAATAAGCGGTGTAAATATTGCCGAAGACTATAAACGTTACTACCCATACGGCGAGTTTGCCTCCACAATCCTGGGCTTCTGCGGTTCTGACAACCAGGGTCTTGCAGGTCTTGAAAGCTATTACAATGAAGAACTGACCGGTGAAAAAGGCAGGGTTATCGCTGCCAAAAACGGTTGGGGTCTGGATATGGGTACCGACTATGAAATTATGAGCGAAGCCCGTGACGGATACAGCTTGAAGCTGACAGTGGACGAAACCATACAGCACTATCTGGAAAAACAGCTGTCGCTGAATGCTGAAAAGCATAGAGTGCAGGAAGGTGCAGTAGGAATTGTAATGAATGTCAAAACAGGTGCCATACTTGCTATGGCCAACTATCCGGCATATAATCCTAACGACCCATATGCGCTTACAAACGAATCACTGGCAGCCCAGATTGCGGCAATTACTGATGACACCCGGAGAAACGAAGCTATGTCCCAGGCCAGACAGAAACAGTGGCGTAACAAAGCAGTAAACGACCTGTACGAACCTGGTTCAGTTTTCAAAGTTATCACTGCGGCTTCTGCACTTGACAGCGGTAAAGCATCCCTTGCCAACGGATATTACTGTAAAGGGTTCAAAGAAGTGGAAGAACGCATTATGAAATGTTCCCAGACAGGGGGCCATGGTGCAGAAAGCTTCAAACAGGCACTTATAAACTCCTGTAACCCGGCTTTTATCGAAATCGGTGCCGCAATGGGTAAAGATATTTTCTACGATTATTTCTACTCCTTTGGTATGGCTGAAAAAACAGGCATTGACCTGCCGGGTGAACAGAAAAGTATTTATTATACAGATGAAACCCACACCACAGTTACACTGGCCAGCTGTTCGTTTGGTCAGTCCAATAAAGTAACACCAATCCAGATGATAACTGCCATTGCTACTGCGGTAAATGGTGGTAATCTGGTTACACCACATCTGGTTTCTCAGTTGCTGGACTCTGACGGTAATGTGGTTCAGGATCTTACACCGGAAATCCGCCGTCAGGTTATCAGTCAGCAGACCAGTGAAATCATCGCAGATATATTACAGGAAAACGTTACCAGCGGTAACGGCCGACACGCTTATATTGCAGGTTACCGTGTTGGCGGCAAGTCAGGTACATCACAGAAGCTGGATACTCCACGGGATAATGACTACATCGCATCATTTGTAGGCGTTGCACCTTGTGATGACCCTGAAATAGCAATACTCATATTCTTTGACACTCCTACAGGTGAAGATGGCTACTACGGCGGTACTCTCGCAGGACCGGTAGTTGGTTCACTTATGGGTGAAATACTGCCATATCTGGGTATAGAACCTGTTTACAGCGCATCTGAACAGAATCAGGCCAGCGTAACGGTTTCTTCTATCACCGGCTATGACATTACCGAAGCGGCTGTTAAATTACAGCGTGCCGGTCTGAAAGTAAAAACAGTAGGTACAGGCAACAAAGTTGTATCACAGTTCCCGGCAGTGGGCCAGAAAGTTACTGTGGGCAGTATAGTGGTTGCCTATACTGAACAGGGTGAAAGCACTATGGTCACAGTGCCAAACCTTTTGAATAAATCACCATCGGCTGTTGCTACTACCCTTACATCTCGGGGTCTTAACCTTAAAGAAGAAGGCGCTTACTCCGGCAACAGCAATGTAAGGGTTTACAGACAAAGCCCTAACGCAGGTGACAAGGTACCAATGGGTACAGTAATCACCGTAATCTATCAGGACCCAAATTACACAGAATAACGGAGGCACTATGAACATTCACGCAGTTCTGAAAGATGTTGAATATCAGGGAAAAGTAAAGGATTTTGATACAGATTTTGTAACAGACGACTCCCGCAAAGTCAGACCTGGCTGTGTGTTTGTATGTAGCAAAGGTCTTACATTTGACGGCCACACTTTTGCAGCAAAAGCGCTGGAAATCGGTGCGAAATTGGTGGTTTGTGAAAAAGATATGGGTCTTGAAGACCAGATTATAGTAAAAAACAGCCGTCAGGTATATTCGCTTCTGTGTGCAAATCTTTTTGATAATCCTTCACGTAAAATGAAGATGATTGGCATCACAGGTACCAATGGTAAAACCACATCAGCCTTCCTTATCAAAGACCTGCTGGAACAGCAGGGTAAAAAAGTTGGTCTTATGGGCACTGTCCAGAATATGATTGACCAGCAGATTATCCCTGCAAAGTTCACTACACCACAGCCATATGAATTACAGGCTTTGCTGTCACAGATGTACAAATCCGGCTGTGAATATGTGGTTATGGAAGTTTCCAGCCAGGCTCTGGTGCAAAACCGCCTTTTTGGCATCACTTATGATGTGGCGGTGTTTACAAATCTTACACTGGACCATCTGGATTACCATAAAACAATGGAAAATTATTTTGATGCCAAGTGTATCCTGTTTGAAAATTCCAGAAATATAGTGGTAAATACAGATGATGAATACGGCAGAATAGTGGCTGAAAGATATGCACACAAAAATCCGGTTACTTTCTCTGCAAAAACAGATATGGCAGATTACACAGCGAAAAATATTACCTTTACCCACAACAGTGTGAAATTCCTGATGGTGGGCAAAGGCAGTATCAGCAGGGTTAACTTCCCTATGCCAGGCGAATATTCAGTTCATAATGCTATGGGTGCCGCACTGGCCTGTGTAGCTGCTGGTGTTGATGAAAAATCAGCCGCAGAGGCATTGTCTTTTGTGAAAGGTGTAAAAGGCCGTTGTGAAATTCTGGTAAAAGAACCATTCACAGTTATCTGCGACTATGCCCATACCGGTGACGGTTTGGAAAATGTACTGTCCAGCCTGCGCCCATTTGTACAGGGCAGATTTATTGTTCTGTTTGGCTGTGCAGGTGAAAGGGAAAAAACAAAGCGCAGGGCAATGGCACAGGCTGTGGCAAAATATGCAGACTACATTATCCTTACCAGCGACAACCCACGAAAAGAAGATCCACAGAGTATTATCAATGATGTGAAAACATACTTTGATGAGAAAAATATTCCTTACGTTGCGGAAGTTGACAGAAGAAAAGCTATAAATATTGCTCTGGATATGTTACAATATAATGAAACCCTGATTTTGTGCGGTAAAGGTCACGAAGACTATCAGGTGCTTAACGGCATTACTGTATATCTTGACGAGCATGAAATTGTGGCGAAATTTATGGATAAATACAACAAAGGAAAATAGATTATGAATGCAATTTTACTTTCACAGCTTGTAAAAGGTTTTGCTGTGCCAAAAAATGATTGCTATATAAATCATGTTACATCAGATTCCCGTGATGTGGTGGAAAACAGCGTTTTCCTCGCCATTCGCGGCGAAAGGGTGAATGGAGAAAATTATGCCGCATCTGCCATTGAAAAAGGTGCAAAACTGATTGTAACAGAAAACCACATTGACAATATCCCTGATGATATGCAGGCTGTTGTGCCAAATGTACTGGATGCCAGCATACAGATGGGTGCCAATGTGAGAGATACTTTTGATATTGATATTATCGGTGTAACCGGCAGTATGGGTAAAACCACCACAAAAGAGTTTATCTATGCAGCCCTTTCACCATTTGCAAAAACAGTTAAAACACAAGGCAACCGGAACAACGAACTGGGCATGCCAAAAACCATTTACGGTTTTACACAGGAAGATAAATATGCCGTGCTGGAAATGGGTATGGAAGCACTGGGTGATGTACACAAACTTACCCTTGCCGCCAGACCTGTTGCAGCAGTAATTACTTGTATCGGCATTTCACATCTGGAAAGACTGAAAACCAGGGACAATATTCTGAAAGCAAAACTGGAAATTGTGGATGGTATGGATGAAAGCGGTATTCTGGTTGTGAACGGTGATGATGAATACCTGTCAAAAGCAGATATCAAGCATCCTGCCAATGTTTACCGCTACGGCATTGAAAATACAGATTCAGATGTTGTTGCAAAAAATATTTCCACAGTAGGTTTTGCAACTGAATTTACTATCGTTGACAAAGAAAACGGTGAAATAAATTGTACCATCCCAACTGTGGGTAACCACAATGTAATGAATGCACTGTGCGCCTATACAGTAATTTCCCGTATGGGTTTTGATGCCAGACAGGTTGCTGCAAACCTGGCAGGCTATACTGTTTCGGGTCAGCGCCAGAAGATTGTGGAAAAGAACGGCATACTTTTTATTGAGGACTGTTACAACGCCGCACCTGCTTCTATGAAGGCAGCGGTTGATACACTTAAACTGGTTTCAGAAGGCAGAACAATCGCTGTATTCGGCGATATGATGGAACTGGGTGATGATGAAGCTGCATTGCACAGTGAAGTAGGCCGGTATGCCGCACAGAAAGGTGTGGACTGTATGTGGACCTGGGGTGAAAGGGCAAAGCATATCTGTACAGGTTTTGGTCCTGATGCCCTCAATTTTGAAACAAAACAGCAGCTTACAGATTACATAATCGAAAATATAAAACCTGGTGACGGCATTGTTTTCAAGGCCAGTCACTCCAGACGCTTTGAAGATATTATTGACCGGGTTTACAACGGATTGGAAAAATAGGAGTCGCTATGATAAGGATTTCATTTTTAATTACAGGACTTATAGCCTTTGCGCTTACTGCACTCAGCGGTTTTGTGCTTATTCCATGGCTTAGAAAACTTAAATTTGGCCAGACAATTCTGGACATCGGTCCTACATGGCACCGGTCAAAGCAGGGCACACCTACTATGGGCGGTCTTATGTTCTATGTTGGTGCTATTGCCGCCGCCTGTGCAGGTCTGGCACTTATGATGAAAGAGTTGCAGACTATTACAGGCGTAGTGTATACAAACCAGATTATCAGCCTGTCTATCAGTATGCTGACAGCACTGGGCTTTGGCGCTATCGGCTTTGTAGATGACTATATCAAAGTGGTAAAAAAACGCAACCTGGGTTTAAAAGCCAGATACAAAATTTTTGGCCAGGTGTTCGTTGTTGCCGCATTTCTTTATGGCCAGTATTACATAGGTCATATAAACACACTGGTTACTGTTCCTTTTACTAATTTCAGCATTCAGCTGGGTATGCTGTATTATCCTATTGTTTTCCTGGGCATACTCTTTATGGTTAATGCTGTAAACCTTACAGATGGTATTGATGGTCTTTGCTCATCAGTAACATTTGTTGTTGCACTGGGCTTTATGGTTATTTCTGCCGCATACGGATATTATACAAATGCTATCTTCGCAGTGGCTGTTGCCGGCGGATGTGCAGGCTTTCTGGTATGGAACTTCTATCCTGCAAAAGTATTTATGGGCGATACAGGCAGTATGTTCCTGGGTGGCGCAGTTGTTGCTATGGCATGGGCTATCAACCGCCCTGAAATCGTTCTCCTTATCTGTATTATCTACACCTGCGAAGCACTCAGTGTCGTAATTCAGATGTCTTATTTCAAAATCACACACGGCAAACGCATTTTCAAAATGAGCCCTATTCACCACCACTATGAAATGAGTGGCTGGAGCGAAGTGAAAATCGTTACAGTTTTCACCACAGTGGCTGCTATCTTTGCTGTGCTTTCATATTTTGCATACTGATAAATACTCACAAGAGAGGTTTTGACTTTGTCTGACAGATCAAAAGTAAGAACAAAATCAAAATTTAATATAAAAGACTGGTTCCGTTTCACCGAAAAAGGTGCCCGTATGGATATGCCTATGCTTATCATTACAATGATATTGCTGGCATTTGGTCTGGTTATGCTTTATTCAGCCAGCTATGTATATGGTATCTATCGATTTAAAGGTGATGCACTGCACTACATCAAAGACCAGGCGATGTTTGCTGCCATCGGTCTTGTGGCAATGTTTGCTGCATCAAAAGTGGACTATCACGTTTTCCGCCGCTATGCGATAATGTTGCTGGGGCTGGTGTATATACTGCTGGTAGTGGTTCTCTTTATGCCAGAATTCAATGGCTGCCATCGCTGGATAGTTATTCCGAATGTAGGTACTTTCCAGCCGTCAGAAATTGCAAAATTTGCAGTAATACTGCTGTTTGCAAATATGATAGAAAAGAACTATGACAAAATGAAAACCATCACCTACGGCATAATGCCATTTGCTGCAGTTCTTGGGTCAATAGTTGTTCTGATGTTTTTCCAGCCGCACCTTTCAGGCATTGTAATCATATGTATGGTTGGCGCTATTATGATGTTTATCGGTGGCACAGATACCAAATGGTTTTTCCTGGCGGCTGCTATACTTGTTATCGGTATTGTTGCGGCACTTATCATCTGGCCTGATGCTATCCACTATGCGTCCAGCCGTATTGAAAACTGGTTGCACCCTGAAAATGACCTGTCATCAGCTGGCTACCAGAGCTATATGGGTCGTCTTGCCATTGGCAGTGGCGGTCTGTTTGGCCTGGGTCTGGGCAACTCCAGACAAAAACATCTTCACCTGCCTGAAGGACAGAACGACTTTATCTTTGCTATTATCTGCGAAGAACTGGGCTTTTTCGGCGGTATGATGGTTATCATCCTGTTCCTTGCACTGTTTGTACGTGGCATTTATATTGCTACACACGCAAAGGATAAATTTGGTGCTATGCTGGTTATGGGTATTATTATCCAGATATGCTTGCAGGCATTTCTCAATATTGCGGTTGCCACCGGCAC
This sequence comes from Oscillospiraceae bacterium, assembly GCA_017560985.1. GTDB lineage: Bacteria > Bacillota > Clostridia > Oscillospirales > Ruminococcaceae > RGIG3102. The sequence continues at coordinate 13,432 of JAFZDX010000030.1, forward strand.
CATACCGAATACAGGTATCTCACTTCCGTTCTTCTCTGAAGGTGGTACTGCACTTATGATGATTCTTGGTGAAATGGGAATTGTGCTTTCTGTTTCCCGTTATGCAAATATAGACAGAGGTTAAATTATGAAAATTATTATTGCAGCAGGTGGCACAGCAGGGCATATCAACCCAGGTCTTGCCATTGCACAGCACATCCAGTCCAAACATCCAGATGCCCACATTATGTTTGTAGGCAGAAAAGAAGGTATGGAATACGGTCTGGTAACAAAGGCAGGTTATGATTTCTGCCATATGGAAGTAACAGGCTTCCAGCGCAGACTGACACTTAACAATATAAAAAGAAATTTTATTACAGTTAAAAATCTTCTTTTTGCATCATCAAAAGCAAAGAAGATTCTTAAAGATTTTGCACCGGACCTGGTTATAGGCACTGGCGGTTATGTTTCTGGTCCCATCGTTTTGCAGGCTGCAAAAATGGGTATAAAAACAGCCATCCACGAACAGAATGCCTTTGCCGGCGTTACCAATAAACTGCTGTCCAAAAATGTGGACACTGTGTTTGTTGCCACTGAAAAAGCGGCACAGTATATGGCTTATCCGGAAAAATGCATTGTCTGCGGCAACCCTGTAAGGGAAGAAATCACAACAGCAGACCCACTGGAAAGCAGAAGAAAACTGGGTGTAGAAGGCAAAACAGTTGTGTTGTCCTTTGGCGGCAGCCTTGGTGCAGCAAAACTGAACAATGCAATGAAAGCTGTGGCTTTACATAACAAAGACAGAAAAGATATTGTACATTATCACGTTGTAGGCAGATATGATGATGGCGAGTTTGTATCTTTCCTGAAAGAAAACAACATACAGCAGTCAGAAAATCTGCAGGTGTTTGAATACCTGTATGATATTCCGAAATATATGGCAGCGGCAGATATTCTTATTACCCGCTGCGGTGCCCTTACCATTGCAGAAATAGCCTGTATGGGCAAGGCATCCATACTTATTCCTTCACCTAACGTGGCGGAAAATCACCAGTATCACAATGGTATGGTATTGGCAGATATGGGCGCGGCAGTGCTTATTGAAGAAAAAGATCTTACTGACGAGTCCATCGTACGGGCTTTTGACAGTATGTACACTGACCTTACAAAAACAAAACAGATGGGTGAAATAGCTGCACAGGCGCATAAACCTGACTGTCTTGATATTATTTACAGAAATCTGAATTTACAGACAGGAATTTAAATTTTGGGCAAAAACGAAAGAAGAAACAGCACACAGAATATGAAAAAGGCGGGTATAACACACCCGTCTAAACCTGTTTCTGACCCAAATAAATTTATACAGTACCCTGGAAATATACAGTCGTCACCGGGTGGTAAAAAAACATTAAAGCCAGACCCGGCGCAGTACAATCAGCGTAAAAGCAGAAAAACTGTCAGAAAACAGCGAAACCGCCATCTTCTGGCCACTGCCGTACTGGTTGCTATTCTTTTGGCTATTTTGGTGTTTATATCCCTTAAAGTACTGTTTATTGTACGCCATGTAGAAATGCAGGGAAGCGAAAGATATACACAGGCGGAAATAATAAATTACTGTGCAGTACCTCTGGAAGAAAATATTTTTAAAATAGACACTGCAACACTGGAACAGAATCTTCCACTGGAATTCACCTATGTGGAATCTGCAAGGGTTCAGCGCAAACTGCCAGACAAAATTCTGGTTACTATAACTGACAGCATACCTACCTATTATGGTATAAATTATGAAGGCCAACTGGAAACTTATACTATCTATTCCCAGGGGTTCAAACAGCTTACTACCCAGGCTGCAGCACCAGCCGGTCTTATGGGTATTGATGCAGACCTTTCAGATGCAGCATCAAAAGAAACACTGGACAGTATTATAGAAAAACTGTCACAGTCCGGTTATACAGGTGTCACAATGATAAAAGTGAACAGTACAGGTGATATTTCCCTTATCTACGATAACCGCGTACAGGTAAATCTGGGCACAGTGCTGGACATAGACTACAAGCTGAAAATGTCTTTCTATGTTATCAATAACGAACTTACAGAAACAGACAGGGGTGTTATTGATTCCACCCAGGCAGGCAGTTGCGTTTTCCAGCCATCAAACAAATGATAAATTTTTGACATTAATAACCAAAAAATGATTGAAATAGCTTTTTAAATTTGCTATGATATAATAAATATAACTATATGATTCTTTAAATATGTATTGTGCTTTTGGCATAGATATTCAGGATAAATAACAGTAATGTGGAGGAATATAAAATGAGCTTTTACTTGGACGAAGAAATGCAGAACACTACCAACATCAAGGTAATCGGTGTAGGTGGCGGCGGTGGCAACGCTGTAAACAGAATGGTTGTTTCCGGTCTTAAAGGTGTTGAATTTATTTCTATGAATACAGACGCACAGGCTCTTATGGCTTCCAAAGCCACACAGAAAGTACAGCTGGGTGCAAAACTTACAAAAGGCCGTGGTGCAGGTGCAGACCCAGATATCGGTCAGCGTGCAGCAGAAGAAAGCCGTGACGAAATTGCAGCAGCACTGAAAGGTTGCCAGATGGTATTTATCACAGCCGGTATGGGTGGCGGCACAGGTACAGGTGCAGCACACGTTGTTGCCGAAGTTGCCAAAGAACAGGGTATCCTTACAGTTGGTATTGTTACAAAACCTTTCAACTTTGAAGGTAAACTGAAACAGAAAAAAGCAGCACAGGGCATTTCCAACCTGCTGAAAAATGTGGACAGCCTTATCGTTATCCCTAACGAAAGACTGAAATATGCAACAGAAGAAAAAATCACACTGGTAAATGCTTTTGAAATGGCAGACAGCGTTCTGAAACAGGGTGTTGAATCCATTTCTGAACTTATCAATGTTCCTTCATTTATCAACCTGGACTTTGCAGACGTTCGTTCAGTTATGAAAGACGCTGGCTATGCACATATGGGTGTAGGCCGTGCAACAGGTCCAAACAAAGCTGAAGAAGCTGCTATGATGGCTATTCAGTCACCACTGCTGGAAACATCTATTGATTCTGCCCGTGGTGTAATCATTTCTATCACTTCTTCACCAGACATCGGTCTGGACGAAGTAGACCAGGCAGCTACACTTATCACACAGAATGCTGACCCTGATGCAAACATCATCTGGGGTGCCGCATTTGATACAAACCTTGTTGACGAAATGAAAATCACAGTTATTGCAACTGGTTTTGAAGCTGCAGCACAGAAACAGCCAGAAGCAAAACCTGTTGCAGATACAAAAACTTCACTGGGCATCAACAACTGGTTTGACGACAACAACAAAGGCCACATTTCCACAGAAGATGATGACGACTATCTCAACGATGTTATCAGCATCCTCAAAAGAAACAGCGGCAAATAATAAAGAGAAACAGTCCTGAGAGGATATTATGGAAAATATCTTGTTTAAACAATCCTTCCGTGGCTTTGACAGAAACCAGGTTCTTGAATATATAGACAACCTGTCAAATGAAATGAGCCGGCAGGCAGACAATTATAATCAGATTCAAAAGGGTCTTGAAGAGGAAATCCGGACCCTTTCTGACAAGTTGTCCAACACAGGTGAAAACCTGAATATTTCACAGGAAAAAGTTATTCAACTGACAAAAAATCTGGAAGAAATCAAACAGGATAATATAGAGCTTAAAAACCAGATTAATACATACCGCAATATGATTCTGGAAAGAGACAGAGAAATTTCCAGCATTAAAATAAACTATAACCAGCTGTCACAGCAGCGTGATGAACTGGAAAAAGAAAATGCAGACTGGAAAAGCAAACAGGATGAAATTGCAGCCTGTATGGTAGAAGCATCTGTCCGTGCAAAACAGATTATCAACCGGGCAACAGAAGAAGCACGGCGCACAAAGGCAGAATTTGATGCCAATGCCGCTGACCTTATGGAAAAAGTTGCTGATGTAAAAGGCGAAATTTCACGTCTGGAACAGCAGCTGGAACGGTCTTTTGCCAAACTGTCCACAGCAATGGAAAATATGGACAAAGCCAGCAGTGTAATTGAATCACAGGTTATGGAATATCGCAAACAGGTTGACACCATTGATAAAATTACCCCTGTTGCTGTAGCTGCTGAAGACTCTGCCCCTGCAAAGGCAGTGGTTAAACCTGTTGCTAAAAAGTCTCTTACAGACAGTGTTCTTGATACAATTTCCAGACTTCTGGAAAAATAATAGGAGGATACGACTATGACAGTTGAAATCACCAAAGACAATTTTGAAGAAGTTGTATTGAAAAACGACCTTCCTGTTCTTGTAGACTTCTGGGCAACCTGGTGCGGTCCTTGTAAAATGATTGGTCCGATTGTTGAAGAACTGTCAGAAGAACTGGCTGGTAAGGCAGTGTTTGGCAAACTTAATGTGGATAATCAACCAGAACTTGCAATGCAGTTTCAGGTTATGAGTATTCCTACACTTCTCCTGTTTAAAAACGGTGAAATTGTAAACAAAAAAGTTGGATTTATGCCGAAAGAAAAACTGGTTGAAATGCTGGGACTTTAATATTATGTAAAACTAAAAGAGATGTCTTTTCCAAGACATCTCTTTTTTATGTCCACAGTGCAATCAGATACCTATATGCTATTTATACAGACTTTCCGCCATTTTAATCAGTGTGCCTGTTTCACAGTCGCCTTTCAGAATATATCGGTACAAACTGTCTGCCCACACCAGATGGGTCTGGCCGTTCTTTTCAAACCATATTGCCTCCCACTGATGTACCTTGCAGCTATTTATATTGTCAGGTGTGTCAATTTTAGTCAGAACACCTCCATTGATTGGTATCCTTTCATAGTATATAATCCTTCCCACAGCGTCTTTGTATTCAACTGTATGCAAAGTAGTGGTGCGGTATTCGTTGCTTTTGCTGTAATTTACAGGGGAAACAGGTATATCAAATTCCAGTTCAGTGGCAGGGGTTTCTTCGTCAGTGTCGGAGAAACCGGTCTGGATAGACGTAGTCATTTTACTGCCTGCACTTTTCAGGCTTACCCCAAACATAAGCAATACCAACAGTTCCGCAACGCTGAAAACCAGTCTGGCTGTGGACCTGTCCAGTATATTCCTGCTTCTCAGCATCAGCACAACTGAGCCAGCTATAACTATCATCAATATGCCTATTGCATATCTGGGCAATACCAGTCCGAAAGCGTAAACATATTTTTTGTTAACACTTTTTATCAGTTTTTTCATCTTTTCTTCAAAATCCTGAGAAAAGACATATTTCCTTTCCAGTTCATACTGTGGAGGAATTTCGTCCATTTCCTGCAGGAAAGAATAGTTCAAAGCTCGTCTGAATTTACTGTCAGCCATTTACAATACCCTCCCTTGTCAGTTTGTCTATCAGTATTTTCCTGCCTCGCTGCAGTCGTTTTTTCACCGCTTCTGTGCCCAGTTCCATTATGGCAGAAATTTCTTTTACACTATACCCTTCCACCACATTCAGATACAGCACATCTGTATAAGTGGCGGGCAGTTGTCTGATAACCTGCACGATTCTGTCAAAATCAAAATTCTCGAAATCTTTGTCTGTAGTGTTGTCCGCAATGGCATATATTGTACTTTCTTCATCAAAAATTAAGGCTCTGCCATTCCGTTTTGCCATAGTCAGTGCTACATTTCGTGTAATAATAACCAGAAAGGCCCTGGTCTGTGGGCTGTTTACAGCACCTACTTTTCCAAAGTTTTTTGCAACGCGGACAAAGGCATCGTGTACTGCATCTTCAGCCAGCCCCTGGTCATTCAGTATTGAATATGCTGTATGCATCATAGTGTGGCGGTATGTATTGTACAGCAAAGTGAATTTACTGCGATCCTCCTGGTCATCCAAAAGGGAAAGATAGATAATCATATACTTCTCCTGTTTATTGTTCTCTTACACATATAACTTATATAATATTAAATAGGGGACAATTTTTCAGAAATTTCTTTTAAAATGTTTTTTGCCATTTCTGCCAGCCTGATGTTATCAAAACCAACAAAGGCTGAACTGCTGTAACAGTCCATTGCATCTTTTATAATATCGCTGTACAATGGCAGATGTTTTATTCCCCATATGCCGCCGTCAGCTTTGGATAACACTTTTCTTTCCCTGATATATGCCAACACTCTACACAGATTTAAAGTAATATATACAGGATTGCCCGCTATTTCTTCCACTGCGTTTTCTATATCAAATATGATACTGTCTATATAGTGTTCAGCCGGCACAGGGCTGAACACAGTATTTTTGTCTTCGCCCCGTAAAGTAATACCATAGTGGTTTATCACAGTAAAATGTGCGGCCAGGTCTTTGTCTGTTCCCTGCATTTTCTGAATATGCTGCATAATATCCTGTTTATATTTTTCCTTATGGCTGTTTGAAAAATGCAGGCAGTATGGTGTGGGGTATACAAACTCTGTACAGTGCTGTTTTAAAACCACACTCATTTCCAGCCCTTTGGCTGGTGCTGTTTTATCCAGTTCCAGCATAAGCTGTATTATTTTCACCTTATCTTCCAGCGAAGGCTCTTTTTCAACTGCAACTATAAAATCTACATCGCTGTTGACCCAGTTAAAACAGCCAAAAGCTATGGAGCCATGAATATAAATACCTGTAAGATTATCAGCAAGTATCTTGCAAAATCCATTTTTTATATTTTGAATCAGTGTGTTTAATTTTTTATCCATAATTCACCTGTAAAGCTATTTACTGATAACAATTATATCATCTGTGTATGAAATATACAATGTATATAAATGTGAACAACTTATGTGAACTACATATTTATTTGGATAAATATGTTTATATTATGAATAAAAATTGAGGTATAGCAACAAAATTACATATCTGATTGAATTTTTATAAACACAATGACGAAAAGCAGGAACATAAACACATACTATTTGTCATTATGTACAAAAGTATAAAATATTATAAAAATACGTTGACAATGCATAAAAATGAGAGTAGAATACAGTCATACCAAAGAGGTAAACAAAAAAGTTATTATATAGAGAGGTAATTATTATGAAAAAATTTTTAGCATTGGCACTGGCAGTTATAATGTCCATCTCGATGGTAGCCTGCGGCGGCGGAGAAGAAGAAAAATCCACTATTGAACAAATTCTGGACCAGGGTTACATCACTTGCGCAATCTCACCAGACTTTGCACCAAGTGAATTCAAAGACCCTAACACAGGGGAAGTTATGGGTACAGACGTTGTGTTTGCTGAATATATTGCCAAGTACATCAGCGACAAATATGGCAAACCAGTTGAACTGAAAATCAAAGAAATGGATTTCTCAGCTTGTCAGGCAGCAGTAGCAACAAACTCTGTAAACTTCTCACTTAACGGTTATGCAGACACTGACGAAAGAAAACAGAACTACATCCTTCCTGGCCCATATGCTATTCTGAAAATGGAAGATGATTCTTACCATGGCGCTCTGGTTAAAAAAGGTGTAAAAATTGAAACAGCAGAAGATTTCAAAGGTCTGCAGATTGCCTGCCAGCAGGCATCACTCCAGTATAACCTGGCAATGGCACAGCTTCCTATCGAAGAAATGCCTGAAATTAAATTCATCGACAACCTTACAACAGGGGCTATGATGGTGGCAACAGATAAAGTTGATGCAGTTATTATGACAAACGGTTCTGCAGCTCCTCTTATTGCAAACAGCGACAATCTGGAAATGGCACAGTTCCAGTTTGTATACGAATCAGATGGTACACACGCACTGGTAAATATTGATGAAGTTGAACTTGGTCAGCTTATCGATGAAGCTCTCAAAGCAGCCAATGATGAACTGGACTATGACACTATCTATAAAGATATGACAGACAAAGCCCTGTCCCTGGGTCTTGATGTAAACTGATAACATTGTTTAAATATCAAATGGTTTTATATTCATAAAAATTATAAGAAATGTATGAATATTAATTCTATAAGGCCAACAATATACTGAATATATGCATAAAGCAGTGAATTTTCAACTACAAATTCACTGCTTTTGTATATCTGAGAAATACTTTTTATGGTTAAATCTGTTTTTTGTTTAACAAAGTAGACATATGTTTTAAACATTTTACAAATAATTTGTACACTTATACAAATATTGTGATTTTTATAAATATACATTGACAACGAATAAAAATAAGAGTACAATACACTCATGCAAATAAGACTATATAATATAGTTATTTTGAAGTATATTAAATACTCTATTGAGAGAAGGAAAACGTTATGAAAAAATTACTCGCACTTGTGCTGGCTATGGTAATGGCAATGTCTATGGTTGCCTGCGGCGGCGCAGAAGAAAAAACAACAATCGAACAGATCAAAGAACAGGGCTTTATCACAATGGCTACATCTCCTGACTTTGCTCCATCTGAATTCAAAGACCCTATTTCCGGCGAAATTATGGGTACAGATATTATCTACGGTGAATATGTTGCAAAATATCTCAGCGACAAGCTTGGCACACCTATCGAACTGAAAATCAAAGAAATGGATTTCTCTGCTTGCCAGGCAGCTGTTTCCACAAACTCTGTAAACTTCTCACTTTCAGGTTATGCTGAAACAGAAGAACGTGCACAGAACTACAACTGTGTAGGTCCATACGCTACGATTTCTTCAGATGAAGATACATACCACGGCGCTCTTGTTAAAAAAGGTCTGGTAATCGAAAAAGCTGAAGACTTTGCAGGTCTTAAAGTTGGTGTTCAGCCAGCTTCCCTCCAGTACAACCTGCTGCAGGATCAGCTGGATGTAGATTCTCTGGCAGAAGTTATGTTTATTGACAACCTCAGCATGGCTGCACAGATGGTTGCAGAAGGCAAAATTGACTGCCTTATCACAGACTCTGGCGTTGGCGACCTCCAGGTTAAAAACAATGACAAACTTGAAATGGCTGGCTTTAAATTTGAATACTTTGCAGAAGGCAACTGCGGTCTGGTAAACCTGGACGAAGTTGAACTGGCACAGCTTATCGAAGAAGCTCTGCTGGCAGCTGACAAAGATATCGACTATGTTCAGATCCGTCAGGATATGAGAGACAAAGCTGCTTCAATGGGTCTTGAAGTTAACGACTAATATTTATGAAACAGTAATTACAGCCGGTAGGCAAGCCTACCGGCTGGATATATGAAAAAGGGGGATTACCTTGAATTTAGGAAGAATTTTTTCCAATGTTATTATGCTGATGACAAAGTATTATCAGCCATTGCTCAAAGGTATGGCAATTACAGTGCGGTTGTCCTGTATTGTTGTTTTCTTTGGTCTTGTATTCGGTACAGTAATTGCTTTTATGAAAATGAGCAATTTCGGTATCGGTAAATTTAAACCGCTCAATGCTCTTGCAACTGCTTATATCGAAGTTCTGCGTGGCACACCACTGCTGCTTCAGCTGTATTTCTTCTATTTCCTTATGCCTGCACTTATTCCTGCACTGGATGATGAAAAAATCAGTATCACAGTTGCTCTTATTGTAAACTCCGCAGCCTACGTTGCTGAAATTGTTCGTTCCGGTATTATGGCTGTTGATCCGGGCCAGGCAGAAGCTGCCCGTTGTCTTGGTCTTAGCCAGAGTCAGACAATGACAAAAATCATCATCCCACAGGCCGTTAAAAACATCCTGCCTGCTATGGGTAACGAACTTGTTATGATGCTTAAAGAAACATCCCTGGCATCCACATTCTACCTGGGTGAAATTATGTCCCAGCAGAAAATCATCGGTGGTGCTACATACTTGCAGATAGAAACACTGATTATTTCAGCTATTCTGTACCTGGTTCTCACAGCATCAGTTTCCAAACTGGTTGGCATTTACGAAAGGAGATTGGCAGTAAGTGATTAAGGTAGAAAATTTACATAAATCCTTTGGCGAACTGGAAGTTCTCAAAGGCGTAAGCGAACATATCAAAAAAGGTGAAGTGGTTTCTGTTATCGGTGCTTCCGGTTCAGGTAAAAGTACATTTCTCCGTTGCCTCAATATGCTGGAAGAACCACAGTCCGGCTCCATCATTTTTGAAGGCGTAGACATCACACAGGAAAAAGTAAATATCGATAAACACCGTCAGAAAATGGGTATGATTTTCCAGCATTTTAATGTGTTCCCACATATGACAGTTATCGAAAATATCACAATGGCTCCAATGCTTATCAAAAAGAAAAGCAAGGAAGAAGCTGAAGAACAGGCTATGAAACTGCTGGAAATGGTTGGCCTTGCAGATAAGAGAGATGAATATCCACGTCGTCTTTCCGGCGGCCAGAAACAGCGTCTTGCTATCGTTCGTGCTCTTGCTATGGAACCAGACGTAATGCTGTTTGACGAACCAACTTCCGCCCTTGACCCTGAAATGGTAGGCGAAGTACTGCAGGTTATCAAAAACCTGGTTAAAGACGGTATGACAGCTGTTATCGTTACACACGAAATGGGCTTTGCAAAAGAAGTATCTGACAGAGTGCTGTTTATGGACGGCGGTGTTATTGCTGAATCTGGCACACCAGAACAGATTTTTGGCAACCCACAGAACCCAAGAACAAAAGAATTCCTGTCAAAAGTTCTGTACTAAAAAGTATACGCACCACATTTGTGGTGCGTTTTTTGTTTGATTGTTTATAAAAGATTTTTGATATATTGGGCTGTCTGAAATGCAGTCATATCATCGTTGTATATTTTTACAGTGTCAAGAACATCAAATCTTTCCACGCGGGCCAGGCTTTTTTCAAAGTTTCTGCCATCCTGGTTTGGGTCGCTTTCTACTCGTGCTTTCAGTGTCTGTGGGCTGCAGCATATTGTAAAGCGGTAAATATTGCATTTTTCAGTATTCAGCCTGGTGACAATACTCTGATAAATGCTTTCGTAATCCATTACCCAGCTGAATATAATGTTGTTGTATTCATTGCAGGCAATAAAATTATTCAGCATATGGCAAATGTTATCAGTCACCATTTTTTTGGTTTTGTCATTTACCACAAAGGGGTCAGCCATCCAGCACCAGTCACCGTCCAGCCATATGCTGTTATCCAGCAGTTTGTTCAGCCGGTGGGAAACACTGCTTTTTCCTACGCCCATAGTACCATTTATAAAGATAATATTCTTCATCAGATTCTCCAAAATAGAATTTATACAAATATTATATATTTATTTGTAAAATATTGCAATATATGTTAGAATAAACAGGTTTTTTAATTGATTATTCTGTTAAAATGTTGTAAAATAGTATAGATTATAGATTACATATGCAAATTCAGGAGGCATATTATGCCTAAATATATAAGTAAATTATTATCACGTTACCGCAGACTGATATTGTTTTTAATGGATGTTGCTGTAATATGTGGTGCATATCTTTTTACATGGACACTTATCAACTGGAAAGTTGACCAGGTTCTCTATTTCAGCCTTATGGTTTCCAGCTGTTTTCTGTTTGTTGCCTGTTACAGTATTATTTTCTGGGCAACCGGTATGTATGACAGCCTGTGGCGATATGCTGAAATAGTGGAATTTTTCCGATGTGCAGCAGCCAGTGTGGTGGCGGTAATAACTTTTATCATAATCTCACTTATGATATTTAAAGAAAGACGTCTGCCATATTCGGTATACGCACTTTCTGCAACTTTTGCTTCGTCACTCACCATTTATACACGTCTGACTTACAGAATGTACAGGAACACTAAAATAAATGCTATGGGCAAAAAACGCCGCCGTGTTCTGCTGGTTGGTGCAGGTGATGCAGCGTCTACACTGTTGCACGAACTGAACAAAAATACTTCAAAGGAAATGAACGTTATCTGTGCAGTTGATGATGATGCCAGCAAACAGGGCCGCAGTATTATCGGTGTTGAAATTCTTGGTACAACAGAAGACATACCTTACCTGGTTGCACAGTGCCAGATAGATACAATTCTTATTGCCATCCCAACATTGGATAGCGCCAGCAGAAGAAGAATTCTGGATATCTGTTCAAAAACCAACTGTAATATCAAAACATTGCCTGATATTGTAAAGATTATTGCTGACGGTAAAGACCTGGCAAGCCGTATCACAGATATCAAAGTTGAAGATCTGCTGGGACGCGACCCGGTTATTCTGCCTGACGAAGCAACAAAATTCATTAAAGATAAAGTTGTTTTTGTTACAGGCGGCGGTGGCTCCATCGGCAGTGAGCTTTGCAGACAGGTGGCCAATATTGGTCCAAAAATGCTGGTTATTATTGATATTTATGAAAACTCTGCATACGCAATTCAGCAGGAACTGAAACGTAAGTATAACGGAAATCTGAATATGGAAGTGCGCATCGCATCTGTACGTGATACAAAGAAAATGGATGCCCTTTTTGAAGAATTCCGTCCACAGGTTGTGTTCCACGCAGCTGCCCATAAGCACGTTCCTCTTATGGAAGATGCACCGGAAGAAGCAGTTAAAAACAATGTTTTTGGCACATACAACTGTGCTCTCTGCGCTGAAAAATACGGCGTGGAAAAATTTATACTTATTTCAACAGACAAAGCTGTAAACCCTACAAACGTTATGGGGGCTACAAAACGTATCTGTGAAATGATTGTTCAGAATATCGCACAGAGCAGTGATGGCAACACCACATTTGTTGCTGTACGTTTTGGTAATGTTCTTGGTTCAAATGGCTCTGTGCTGCCGCTGTTTAAAGACCAGCTGGCAGAAGGCGGTCCTATTACGGTTACACACCCTGATATTGTACGTTACTTTATGACGATTCCAGAAGCTGTAAGCCTTGTTCTGGAAGCAGGTGCAATGGGTGAAAAAAGCGGTGAAATCTTCGTTCTGGATATGGGTGAGCCTGTAAAAATCGTTACTCTGGCAGAAAATGTTATCAAAATGTCTGGCCTTATCCCTTATCAGGATATTGATATTGTGTTCACAGGTCTGCGCCCAGGTGAAAAAATGTACGAAGAACTTCTTCAGGACGAAGAAGGTGTGCGCAAAACAGCAAACAGTAAAATCTTTATCGGTTCACCACTTAAAATGGATGCTGACCGTTTCTTTACTGACTTGCTGGAACTGAAAGCCGTGGCTTATGAAAACGACCGTGACCGCCTTATGAGAAAAATCAAGGTTATGGTACCAACATTTAACCACGAAGTATTAAAAAATTAATCAAGAGAATAGTTATGTATAAATATTTTAAAAGATTTCTGGATATAGTTCTTTCTGCTGCAGGTCTGCTGGTGTTGTCACCAATTCTGCTGATTATTGCTGTGGCCATCAAAATGGACTCCAAAGGTCCTGTGCTGTTTAAACAGAAGCGCGTGGCAAAAGGTAAAGAACACTTTCAGATTCTCAAATTCAGAACAATGTATGCTGATGTGCCAAAAGATGTGCCAACACATTTACTGGCAGACCCTGAAAGCAAAATCACAAAAATCGGCAGATTTTTAAGAAAATCCAGCCTGGATGAACTGCCACAGATATGGAATATCCTGGTGGGCGAAATGAGTATTATCGGTCCAAGACCAGCCCTGTGGAACCAGTTCGACCTTATTGCTGAACGTGACAAATATGGTGCAAATGATGTGCGCCCTGGACTTACAGGGCTGGCACAGGTTATGGGCAGGGACGAATTGCCTATCGAAGTAAAGGCAAAGTATGACGGCGATTATGCACAGAATGTTACATTTGCCAACGATGTGAAAATTTTCTTCAAAACCATTACCAGTGTTCTTGGTGCAAAAGGTGTAAAAGAAGGTAAACAGTAAATTTAAAGCAGTGAGTTTCTCACTGCTTTTTCTATAAGAGGTAACTATGATAAAAGTACTTTTTGTCTGCCACGGCAATATCTGCCGCAGCCCTATGGCAGAGTTTGTGATGAAAGATATGGTAAGAAAAGAGGGGCTGGGGGAAGAATTTTATATTGCATCCTGTGCCACAAGCACCGAAGAAATCTGGCACGGTGTGGGCAACCCTGTTTACCCACCTGCACAGAGAGAACTGGCAAAACACGGTATTTCCTGCGATGGCAAGCGTGCAGTGCAGATAACAGTGGAAGACTATAATAAATATGATATTATTCTTTGTATGGATTCCAACAATATGAGAAATATCAAAAGAATTATTCCATCTGACCCTGATGGTAAAATTCATAAACTTATGACCTTTGCCGGTACAGATGCTGATGTGGCAGACCCCTGGTACACAGGAGATTTTACAACTACATATAATGATGTTCTGGCTGGCTGCAAAGGTTTGCTGGAATATCTGAAAGATAAACAGTAAAAGACAACACCTTTGGGTGTTGTTTTTTATCGTTTTGCCTAACTTTAGCAGCTGTTTTTCTATACTGAAAGTCTTTTGTATCGTTGACAGTTAGGAGATAAAAATGTTAACATTTAAACAAATAAAAAAATATTTATTACTTGAACAGAGTACATTCAGGAGGCTAAAATGGCTAAATATGCAATAATCGGCTTTGGTTGTGCCGGTTATTATGGTGCACAGGTAATTCGTGAAACTGACAAGAACAGCGAAATAGTTGTGTTTTCAGAACATCTGGAGTCACCGTATAACCCAATGCTGACCACATATTATGTGGCAGGTAAAATCCCTTATGAAGCACAGTTTCCTTTTGGAAATATGGAAAAAGTGGCAAAGGAATTCAATCTTACTGTACACACAGGTACTAAGGTTAAAAAGGTGAATAGTAATAAAACCGTAGTGCTGTCAGATGGCAGTGTTCACCAGTTTGATAAGATACTTATTGCTACAGGTGCCAGTGCGTTTGCACCTGATATTAAAGGCCTTGCAAAAGGGGATGCCTTCTATATGCGCACACTTGATGATGCTGTAAAACTGCGTACAGCACTGGAAACCAATACATACAAATCTGCATTGGTTGTTGGTGCTTCAATGGTTGGAATTAAAGTAGTTGAATTATTGAACAAGGCAGGTATAAACACCACATTGGCTGATATGGCCGACAGGATTTTTCCGCTGGCAGCCTATGAAAGTGTTTCCAGAGAGATTGAACGACGCATCAGTAATAAAGGTATACATCTTGCACTTGGCTGTGCACTGGACAGCTGTGAAAAAACAGAAACAGGTTATATCTGCAACATGACAAATGGTGAAAAAATCCAAACAGATTTAATTGTTCTGTGCATTGGTACACGAGCCACAACTGATATTGTGGACGGCACAGGAATAAAAGTAAACCGCGGTATTGTGGTTGATGACAAAATGCAGACCAGTTGCGAAGGTATATTTGCCGCAGGTGACTGTTGTGAAGGCAACGAACTGCAGACAGGTGAAAATATGATTATAGGGCTGTGGGCAAATGCTGCACATCAGGGGGCCACAGCAGGTGCCAATATGGCAGGTTCGGATGCAGAGTTTAATGGTAACTTTTTGCACAATATCACTCATTTTATGGGTATGGACTTTATAGGTTTTGGTGATAACCGCAAACAGGGGAAAGTTATCAAATCAGGCAATATTGAAGGCGGCCTGTATGTAGAGGCTGTGCTGGATGAAACAGGCCTGGTAGGGGTAAATATACTGGATAATTACCGCATCAGCGGTGCGGTGAAAAATTATCTCTATCGCATTATGGAAAAAGGTGATGCACAGATTTCACCTATTCAGCGCGGTGTTCTTATTAAAGAAGGTCTGCGTCCATCATTCATAGAAAAACTGGAGGGAAGATATAATGGTTGAATTTGACGCTTTGAAAGCAAAAATACCTGGTGAAGAAACAGGAATAGAAATAAAACATTCCATCTGTGCCATCTGTTCACCTGCACCACACTGTGGACTTTCCTGCTATGTGAAAGACGGAAAGGTTATCAAAGTGGAAGGCTGGAAAGAACATCCGGACTCAAATGGTGGCATCTGTACAAAAGGTCAGTCCAATAAAGAATTCCTTTACCGTGAAGACAGAATTCTTTATCCTATGCGTCGTGTAGGTGAAAGAGGTGAAGGTAAGTTTGAAAGAATAACCTGGGAAGAAGCGTACAAAGAAATTGCCCAAAAGCTGAACGGCGTAAAAGCTCAGTATGGTGCTGATAAAGTGGCTTTCTATTCGGGTTACAACAAATGGTACCGCAGTATGCTGGCACGCTTTGCCCATTCATTCGGTACACAGAGTTATGGTACAGAACATTCATCATGCTTTGCATCGGGTCTTATGGCCTGGCAGTGTGCAACAGGTATGGAGATGGGTATGAACCTTATGGCAAAGCTGTTTATCGGCTGGGCTGCAAATGGTTACTATTCAATGTATAAACTGCCTATGGGTATCGAAAAACTGAAAGCCCTCACAGGTATGAAATACATTGTTGTTGATCCTCGTATCACCCCTGCATCAGCCAGATTTGCTGACCTGCACCTGCGCCCACGCCTGGGCACAGACGGCGCACTTGCCCTTACAATCGCAAACCAGCTGATTCAGAATGGTTGGATAAACAAAGAGTATATAGACAAAAATGTTCACGGTTTTGAACAGTATGCTGAAAGTGTAAAAGAATATACTCTGGAAAAAGGTGAAGAGTTAACTGGCGTACCTGCTGCCCAGATATGGCAGGCTGTTGAAATGATTCGTGACGCGCAGACTATGTCTATTTCTGAAAGTTCCGCACCATTGGCACATCACCACAACGGTATGCAGAACTATCGCTGTATTATGTCCCTGCTGGCTATCACTGGCAATATCGGTACACCTGGCGGCCAGAATCCAAGCGAAGGCCAGTTTGCTGAGAGAACAACTGGTTATACAACCCACGAACACGAATTTATGTTCGAAACATATCCGGAAAATGTGGACAAAGCTGTTGGTGCTGATGTTCACCCTCTGTGGTATGAATTGCGCCGTGATATGCAGGCAAACGACCTGGCACAGAATATTCTTAATGATGATGAAAAATCCATAAAGGCGCTTTATGCCCACGGTATGAACTATCGTATGTTTGCCGAAGATGGCAAGGTACTGGAAGCTTTCAAAAAACTGGATTTCTTTGTGGATGTTGACCTGTTTATGACAGACAGTGCAAAATGGGCAGATATAGTTCTTCCTTGCTGTACTTCTTTGGAAAGAAGCGAATTCAAAGGCTATCCTGGTTGCCATATTATGTACACAAAACCTGTTGTACAACCTCTTGGTGAAAGCAAACGCGATGTTGATATTATTGTGGAACTGGCAAATGTAATGGGAATTGATGACCCATTGCTGTGTTCCGGTTATGAAAACTGTGTAAAACATATATTCCGTGACCTGCCTGTTGATCTGGATATGGTTATGGCAAGTGATGAAGTTATAAAAATTGAAGGGGAAGGTGTTGGTGTGAAATCCGGCCAATGGTATATGGAAAATGGCTGGCGTACTCCAACAGGCAAAATAGAACTGTATAGTGAAGTCATAGGCGCTCATCCAGAATGGGGGCTGAATCCTCTGCCAAGTTATACACCGCCTATCAACCCAGACCCTGAAAAATACCCCTTTATGCTGTGTTCTGGTGCACGTCTGCCAAATGTACTGCACTCCCGTTTACACGGCTCTCCTTGGCAGCGCAGTCTTCTGCCAGACCCTACAGTTGAAATGAACCCTGCCGATTGTGAAAAGTTGGGTATAGAAATGGGTGATGATGTGGAAATCGTTACATCTATCGGCAGTATGAAATTCAAGGCAAACCCATCCCACACAATCAAGGAAGGTCAGCTGTTTGTTTACCACGGCTATCCGGAAAGAGATATTAACAGTATTATTCCATACAGAGAAATCTGCGACCCGTATTCAGGCTATCCTGCATACCGCAGTGTTTATTGTACAGTAAGGAGGGTTGACTGATGGCTAAAAGAGTAGAACTTGATATTTCCCGTTGCTGTGCCTGTGGCGCTTGCTCAATCGCTTGCATGGACCAGAACGATATCGACCTTAAAACCGGCGTTCGCCCATACAGAACTGTTTTCAGACAGGAATTCAACCTGGGCAAATCAATAGAATATTATTCTATTGCCTGTATGCACTGCGAAAATGCACCTTGTGTTACAGCCTGCCCATCGGGTGTGCTTTATAAGGATAAAGAAACCGGACTTACACTGTATGACAACACCAACTGCATTGGATGCCACAGCTGTGCTATGGCTTGCCCATTCGGTGCACCTACCTTTGGCGAAGACGACAAGATGACAAAATGTGACGGCTGTTACGACAGAATAAAAGCAGGTTTGCAGCCTGCCTGCGTTTCTGCCTGCTTCTTCCGTGCGCTGAAAGTAGTGGATGACGAAAATCCCGTTGCACCGGAAAATTCACTTATTTATCAGTGTGACCAACTGGTTAAAAGTCAGAAATAATTTGAATATTAAAAAAGACGAGGCTAAACCTCGTCTTTTTATTTTATTCTTTTATAATCTTCTGGGGTATTTATGTTTTCAAACTGGTATGGAAACAGTGCCTGGACATACTGTGTTTTTATACTTTCCAGCAGTTTCATCATTTTATAATTCCCGCTTTCAATCTGTTTTTCCAGCTGTGGCAGTATGGACTTTCTGTATATGCCCACAGTAGGGAATATCCTGTATTTTGCAGTAAAAACAACTGCATCAGCGGTAGTATCCATTGTATCAAACAGATAGAAAATATTTTCCTCAGTTATAAAAGGCATATCGCAGGGAATAAAAAATACATATTCATTTTCACACTCTGTCAGTCCGGAATGTACCGCACTCATTGGGCCAATATCGATGTATCTGTCATTTATGACTTTGCAGTTGAAAACGTTGTATAGATTATTATTGGCAGATATGTACTGCCTGTCAAAAACAGTTGTATTGTAAATTATATGGTCAATAAAAGTGTGACCATTGTAATTAAGTAAGCCCTTTGGGAAACCCATTCTGATGGATTTTCCACCTGAAATTATCACGCAGTCAGCATTTCTGATTTTTTTCATTGATCTGCGGCGAAGATTTATTTTTTCAATCTGTTTTTGTACAGCTTCACTGCAGTCAGTATCTATCAGATTTTCGACATATTCATACAGATATTTCTTTATGTCCTCGTCTTTAAAATATGCTGTCTGTACAGCTGCCAGCACAGCGGCATAGTTTTCTTTATTGTCGCCACGATGCCAGCATTCAAAGTCTATACCGTAAATTTTATTGTTGGAAAATATAAAGTTTTTCAGATTCATATCTTCAAGCACAATATTTCCTGTAATACTGTTGAAATCTTTTATCCAGCCAATAAGACTTTTGAATACTGTTTCCAGGTTGTTTTCATTCCTGTCAATCAGCTCAGACAATGTCACTCCAGGCAGATATGCCATTTCTATACAGCGGTTGCCGGCATCATATATTTCGGGCACCATATCATACCCTTGCAGTTTGTCGAGAATATGTTTTTCGTTTTCCTTGGCTACCGTGCTATGAAAATATTTTTTTACGGTTTTCCCCACGGTGGTAACTTTATTTTTCATTAATCTTTACCCGTACTACATTTTTGGCCCATCTTGTGGAAAACTCATCGTTGTTTATAACCAGCATAAATGGTCCGTCTGTTTCTGCCAATTTTTCACCATTTTCTTTTGTAATCAGATAAATGTTTTCATCTGCCATCAATTCGCCGCCAGTCAACTGTATTTCATAATTATCGGCACATACAACACTTACAGAAATTTCATCTGTTATTTCAACGCCCATTTCTTCAATAATTGTAGCCATAAAAATGCCACTGTAATTTTTATCAAAAATATCTCCGTTTTTTCTTTTCATCTGTGTATCGAAAGTGGTGTAGTTTTCGTCATTATCATTATAGTAGTACACAGTGTTTTCGCCGTTTATGGTAAAGTTCAACTGCATTTTATCTGCCATTTCTTCCTGCCTGAGTGACGACTGTCTGTTTATCATTACCAGCACTGCCACTGCTATAATTGCAACAGCAGTAATCATATGTCTTATATTCTTTTTCATATTTTACCTCATATTTTTTATTGAATGTGGAACCCTTTCCATAATAATAAAGGCCACTCTGCCACCAATGGCACCTGAAATAATACCAAAAATATAAAACAGCAGGAAAGGTATAAAAGACAGACGATAATACAGCATATTTGTAAAACCTGCACCTGTCAGTACGCCTGCGGCACCGGCAACAGCCATACGGTTTTTCAGTGGAATAATCTTGAAAAAACCAGTGCTGAGAACAGTGTCTATTGCTATTCCAGGCAGGGAATAGGTGATAAAAACCAACAGGCCAACTATTGATGAAATACCAGTGTTAAGTGCAATAAAAGCCTGTACAAACCCCATCATCGTAGCTGTGCCAAACTTTCCTGTTACTGCAGTTGCCAGCACAAGAAACAGCATACTGAATCCTGCTGTAACACTGCCGCCGGGAATTCTGATAAAGTCGGTCAACAGATTGAACACAGGTGCCACAACTGGTTTTATAAACATACCAAATACAGCCAGAAATGCCATCATACACAGCTGTTTCAGTGTAAAATAACTATTGTTTTTCATTTTAATCTCCAATATAAAAGGGCATATCCCGAAAAGATATGCCCAAACAGACCTTTCTTTTGGAAAGGTCTGTGGTATTTCTTTTCAAAATGCTTAATGCGGGAAGGCGAAGTGGTTTCCCGTCTTCACCCCGGAAGCTTTGTGGCTTCGTCATACACACCATAGCATTGCCTTAGGTGAGTATGCTCGAAATACAATATTGAATTGTCAGTTTATTTCTGGCTTTCTGCCAGCAGGCTGCATTGATGCACC
>JAFZDX010000031.1 GCA_017560985.1 Oscillospiraceae bacterium
CTTTAGCCATCCAAGCTGTACCGAACCAGTTCAGTCCAAAGAAGATGAGCATGAAGATAACTGCCCACATTGTCT
The DNA here is from genome assembly GCA_017560985.1 of Oscillospiraceae bacterium. GTDB lineage: Bacteria > Bacillota > Clostridia > Oscillospirales > Ruminococcaceae > RGIG3102. The sequence continues at coordinate 76 of JAFZDX010000031.1, forward strand.
GGTTGTCATTGATAGCTGGGATAAGTCTGCCGATGTAGGAAGCAAGACCGATACCGAACATACCGAGGGAAACGGATGACAGCAGACCTGTGTACTGCATGAAACCTGCGAAGATTGGATGTACGAATACTGCGTACTGTGAATACATACCGCCGTGGAAACGTGCTACGGAAGCAACGAATACAGTTGGGATTGTGGAGAACAGTGTGAATACAGCAGCGATCATAAATGCGATGTTAACGGAACGACCTGTCATACCCAGAGCTGAGATAGACATAACCATAACGCCTGCACCGATAATCTGACCAACAGCGATTGACATCAGGTCCATAAAACCAAGTGTACCCTGTGACTGATTATTAGCCATAATTTTTCTCCTTTAGATTGGATTTTTATAATAGTGCGATAGACCACCCGGTTTACCGGGCAGCCCGATAACCCGTAAGCAAATTATACACAGTTTGTTCACAAATCAGCAATATATTTTCCTGATTTGGACTATATTTATATATTGTTCCTGTTTTTCTGATAATATATTGTTGATATTACCTATTAAATTCTTTCATTTTTCACTTGACTTTAATCCTAATTGGTACTATATAACAAAATCCACTTTTATTTTTTGACATTGATTGTTATTTATTTAACCAATTCTCACATTATTCTAACATTGTAATAACGCTATCTTAACATCAAACCGATATATTTTTACTTATATTACAATATATATTCTATCTTTTTATTGAATATAACTATTTTTAAACCTCTCTCGCTAACATCATTCTAACATCCATATTAATACATAAAAAAGCACAGCATAAACTGCTGTGCTTTTTATTATATTTCATCTATTTTGTCTTTTAATCTTTTAATAACATCTGTCAGCAGAAAGCCTATTACTGTAAATGTTGCCACCGGCGCAAATGATGACAGCATTGACAGAAGCAGTGTTGGAAAACCTGACGGGTCTTTCAGCATAAATACAAGATTAATAATATGCAGTGCCCGCCAGATTACACAGATGCCCGCCAGTGTTTCTTTATATTCACTTTTTCGTCTTACTGCAAACAAGCGCAGAAACCGTCCCAGCACCAGGCCTATCCGCACAAAACCTGCCCAGGACCAGTCTGTGGTGGTGAACATAAGTATTTCCCAGTGGAGAAAAAGTTTCAGCATATAATCACCTTTCCAAAATCAGTCAATAAGATAAGTCTGTCTTTCGGCCACTGTCAGCTGGCGGTCGCCCAGGATTTCCCTGGCCATTTCTATCAGCTGGTCAAAGGAATAGTACGGATAGAAACGTGAATACTCATTGTCCGCAATAACAGTGGTTACACCATTGCAGGCAATGCAAGGGCTGATGGTATTCTGCAGTTTGTACACACCCGGCTGTATCAGGTCGTACATCTGCACATTGTTGGAAATATAGGCGCTGACTGTAAGTTTTGCGCTCATCAGTTTATCTCCATAGAAATCAAAGCCCAGCGAGTTGAACTCTGCAGTGGTTTTTTCCATTGTATATTCAGCCTGGCGCCAGTTGTAAACTTTCAGATGGTAGCCACCATCCTGCATAATTATGTGGTCGCCGTCAGGAGTAAAGGAAATTTCTGTGCTGCCCACCACACCGAAGTCCAGGCTGTGAAGAATTTCCATTGTGGCAAGGTCTACTATTTTTATGCTGCCGTCACTGCCATACATATTTATAAGGCTTGTGCCAGGCATAATCCAGCCGTCCTGTCTGTAATAGGATAAACCTGTTGGCAGTACATCCGCTGCCGCCTGCGGCAGTTTCAGCCAGCAGTTATTTACCATATCCCACACTGGCATAGCCGCTGTGGCAGGCTGTTCTTTGCCATCCACATCCACAGTTACAGTGTCACAAGGAACCAGCAGGTAATTGCCATCGCCAGACAGCATTGCTGATTTTACAGTAAATTCTGACAGACTTTCGCCCTTATCCAGTGCAGATATGATTTCATCCGCTGTGAAAGAGAGCATGTCTTCACCTGTGGTAATATCTTTTACCCACAGGATATTTTTTGCAGCCCTTTCAGGCTTATATCCCAACTTGTCTGCGGGGCCATAATTATCAGTAATTGTAAAGGCAGTAACCAGGCTGCTGTTCTGTTTTGCAGAAATAAACAGTTCAGTTTCAGCATTGTAAATATCACTTACAGGGTAGTCTGTCGCTGTGGCAGTTTCTATATCGTAAACAGAAATTTCCGCCTTTTCTGTGGCAGGATAAACCAGATACCTGTTGTTTACAATCTGTGCATTGTAGTCATAGACTGTGGTATTTACCGCATCGTCAGTCCACAGTTCTTCTTTTGTAGTTACATCGTACAGGTGTATTGTGTCGCTATGGTCAATAAACCACATATAGCCAGCATTTTCAGAAAAGCCCACCATTGACGGACTGGTACCCATTGACTTGAAGTTAAAGTCAATGTTGTCCTGGTACCAGTGAATTGAAGAACCATTGAAAATATATGTCTTGTCATTGTAACGGCATATATTTGATATAATTCCCAAATCAAGATAGTATGACGCACTGTTCAGCACAGGGTTGTAAACTTTGTCCGCCAGGGGATGTGTAACAAACACATAGCCATCCCGGGTTATCATCATTATGGAAGTTTTGTTTGGCAATGGCTGTGCCAGTTTTATGGCACTGCGGTCTTCCATACGGCTGTAAACATAGCCTGTTTCCCGGTCTATGGCAACAAACACATTGCCGGCTGTAATGCCGATACACTGCTGTGTCTGGCCTTCATTGTCGATGGCTTCAAAGGATTGAATGTCGAAATTATAGCTCAGGCTCATAGACTTTTCTGACACTGTCCACAGTTTTTCACCTGTTGCAACATCGTGACAGTCCACATGCCAGTTGAAAGGATTTTCCACTATGCCCATTGCCAGGACAGAGGTATCATCCGAATATACTGAAACCAGTCTGCTGTCATCCAGCCAATAAAGGTGATTCAACCGCCAGAAAGCAGGAACAGAATATGTATAGACGGCCTGTCCGCCTGTTATATCGTAAACATAAATCTGGTTTATGCCGTTTTCACCTGAATTTTCTTCAGGCTGCTGCATCTGTATGGCCACATAGTTGCCGTCCGGTGAAATGGCTACATCTTTTGTTTTCCACTTGCCATACACAGATGTGCCTATATTTTCATACATATCTTCCGGATGCCAGAAAGTTGCTGTTCCGCTGGCCATATCCAGGTTATAAATTTTGTGGCTATCCTGCACTGAATAGCTGTATTCATAGGTAAGCTGTGGTGTGAAAACTGAATCTTCATACCAGCCAAAGGTTGTATTCACACAAACCAGACTGTCGGTGGCTTTGTTATAAGCCCAGTCAAATTTGGTAGTGTAGCATTTTTCGCATACTGGGTACTGCCACTGCCACAAAAGACTGCCGTCTGTATAGTCAAAGCAATACAGACTGTCGCTGGTTTTGACAAGCAGTCTGCTGTCCTGCGCCAGTTTTGCATCTTCTGCAACACAGTCATCCACTTTCAATAGCAGTGTACCGTCTTTTGCATTCCATACGTATACACAGCCGTTCAGGTCCATTGTCATCAGCACATCAGTGTCTGCATCATAGTCGTTGATATAACTGCTGTCGCTGTCCATATACATCTTCTTCACAGGGTGAAGATTGTAATAATAGTCCATTCGGTAGGTATACAGAGCATTTTCCAGCGCCATACGGGCCTCGGCCACATATGGGCGGCTGTTGTCCGCACTGCCTTTCGGCAGAGCTTCCAATGCCACCAGCAACGCCGCTTCCCTGTCGCCTTTTTCCAACAGGTCTTCTGATGTCTGCGCCAGGTAGCGGGACTGGTTCTCCTGTTTGGCTATAAAGTTTTTGTTTATCTCTATATTCTGCTTTATGGTTACTGCACCAAAGAACAGCGAAACTGCCGCCACAAGACCGGATAAAGCCGCCAGACGGCGCATACGGTAAACACGATGGCGCTGATACAATTCATCATAGGTACAGCCAAGAATAGGCGCAACAAGACGTGGCAGTCGCTGTTTTGCCAGTTTCAGCATTTCTTTTTCGTTTGCGGCGCGCAGGTCCAGTGCCAGCGGTTCCCCATCTTCCAGCAATATATCAGGGAACACATCATAAGGTTCACCTTCGATGATTACAGCCAGAATATTGTCGCGACTGCGGTATTTCAGGAAAGATTCTATTTCCTTCAGGCACCATTTGGACTGTTTATATCTTGGCGAAAGAATAACCACCAGATATTCAGAGGCTTTGATGCTATTTTCAATTTCTGTAAACAGGTCGCTGGATGCCCCCAGTTCTTCTTCATCACGGAAAACACGGTTAATCTTCTTTTTGCCTATCTTTTCCTGGATTTCCTTTGGAATTTTATAGTTTTCCAGGGCTTTGTGCAGATATGCCGCTGCCGCACTGTCCAAAGGAGAATGGCGGTAGCTGATAAACACGTCAAAACGGAAATCCTGTTTTGGCTGGTTTTCATTTAACATTTCAGGTTGGTTAGTCATATACATTCCTCTTGCAAGAGTTTAATCTTTCAGAAAGCCTGCCAGCTGCTGTAACAGCTGCCAGGAATAATCATCTTTTTTCTGTGTGGCCTTATCCAGATTTTCAAAAGGCACCATAGACGGATGCTGGCGGTGTGCGTTGTCGCGCTGTGGGTTGTATGTCCAGTTGTACAGAGCGTGGAATCGCATCCATCGGTCGTGTTCAAGATGGCGGTAAAAGTCTGCCTTTTGGTCTTTTGTCTGCATATATTTTTCATATGCTGCCATACAGGTGGCGCTGTTCACGTCTGTAATACTGTCATCTTTTAGCAGTATTCTGATTTTTGTCAGAAGATGGTCTGCGGCAGAAACATTGGAGGCGCGTGTAAATGGAGAAAGTTCTTCCCACTGTGGTGAGGTGACACCTGTGGATTCCAGATAAATCCGGTGCATTGCCGACGCTGTTTTTGTAAGAGTTGTGCGCATCACCACACCAGGTGTATACAGGCTGCTGTGGCTGCCAAAGGAAACTGTGCCAGGCATAGGCCGGGAAAGACGCAGATGCACATCACCATTCAATACAAAATATTTACTGAGACTGTTATAGATTTTCAGGTTTTCCCGGTCAGAAGAAGTGGAAACAATCACCCTGTCAGCCTGTGTAATAACATCAATGTGGTTTTCCCAGGATGTATGGTAGAAAAGCAGGCTGTCGCGGTCTGTGGCTGTTTCGTTTACACTGACCATAGTGGCAATCTGTGGGTGCATAGCCATAAACCCGCTGTCCGGTGCAAAGATATGATAGCAAACAGACTGCTGTGGGTGGTACAGGTTCACCTGTAATGCCTGTGACAGAAGGGTATCTGTGTAGTCGCCATCTGCGATAATTACCACATTTTTAGCTGTCTGTGGCAATGGGTTTGTACGCCAATAAAGACGGGAAATATTTTCTGCCATACTGAAAACAGTCAGGTCTGCCGGCTGTGTGCCTGCAGTAAAGTCTGACTGGCAATAAACACGCCAGCCTTTGCCGCAGAAAGAAAGGGCATTGCCATAGTTGCTGTAACCGTCTGCATCCATAAAGAACAGGTTCAGCTCTCCGCTATTTTTCAGTGCCAGAATATCTTCCACACTGCCTTTTACAAACATAGCACCTGCTTTTTTCACAACAGCAGTCAGTTCCTTGTTGTCGTCTTTTGGAAACAGCAACACTGCCTGTGGATTTTCTGCCTTTATTGACTGTGCCAGCGCGCAGGTTTCATTATTGAGTGAAGAAAAAACAAACCACTGTGCCCCCTGGAGAAAGCCCAGGCGAAAGCGCACCCACACCTGGCCAAAGGTCATAACCAGAACCACCAGCATAGCCAGCAAACTGGTGGACAACAGCAGGAAAATACTGCCTATTGCTTTGCCCAGGGCTGTTACAGGCGACAGGTCGCCATAGCCTACAGTGGTAAGGGTTACCAAAGAGTACCACAGGGCATCTTTCATTGATGTGATAGAGGCGGCGGTGCTGAATGATTCAGCATATACCAGCAATGTTAGCATAGCAACATAGGCCACCAGCAGTGATATTACCACCATAATGTGTTGTTTTTTCATAATGTTACCTTTTGTTGATAATTTATTTTAATTCTATGAATCATATAACTGGGCTATAGCCAGCACATTGTTTTTATCAGACTGTTTATAGTCCACATTGCCACCGGTAATGGCATTTTCTCTCCGGGACAGGGCATCCAGTTCTTCCCACGGAATAAGGCAGGCGTGCTGTCGTGCCACAGTGTCTTTGCCTACACGGATTTTTCCTGTGCCGTAAAGGGATTTTTCGCTGATATACTGCTGTTCCCTCTGGTCGTAAACCTCTGCTGGCATTTTTTCATACCCCATAACAAAGTGAAATGCCATCCAGCGCAGATGTTCTGTAATGCCCAGATTTTCCAGCTGTGCATCTGTAAGTGCCCACTGCTGTGCAGGATCCTGGCGGGCAATAACAGCCATTGAAGGCATAAAGTCAGCAGATGCGCGGCTGGACATACGGCTGAACCAGTCGCACCGTGCCCAGTTTTGCTGTGGTGTGTTGTCATTATTGCAATAACTGTGATTCAGCTGTGTGGCCACAGAGTCTATTTTGCCTGTACACAGCACATCCGTAGTGAAAACAGGGTGCTGTTTTGGCGGAATCCGCCCTTCTGTCAGGCAGGTTATGCCGCTGTAACCAGCCAGATAAACCTGTGCATCACTGCCGATACGTGTGAGATAACGGGTGATTTCCCCGCCTATTTCGTTGTTTGTTTTTTCGCTGCCTGTGCATATAACGATATAGTTCATATCATCTTTTCGTGCCAGAATATAGTCGTACATACTGCGGCTGCGACCATCATAATCGTAAAATTTTACATTGTAATTATCTATAATTGAGTGACTGGTGGCAGATACATAGCCACTGACCTTTTCAAAGTCAGGAGCAAAGACTGCCAGAGAAAAGTCACTGCCGGCAAACTGGCCGTTCATAACCAGCTGTTTCATAACAGCCTGACCCACTGCACCAAAACCGATAATTACACTTTCAAAGTTTTCAGCGGCAGAGCAGTCATCATTAAAGTCCATCGTTGCGGCTGGCGGAAAATGGTGGATAAGCAAGCGTGCCACCAGACCAGGTGCATCAAATACAGACACATTTCCAAAGCCGTATTTATCACCCAGTCTCTGCAATGGGGCGGTGTGGGTTTCTTCACTGCCCAGCATAACCAGATTTGTAGCTGTTGCAGGTATGCCATTGATTTCCAGCGCAGCTTTCAATGCAAAGGCATATTTTACGTTCTTTGCTTCATTTTTATGTAAAAGGTAAAAATCGTATTTTCGCCTGTCACCTCTTATACCAAGACCACGCAGGAATTTTTTATCTGGCCACAGAGCATTTTTATCACCTACTGTAACACCACCAAAGCTGTTTATAGCGCCTTCCAGTGAAGAACTTACCTTTTCGTCTACAAAAACCACGTTGTTTCCTGGTGTTTCTGCCAGCTGCCTGCCAAATGCCACACTGTCTTCATTTACTCCATAAATCAGTGACAAGTTGCCAAAACAGGCCAGCCACAGACGCAGGCGGCGCAGCGCACGGGCACCGATAGTGGCAATGGCGGCACTGGCTGTGGCATACTGTGCCATAAGATGTACCAGCCAGAAATAAAGCACCGCACCCTGTGAAGAAAACAAAGGTGTACCGCTGATAATGGAAAAATCGTTTTTGGATACAAACATTCCCCATACCGCCATAAGACTGCGTATAACAGCCAGTGGTAAATTGTCTGCAAAAGCCAGACCATAGCCATAGCCATATATAAACAGGCCGGAAACACCTGCCACTGCAATACATACACCTGTAACTTTGGCGGAGTTTTCTTTTTTCATTGCCAGATTTATTATGATTCCCAGGAACAATATACCTGTGAAAACAATTACCATTGAAAGGTTAAACATAATCTACCTCTTTATAAAGATTATATATATGAATATATTTTCAGTATAGCAAAGTTTTGGCTGTAACTCAACAAATTGTATTTTATTTTTGTCTGTGTAAAAGAAAAACAGCCGGAAATATTCCGGCTGTTATATGAATTATCCTTGTTTTACAATTCCACAATATCCCCACCCAGTAATTCTGCGTCCTGCTCATCGTGGGTGATTACCATCAATATACGGCCCGCCAGCAGGTCTTTTACCTGATTTATCACCACACGGCGTGTGTCGTCATCCAGGCCTTTGAAAGGTTCGTCCATCAGCACAATATCACTGTCACTTACCAGACTGCGCAGAATTGCCACACGGCGTTTCTGCCCGCCTGACAGCTGTGATACAGGGCGGCGGATTTCATCATCTGTCAGTCCCATTTTTTTCAGCAAACCTGCCAGTTGTGCTTTGTCCGGGTTATCCTGAACAATGGCAAGGTTCATCAGTGCCGATAACTGCCGGCACAGTCTGTCTTCCTGAAAAACAGCCGAGAACTGTTTGTTTTCAATACCTGTAATACTGCCGCTATCGGCCTTTATCAGCCCCAGCAGAATAGAAAACAGGGTGGTTTTGCCACGGCCAGATGGTCCCATAAGGCAAACAGGTTTAGCGTTTGTCAGCATCAGCGACAGGTTTTCCAGCACCGGTGTGCCGTTATAACTTTTGGAGAGATTTTTAATTTCTATATTCATAATTCCCTCCTACAAAAATCCGTCAGTTATTCTGGCGGTGATTTTATCCAGCAACCAAAGAAAACCTTTTTCCACCACAAAACTGATAATAACAATAACCACTGTCCATGCAAACATTTCAGGGGTATCCATATACAGCTTTGTTTCGTACAGCCGGTTACCCATAGACCCGGCAGGCATACCGATTACTTCGGCGGCAATACCGCTTTTCCAACACAGGCCCAGCGAAGTAGTGCAGGCTGCTGTAAAATACGGCAGAACCTGTGGTATGTAAATATATTTGATTTTTTTCATATTGGAAAGACGGAAAACTGCCGCCATTTCCAGCAGGGATTTGTCCACCCGTGTAAAACCTGCCAGCATATTGTTATAAATAATAGGCAGTACCATCAGAAAAGAAATGCAGATGGACAGGTTGCCGCCCCTTACCCACAGCAGTGCCAGAATGATAAAGGATGCCACCGGCACGGCTTTGATAACATTGAACAGCGGTGCAAAGATATAACGCACCGCATCATACACTGCCGACAGCCCTGCCAGCAGTACACCTGTGACCAGTGCCAACGCAAAGCCCAGCATAATGCGTGTAAGAGAAAAAATTATGGCAGACCAAAACACTGATTGCCCACAAAGGGAAATCAGTGCTTTAATTGTAGAAACCGGTGAGGCCAACAGCACTTCTTTGCCGATTTTCATTGCAGCAAACTGCCATATGGCCAGCCAGAAAAATACACCTGTTAACTTTTTCAGTTTATCAGCCCATATAGTAGAAGGCTTCATCAGGCATTGTACCTCCAACGGATGCAGGGTTCTGGTCAAACAGAACTATGCAGTAATTGTTTACCAGTGCTTTCATTTCTTCACCTGTTACACAAGTGATGTTGCACTGTGGGATAGCTTTTTTAGCCAGTGGTTTTTTGGCAACGATGCCGTATTCTGCAACCCATGCAGCAGCTTCGTCAACATTTTCTGTTACATATTTTGTAGAAGCAGCGTAATCGCTGAGGAATACATCAAATGCTTCTTTGTTTGCTTCGATAAATTCTTTTCTTGCAACCATAACACCTGTGATAAGTTTCTGGTCAGAAATTTTGCCCCATTCTTCTGTCATATCAAGGCAAACTTTCACATTCTGATTCTGTGCCTGAACAGCTGTTACATATGGCTGTGGAAGCATGGCCACCATATCGCCTTCAGCTGCTGCCAGCAGAGCGCCAACTTCTGTTGCTTCGCTTTTGAATTCGATAGTTACATCTTTGTCTGGGTCGATGCCGTTTTCAGACAGGATGTGGCGCAGTGTGTATTCAGGTGTAGTGCCTTTACCTGTTGTGTAGATTGTTTTACCTTTAAGGTCGGCGATAGACTGTACACCGTCACCAATCTGCACCATATACAGAACACCCAGTGTGTTTACAGCAACAACCTGCAGCGCACCTTCTGTTTTGGCGTAAAGTGTGGCTGCAACGTTTGCAGGAACTGCAGCAGCGTCCAGCTGACCCTGAATCAGCAGAGGGTTGATTTCCTGTGCTGTACCAAACATTTCTACATTGTAGATGTTGCCTTCATATTCTGCATTTGCATTGTTGGCCTGGGCATCTTTCATCAGCTTTGTCATACCCATTGTTGTAGGGCCTTTCATACCTGCGATGCGGAATGTAGCTGTAGCAGGTGGTGTGTTTTCTTCACCGCCCTGTGATGTGCATGCTGTAAATACAGACAGACACATAACCATAGCAAGAACTAAACTTAAAATCTTTTTCATAGTATTAAAACCTTTCTGTATGCGCCCCCGCGCATAGATTTGTGTTACTATGATAACATATATTATACAACAATTATGTTGCCATAGCAACATAAATCAGAAATCGTTAAAAAATTATCATTATGTTGTTTTATCTTATCTTTACCTTTACTGCCAAATCTTAATAATTCATTAAGACTTTCTTGTTTTCACATAATTTTCTTTTATTTTTCACAAATCAGTTTTATTATTGTCACATTACAGTTTTAAACTGTTATTCAAAAGATAAAAAAGGAAACATTATGAAAAAACCTGTGTTTTATGATTATTATAAAGATTTAAGATTTGACAATGTAACATCATCCAGATACCGCCATATATTTATGCTGGCATACTGGCCGCTGTTCGGATTTTTATTCTGGTTTGCTGAAAGGGTACTGCCTGTGCCGGCATACAATGTAGTTTACACTCCGCTGGACAGCCTGATACCTTTCTGCGAGCTGTTTGTATTTCCGTATGTGCTGTGGTATTTTTATCTGATTGGCATACATGTCTACACATTTTTCTATGATGTGCCTGCTTTCAAAAAACTGATGAAATATATAATTTTCACCTATACCACAGGTCTGGTGATATTTTTCATCTTTCCTACCTGTCAGCTGTTGCGACCGGTGGTATTTGAAAGACAGAATATACTGACAGAATTTATGGCCTGGTTTTACACTTTTGACACCAACACAAATGTATGCCCATCGTTGCACGTGGTAGGTTCTATGGCGGTAATGCACACTGCCTGGCATACCAGAGGGCTGGACAGCAAAAAATATAAAACAGCCTTTGCCATAACCACATTCTTTATCAGCATATCCACAGTTTTTCTGAAACAGCATTCAGTAATTGATATAATTGTGGCCCTGCCTATATGTATGGTGGCATACCACCTGTTTTTTATAAAAGAAAAAGATATTACTCCTCCTTCTGCAAAATTTTATAAAAAGAATCTCCGTACAAGCTGATGTACGGAGATTCTTTTTTATTACAGTAATATTTATTTATTCTTTTCTGCATATTTCACACAGGCCTGGCGCACCCATTCCAGACGGATGTCGTCAATATCGTGTGGCACTGTACAGTCACAGCCAATCATAATACCTGTCTGGCCTGCTTCGTCCAGAATTTTATAGGTAAATTCTTCCACTTCTTCTCTTGTACCTGTGTAGATAACTGTATCCTGTTCAAAACCGCCAAATACAGGCTTGCCGCCAAACAGTTTTTTACCTTCGGAAAGGGTTACACCTTCAGCGTGTACAGCCCAGTTGAAACCGGCGATGTCATAATCCTTGAACAGTTCCAGGTTGTTTGCCTTGCCTGCATAGCCGCAGATATGCAACAAGTTGATGTCGCTGAGTGTATTTGCGTGGGCGATAACTTTTTTGTCTGATGGCACAACATATTTCCGGTACAATTCATCCGGGAAGAAATGACTCTGGTTGTTTACAGAGAAATAAATGCCTTCAGCACCGCATTCTTTTACCAGCATTTCGTTCAACTGCATAATAGTATCAGCAATTTTGTCCAGACAGTACAGGAATGATTCCGGGTCTTTCTGAACAAAATCAATCAGCATTTCACGATAGTTTTCAAAGCCAGGTGTGGCACTGAAACTGGCACGCAGACACATAAATGGAGAGAAGCCTGTGGCATATTTTGGTGCTTCACTGTCTTTATAGAATTCCAGCGCGCGGACAGTCAGCTCTTTTGTTTTCTTCATCCAGGCAGAATCAGGTGCAGGCGGTGTTACCTTTCTCAGGTCTGCAGGCTCTTTTACCATAGTTACATCGCACATCATAATCATAAGTGAATCATTCATAACTTTGATAACATCAGGGTCAAAAACTTCTCTGGCAGATTTGTGTCCATTGATATTTTTTTCAAATATTTCAGGGCTTACCAGACCTTTGAACCATTCATCATTTCTTGTAAAATGGTGAAAAAAAGCCACAGGTGCACGGTCTACAGGTTTGTTCTGCAAAAAGTTCATAAATCTTTCTTTTTTATTCATAAACAACGCTCCTTTTAGTTTATCCTTAAACTATTTCCATATTAAGTATAACATCTGACAAAGGGTGTATTTCAAGCTGTTTATGTAAACAAATAAAAAACAGGTGAGAAATTTTCACCTGTTTTTTGTATAAGTTATATTAAAGCTTACCTTCCCGTTCGGCTTTCAGCTTTTTCCAGAACGGAATAAACCGCAGAATAGCACACAGCATAGCGCCTGTGTCAGCAACAGGGGTGGCCCATGCGATGCCGTTTACACCTACCAGATGATTCATAATAATCATCACAGGGATATCCAGACCGCCTTTTCTCAGCAGTGACAGCAGCAGAGGTTTCAGCTTCCGGCCTGTGGACTGGAACATAGTGATAATAATCATTGTTACTGATACACAAGGTGTAGTAATGCAGATAATCCTCTGGAACAGCTGACCGTACTGAACAGTGAGAGGGTCATTGATAAATGCCCTTACCAGAGGACCTGCACAGGTAATAAGGAATACTGTGCCTGCTGTGGCAACAATAAGGCTGTATCTGAATGTGGTTTTTATGCTTTCCATCATTCGTTTATAGTTTTTGGCTGAATAGTTATATCCGATAAGTGGCAGACAGCCCTGGCTCATACCTGTTGCAATGGCAAAGGCCAGCATATCTACCTTTTTGGCGATGCCGATGCCTGCAACAGCTTCGTTGCAGTAGCTTGCCATAAGACGGTTCATTGTGATGTTTGAGAATACACCCATAAAGTTCATCATACAGCTTGGCAGACCAACCAGCAGAACTTCCTTTGGAATACCCATTTTCACTGTGTAATGACGTGGATTCAGGCTGATTACTGATGCACCGTGCTGTGAACGGATAAGAGCAACAAAGTACAGTGTAGCTGCCAGGTTTGACAGCATTGTGGCAATGGCCGCACCTGCAACCTGCAGGCCGAAGAACTGGATGAACAGTGGGTCCAGGAAGATATTGAGAATACCACCCATAGCCATGCCGATGCTGGCCTGACGAGAGTGACCTTCACTGCGGACAAGATGTGCCAGCAGTGCATTGAGAACAGTAGGGATACCGCCAATGGTAACTGTCCAGAACAGATACTGGCTGCAATAGTTGTAAGTGGCATCGTTTGCACCCACCATAGGCAGCACCACAGGGCGTACAATATAGATGATTATGCCATAGATAAGGGCAACTGCTGTGGCTGACCAGATGCTGAATGCCGCTACATTGCGGGCTTTGTCTGTATTATCAGTACCCAGACAACGGCTGATAAGGCTGGCGCCACCGATACCGAAAAGGTTGGCACAGCCTGTAAGTAACAGGAACATCGGCATACACAGGCTGGCAGCAGCCACCTGGTTTGGGTCGCCTATCTGACCGATAAAGAAAGTGTCGGCCATATTGTAAACAACGGTAATCAACTGACTGATGATGGTAGGAACCACCAGAGAAACAACAGCCTGTTTCACCGGTGCGGTTTCAAAAAGTTCTTTATTTGAAAGTTTCATATATTTTTCTCCATATAGAAATCGGTTTCTATTTAAACAACCCGTTAAGTATACTCCCATTTTCTGCAATGTGTCAACTTTAAAACTGTTTTTTCCACTGTTTACACAAAACAAAAAGGCTGTCAGTGACAGCCTTTGGTTATTTGGAATATTCAATTAAAATCTTGTCTGGGCGCCTGCAGTGTGTTCCAGTGTTTTTGTAACTGTTGCAGCAACCTTTTCAATCTGTTCTGATGTCAGTGTTTTTGTGTCAGAAGCGATAACCAGACGGATAGTAACAGATTTTTTGCCTTCTGGAATCTGTTTGCCACGGTATTCATCCACGAAAGAAGCAGATTTGATCAGTTTTTCTGATTTTGCTTTTCTCATAATTTCAGCGTAGATTTTTTCCCATTTTGTATCCACATCAAAGAGGAGAGAAATATCGTAGTTGTTTTCTGGGAATTCTGGCAGGTGTTTAAACTGGTTTGTTCTTGATTTGAATGGTACCAGTTTGTAGAAATCCAGTTCAAAGAGGATAGCAGCCAGGTTTTTGATGCCACATTCCATAGATGGTTTTTTAGCCAGCAGACCCATATCGCCCACTTTTTCATCACCTACATAGATGTTCAGCCATACTGTGTTGTCAGCCCATACAGGTTTTTCATCTTTTCTGAATGTGAAGCCTTCCATATGTGTATATCTTGGCATCATTTCCAGCACACCTTTAGCTTTGCGGAACAGACCAACAATGTCGTTTGCATTGCCTGTGAAAGCACCGCCGATAGCTTTTGTATAGCCTGGGATTTTTTCTTTTTCATCGTATTTGCTTACATAGTCTTTGTCCAGATATGTCTGTGCTTCTTCAAACACTGCAAAGTCTGTGTAGAAACGTTCGTTTTTAGCCACTGTATCACAGATGTTTGGCAGAATGGAGCAACGGATGAATTTTTCTGTTGGTGATGGTGGTGTAGACAGTTTCAGCAGACCGTCTGTTGTACCCATAATAGCCTGTGCTGTTCTGTCGTTCATCCAAGGGTATGTGAATACTTCCTGCATATTGCAACGGAAAGCCAGATATTCTTTGATTTTTCTGGAAAGGTCAAAGTCCAGCTGGTTGATTGCACTTTCGAAAGTTGTTGTGATTTTTGATGCCTGAATGTTATCGTAACCGTAAATTCTGGCGATTTCTTCCATAATGTCAGCTCTTTCAGAGATGTCACCTGTTGCACGCCAGGAAGGTGTTACAACGTGAAGATTGTCGCCATCAATAGTTACTTCAAAGCCCATTCTGGACAGTTTGTTTTCGATGTATTCGTTAGGGAATGTCTGGCCCAGACGTCTTTCCAGCCAGTTAAGGCTTACATCGATAACAGGTTTTTCAATTTCTGTTGGGTATACTTCAGTATGAGCTGTAACCTTCATTTCAGGATACAGTTCTTTGTACATTGCCATAGCCATATTGAAAGCCAGGTCACATCTTTCAGGGTCAACAGCTTTTTCGTATCTGGAAGATGCTTCTGTTCTTACGTCATAGCGCTGTGTTGTTCTGCGGATACCGCGTGATTCAAAGTTTGCGATTTCCAGGATAACATCCTGTGTTTCTGGCAGGATAGAGTCTTTTGCGCCACCCATTACACCTGCAAGACCAACAGGGCCTGTTGCGTCAGCAATAACCAGGTCGTCTGTGTTCAATTCCAGTTCTTCGCCGGACAGAAGCATCAGTTTTTCGCCTTCTTCTGCCATTCTTGCGCTGATAAAGTCAACGATGTGGTTTGAATCGTATGCGTGTGTAGGCTGACCTGTTGCCATCATTACATAGTTTGTAACGTCAACCAGTGCATTGATTGGGCGCTGGCCTACTCTCCACAGACGGGACTGCATTTCAAATGGAGATTCTTTGATATAAAGACCTTCCATTTTTGTGCCGATGAAACGGCGGCATCTTTCGTCGTTGCCGATTCTTACATCAATACCACCTTCAACCTGTGGGTCAAAAGCAGGGATTTCTGCCAGTGGCAGGTCGTAAAGTGTAGCAATTTCTCTGGCAATACCATAGTGACCCCACAGGTCAGGACGGTTTGTCATGGATTTATTGTCAATTTCAAGGATAACGTCATCCAGGTTCAGTGCTTTTGCGATTGGGTCACCTGCTTCACATTTAAATGCGTTCAGGTTCAGGATTTCGTGTTCGCCACCCAGTGGGAACAGGTCTTCCAGACCGATTTCTGTGGAAGCACAGATCATACCGAAGCTTTCAACACCACGGAGTTTTGAAACTTTGATTTCCACAGGTTCGCCTTCGCCGTGCCATTTTACAAATGTGCCAGGCACTGCAACAGCTACTTTCTGGTTTACTTCCAGGTTAGAGCCGCCGCAAACGATTTCTTTGATTTCACCGCCACCGATGTCTGTGCGGCATACACGCAGTTTGTCTGCGTTTGGATGTGGAAGAACTTCTTTGATAACACCTACTACGATGCCTTCAAATCTTTTTGCCAGTTCTTCTGCATCTTCTACTTCAACAGTTGACATTGTCAGGTCATAAGCCAGTTTTTTCAGGTCCATGTCATCAGGAAGTTTTACATAATCTTTAATCCAGTTCAATGATACTAACATTTGTATTACCTCCTAAATTAGCGGAACTGTTCCAGGAAACGCAGGTCTGCAGAGTTGAACAGACGCACGTCGTCCACGCCATAGCGCATCATAACCAGTCTATCCAGACCGATGTTTACATAGAAGCCTGTGTATTCGTCTGGGTCCAGACCAGCAGCACGCAGTACGTTTGGATGTGGTGTGCCACCTGGCATAACTTCAATCCAGCCTACATGTTTGCAAACGCTGCAGCCTTTGCCGCCACAAACCAGACATTCCATATCGATTTCATAACCTGGTTCAACAAATGGGAAGAAACCGGAACGCATTCTGATTTTTACTTCTCTGCCGAAAACTTTTGACAGGATAGTCTGAATCATTACTTTACCGGCTGTAAATGAAAAGTCTTTGTCCACGATAAGGGCTTCGTACTGGAAGAACGCTCTTTCGTGACGTGCGTCAGTTGTTTCGTTTCTGTATACACGGCCTGGGTATACAAAACGGAATGGTGCTTTGTGTGTCTGGAGGTAGCGCACACTGTCACCTGTCAGATGTGGACGCAGGCACAGTTTGTCCCAGCTTTCGCCACTGTCATGGCCTTCCAGCCAGTATGTATCCATACTTTCTCTTGCTGGGTGGTTTGGAGGGAAGTTCAGGTTGTCGAATGAATAGTATTCACTTGAAATATCTGTTGCTTCGAACACTTCAAAACCCATTGAACGGAAAGCGTCGTTAAGGTCATAGCACATCTGCATAATTGGGTGCAGACCGCCGCTGATAGGTGCCAGGCCAGGCACAGTAACGTCAAAGTCAGCTGCAACTTCGCTGGCTTTCAGTTTCAGTTCTTCTCTTCTTGCATCAATCAGTTCGCTGAGCTGATTTTTTGTCCGGTTGATAAGCTGGCCGGCAGCAGGACGTTCTTCTTTTGGCAGTTTGGACATTTCTTTCATCAGCAGGGTTACAGAGCCCTGTTTGCCCAGCAGGCTGCCTTTTACTTCCTGCAGTTCAGCCTCTGTTTTAGCAGCATTTACCTGTGAAATGCCTTCGCTAAGCAGGGCTTCCAATTTTTCTTTCATAATTGTATCCTCCACTTTTTCAAAGCGGTTTTCCTGTGTTTTGGGCTCCTCTCTCTATAATGCCCACACTTTACAGATACCGCTGTATATTAAAAAAAGTATTTCTATGTAATATAATATTATACATTTACAGTGTAGGATTGTCAATTAATTGGCAATAATTTGGCCGTTTCTCAACTGTTTTCTGTCGAAAAGCAGCATATATCCAATAAGATGGTTTTTATACTTGAATTGTTCACATTTTTACTGTACAATAGTATTAGCATAAAGGAGGGTGTAGGATGAGCGAAACCACTATTTTTTCAATTTACAACGAAAGAGACGAAGAAATCAGACAGACTTTGAAGGAAGTGTATGATGCTTTGCAGGAAAAAGGATATAACCCTATCAACCAGATTGTGGGTTACATTCTGTCAGAAGACCCAACCTACATCACTACACACCAGGGAGCAAGAAACAAAATCAGAAAACTGGACAGAGATGATATTCTGCAGAGTCTTCTGAAAAATTATCTCGCATAGTCTCCCTGAGTAAATTCAAGGAGGTATTGCCCATGGGCATGACTTACAAAGGTTTACCACTGGTACGCAGCGGTGATGAAATGTACTATGGCAACCCAGATGCACCTGTTATCGTGTATCTGAAAGTTCTCAGTACAAAAGAAATAGGCGGCCAGACAGTATCTGACAAGATACACGTTTCTTTAATTTCCACAGACACAAAACTTGACCCTATTCAGAGAATGAAAAAACAGGGTATCAAAAATGGTCTGTACAATGCACTGGATGTAGGTGCAGTATGGCTGCAGGCTGAAATGTCTAAATAATGTAACAACAAGGCGGGGCAATGGCTCCGCTTTTTTGTTTGACTGGTAAAGTCACTGTTTTTGTTACAAATGACAATTACACCCTGTTTTATTTCATTTTATTGTTTAGCCAGCCAATATATATGGTATAAACAGGCAAAACTGTTGACAACAACAGTTTACTGTGATACAATCCCTTGCATACAATAAAGTTTCGATAGAGGAGCATAGCTCAATAGTAACCTTTGTAAAACCGTAAAGGCGGAAAGGTGAAAGGGGTGCTGTGCCGAAGTTGCTGACCGGGCCTTTTAACCGGCAGAGGCTGGGCTGTTGCAGAATATGTAACGGACTGTCACGAAAGTGGAGTGCTATCTAAAGTTTTGATACAAACCCTGATGGGTTTTATTGACTGTGGTACGCATTCTTTGCGTGCCATATTTTTTTGACTTTAAGCTATCGCAGCTTTATTCATAAATACATTTTATAAGAGGAGAAATTTATGAATTTCGTAGGAACATTCTGGTCATTGGTACCACCAATAATTGCCATTGCACTGGCACTGATTACAAAAGAAGTGTATATGTCACTTTTTATCGGCATACTTTCAGGCGCACTGCTTTATGCAAACTTTGCACCTGTTGCCACAACAGAAGCTATTTTTGAAGTTATGATTTCCAAAATCGGTGATACATGGAACATTGGTATCCTGATTTTCCTGGTTTTCCTGGGTATTATGGTTGCCCTGATGACAAGAGCCGGCGGTTCTGCCGCTTACGGTGAATGGGCAAACAAAAAAATCAAAAGCCGCCGCGGTGCACTGCTGTCCACTTTCGGTCTGGGATCACTGATATTTGTTGATGACTATTTCAACTGTC
>JAFZDX010000032.1 GCA_017560985.1 Oscillospiraceae bacterium
ACCGATAAATATACTGAAAGAACAGATGAAATTTATGAATATGCAAGAATATATCCTTATGACAGTGTGAATTATCATTCTGATGACTTTCTGGATGTCAGTTATGCTATTATCTGCAAGTTGGCTGAAAACTATAACCTTTGTTATTATGTGGAATATGATAAAAATCTTGCAGAACACAATGAAGTTATAGACCATCTTCAGAAAAATTTTAAAAACGGGGATGTTTACAGCATAATTTATTCAGAAGGAGCTCCTTTACTTTGCATCTGTCAGTACACACCGACGGTGGAAATAATGCGAAAGGCAGGTAAAGACGGATACGAATATGCATCAGGCATTGACGCGTATATATATAAAAGTAAGCTGCCATTAAATAAAATCGCATATCGCAAATCTTTACATCAGCTGGGGATAGATGAGCAATATATGTTTAATATATCTGTTGATGACAATGTAAACGAAATGAGATTTAAGTATAATAAATCTCTTATTACATTTGATGAAATAAGGAACGCAGCAGAAGAAGTTTTGGCCAAATATGGGAAATATCTGGAGGTGGAAGAATGAACTATTACCCTATAGGGACAGTGGTAACATTAAAAGACGGCGATAGGCCGATTATGATATACGGCAGAAAACAGATACAGGAAGACACAAATTATATATGGGACTATGTGGCTTGCCTGTACCCTGAAGGGAATCTGAGTGATGACTATAATATTTTCTTCCAGCATGAAGAAATAGAAAAAGTTTACCACACAGGTCTTGAATCCGAAATGGAAGACAGAATGCTGGAAGTACTGAACAGCTGACAGTAACCGTGGGTACAATACAAGTAAGTTACAAACTTATTTGAAACATTTTATTTTCTCAGTAAAATAAAGGAATTTTAAATTCCGTAGGTTCTCCAAACGTTAATTGTTGGTTTGTACAGATTTTTAAAAAGCTCCTCAAAAGAGGAGCTTTTTTATTTGTCAGAATAGAAAAACTCCCTTTCGATTTGAAAGGGAGCCTGTAATCAGAAACCTATATATGTAAAAATACTGTCGCCTGTCCGCTGTGGTAGAATCAGAGAAGTGGAAATGTAAATATAAGCGTTGTAGAAACTGATACCGATGATAAACATCATCATTACGATAAACAGCTTGTCCACTGCTTTGTTGTCCATTTTCTTTGACAGTTTTCTGCCTACTATGCCGCCGCATACGCCACCGGCCATCATTGTCAGCAGTTTTGGCAGTTCAAATGCAGGTATACCTGTAACAAATGTGGAAATCACACTGGCTGCCTGGCTGAACAGAATTACGTACAGGCTGTTTGCTGCCGCCACCTTTGTCTGCATACTGAAAAAGTAATATAGCACCACCAGATTGATTGGCCCGCCGCCAATACCCAGAAAACTGGACACAACACCCAGACACAGGCCTATTACAAAACAGCCAACAGCGCCGTTTACATTTTTTGTTTTTATTTTATCCTTTTTCAGGGTATATATCAGTGTGGCAATGGTAATAACAGCCAGTGCCAGTGACTGCACAGCACCTACCATCTGGCGGTTTGCAAACATATCTCTCACGGTGTTAAACAGGGTTTTGCCCATTACACCGCCGATAGCCGCACCTATTGCCAGTGGAGTAACAGTTTTCATTTCCACTGTCTTTTCACCGCTTTTCAGGCTTTTGCCCACAGAGTATGTGGTCATTGCCAGCACAGTACAGCCAGACATAAAGCTGATGGTGCTGGCACTGCCAAACTGTATAAAGTCCAGCACAGGTTTTATAATAACGCCTCCGCCCATACCGCAGATAGCCCCTGCTATACAGGCACAGAAACTGATAAGAAATGCAATAATCATAATATCACCTTTTAAAATAATATTGTAACTATATAATTATATAACTTTTCTGCCATTCAGGCAATAAAAAACAGGCTGATTTCTCAGCCTGTGAAAATCTATTATTTGTTTGCCCATACAGCAACTGATTTACCAAAAACAGGAATCAGGCTGTCAATGATTTTGCCGTTCAGCAGCAGGCCCAGAATTGTAGCATAGCCCCAAACACCGCCTGTTACAACACCAATCAGCACATAAACTGCGTACAGAGAGTAACAACCGAAAGCATAGCCTTTACCAGTCAGGTCAGCAATCATCAGGATTACGTTGTCTGTAATACCTGCGCCAAAATCAATGCACAGATAAAATGCAACACCGATGCTGATGATGATACAGCCAATCAGCGGATAAGCAAATTTTACCACCATATCAGGGGCGTTCGCCACAGCAAGAATTTTGTTCACTGGGTCAATAGTCCAGCCGATTACAAAAACTGTAATCAGTGTTGTCAGTGTCAGCCTTTTGCGGTAAACTACCAGCATTATTGCAAAAATAATAAAACTGATAATGTTTGTCATAGTGCCAAAAGGAATGCTGAACATCTGGCTGAAACCACTTACCATAACGCCCATAGGGTCATTGCCCTGACCGCTGGTAACCATAAATGCACAGCCTATACCGATAATTATCTGACCAATAATAACAATCAGATACTTTTTGATTAAAACCATCATTTTATTATCCATATTTATCACCTATTACTTTATAATATTAAATTTTATCTTAATTACCCAAACTGGTATTATATCTTATAAAGTAGACACTGTCAAATGATTTTTTTTGTAAAAACACAAAAATTTCATTTGTATAGTTTTAAAAAAGTGGTATACTATAATTAAGAAGTATTATACTTTTCGTGGCGGATATCACATTGTGGTTTCTGCAAGTATATTTTAAAGGAGATTTGGTATGAAACATCTGTTTGCAGGTCTGGCAGCAGTTGCAGTTATCGGTGCAGCAGCAGGCGCAGCTTACATGTATTACAAAAAAAGCCAGGAAAATATGGAAGATTATGAAGAATATATCTTCACAGATGAAGGCGATGAATTTGCAGATGCAGAAGACATCGTAATCACAGAAGACGTTGTTCCACAGGAAGAAATCGCAGAATAATCGCACCCTGTTTTCGGGGGTGAAATATCCCCCGAAAAAATCTTTTAAATTTTATAAAAAAGTGTTGACAACGCATATATCCTGTGATATAATAACTTTACGCTAAAAAATAAATGCCGCGGAGTGGAGCAGCCTGGTAGCTCGTCGGGCTCATAACCCGAAGGTCGTTGGTTCAAATCCGGCCTCCGCAACCATAAAAGTCTTAACTATCCCAGTAGTTAAGGCTTTTTTCTTTTGCCCCAAAACCAACGACCGAGGGTTCTCGAAGGCATCGCCTGCAACCGCACCACTACGCTCGCAAGGACAAACTCGCGTTTTTGCCTGTGGCAAAACCATTCATTCGGCTGCGCCGACAGTGGCGGATGAAGGGCAGCAGGGGATGGCGCAGCGGTCGAAAAAATCAAGTAAGCGAACAGCACGAAGATTTTTTCGGGTACCGCAAGAGGACGTTGGTTCAAATCCGGCCTCCGCAACCATAAAAGTCTTAACTATCCCAGTAGTTAAGGCTTTTTTATTTATATAATATTTTAGTGTAATTGAAATGCTTGTCTGTATGATGTTATAATGTAAATAATAAAATTATAAGGGGCATAAACTTATGACCGACAAACAACAGAAACAAGCTGCTAAAGCATTTGCTGAATACTGGAAAGGCAAAGGCTATGAAAAAGGACAGAGCCAGCCGTTCTGGCTGGAACTTCTGCGCAATGTATATGGCGTTGAAAACCTTGCTCATTATATTTCATTTGAAGACCAGGTACATATCGACCACACCAGTTTTATAGACGGATATATTGAAACTACCAAAGTTCTGATTGAACAGAAAAGTCTGGGCAAAGACCTGAACAAACCTATTAAACAGTCAGACGGCTCTCTGCTGAATCCGTTCCAACAGGCAAAGAGATATATTTCAGAACTGCCGCTTTCAAAGCACCCACGATATGTAATAACATCAAACTTTGAAAGCTTTTATATCTATGATATGGAAAAGCCTTACGGAGAACCTGAAATTATTAAACTGGAAAACTTGCCAGAAGAAGCATATCGTATGAATTTCCTTGTAAAAACAGACAGCGAAATTCTAAAAAAAGAACTGGATGTTTCAATTCAGGCTGGCGAACTGGTTGGCAAGATTTACGATGCACTGTACAAACAGTACATAGACAAGGATAGCGAAGAAACACACAAAAGTCTGAATATGCTGTGTGTTCGTCTGGTTTTCTGCTTGTATGCAGAAGATAGCGGGCTGTTTGGCAGTCATACTATGTTCCATGACTATATCAAGGGCTTTGCGGTGAAAGATGTCCGCAAGGCTGTTATCGACCTGTTCAAAATGCTGGATACAAAAGAAGAAGACCGCGACCCATATGACGCACCTGAACTGCTGGCGTTTCCTTATGTAAATGGTGGTTTGTTTACTGATGAAAAAAT
>JAFZDX010000005.1 GCA_017560985.1 Oscillospiraceae bacterium
CATAGCTGGAGAAGCGAACAGACGAGCCATGATAGCGTCGATAACTGCTGGAGCTGTTGGGAAGTCCATGTCAGCAACCCACATTGGAATGTGTGAGAAGCCTGGTTCTACTTTTGCGCCTGGGATTGGAATCATATCCCATTTTGTTGAGTCAAGACCACGACGGTCCATAACTGTTTCGAAGTCATATCTTTTTGCGAATTTTGAATATGCCATTTTAGTGTACATCCTTTCATTTTTTTGTGGCATTATACCACAAGTTTACGTTTATATTCTATACCAAAATTTCCCTGTTTTAAAGTAGTTAATTGCAAAATCTACAATTTGTTTAGATAATAAAATGTTTTTTGTGCAATTTGTATCAAAGCTTTCAACGGCAGGTTTATAAAATTAAGAAAAATGAAGCTATTGCATTAATAAAAATATAAAGCACAAGGCTGATTGATAAAACAATGACAGCTTTTGTGCTTTATGTATTAAATTAAATAAGTCTTGTTTGGGCCTTTTATCAGAAGTTTGTGAAATAGTCAGACATAAAGGCGGCGGCTAATTTTGCACCCACAGGCAGACTGTCTATTTCCAGCCATTCACCGCGGGTGTGTGCCCCACGACCCTGGCACAGACCGAAGCATACGGCAGGCACACCCATTGAAAGCGGTGTGTTGCAGTCAGTACTGCTGGCGCCTGTTGTGCATCTGATGCCAGTGTATATTTCGCTTATGGCTATGGCCTTTGTTGTAAGTTTTGCCAGCCGGTCTTCATCTACAATACCTTTGCAAGGACGCTTGCCAAGTATTTCCACATTTACTTCCACACCCATATTGCGATAACTGTCGCATACAGAGTTGAAGAATTTTTCCATAATTGCCAGGCTTTCCATATTGTCTGAACGGTATTCGTACAGCATTTTTGCATTCTGTGCTATTGTATTGACGCTGGTGCCGCCTTCGATTGTGCCTACGTTGTAGGTTGTTTTACCCATAGGAGGCACTTTTATTGTGTATAATGTATTAATCATAGAGGAAAGGAAGGCAATAGCATTTCTGTTGCCAAAATTACCATAGCTGTGGCCACCTTCAGTTTTGATTTCCACACTGTATCTGTGGCTGCCTACTGCATCATTGCACACAAAACCGAATGTGCCGTCAAAAGAGATAAGCTCTTTGATTCTGCCTTTATAATCTTCCATTATCTGGCGGCTGCCTTTCAGATTGCCCAGACCTTCTTCACCGGTATTGGCCACAATCAGTACACCTTTTTTGGCGGAAATGTTGTTTTCCATAATGTATTTTGTAATCAGCAGCAGGGCAGTCAGGTTTGCAGTGTCGTCACAGATGCCAGGACAGAAAACCTTGCCGTCACGCACTTCCAGAGGCAGTGGTGTTTCATCAGGGAAAACCACATCCATATGCGCCATAAACACTGTGATTTCATCGCAACCGTCACAGTTCAGTGGCAGTACAACGTTCAGTGCATCGTCAATATAACTCTGTGTACCGCCCAGACTGTCAAAATAGTTTTTTACCCAGGCTGCACGTTTTTCTTCCTTGTTGCTTGGGGCTGGAATCTGTGCCAGTTCCAGTGTCATATCATAATGATACTGCTGGTTTTCTTTCAGAAAGTTCAATACTTTTTCACTTAAAATTTCACTCATATCCGTTCTCCTGTAATAAAGAATCATTATAACCTGATTATAACACAGATTGGCAGGCGGTACACTTATTTCTTGCAAAAAGTTTGAAAATATATTAATATGATTTTAACATTTAATATTCTGAAAGGAGAAGGCTTATGGCTTTGCAGTTAAAAAAATTGGATATTGATATGAAAGGCGCACTGGACGATTTTATTGCAGACTGGAAAGATGAAGAAATAATCCCTTCCACTTTGCAGAAATACACGGGAAATATTGATGAGTTTCTGGCTCATCTTGATACACTGGAAAATGACCCGCCACGTCTGATGGTGCCAGGTACATTGCTGTTCCTTACTGAAGGTGAAGAAATTATCGGCGCATATGAAATACGCCATTTCCTTAACAGCGGTCTGATGAAATACGGCGGACACATCGGTTATGGTGTTGCGCCAAAACACCGTGGCAACGGATATGCCGCAAAAATGATAGAAATGAGTATGCCGTTGCTGAAACAGTTGCTGCTGGACAAAGTGCTGCTGTGCTGTGTAAGTGACAATGTGGCATCTGCCAGATCCATTCTGAATGCCGGTGGTGTTCTGGAAAACGAGGTGGAAATCATCCGCAACAATCAGCCAAAAATCGGTCAGAGATATTGGATTGATGTGAAATAGTAATTTTAAAAAGAAATATTACAAGAGGTATAAAATCAACATGGAAAACATCGAACTCAAACTTATAAAAGTAAGTGACAGACTGTATTACCTGCCACACTACAAAGAAAATGACTGGTGTACAATAGGTCTGGTAGTGGGGGATAACCATACACTTATGCTGGATGCCGGCTCATCAAAACGCCACGTGGATATGTTTATGCAGCAGCTGGAAGAAAACGGCCTGCCAAAACCTGACCTGTGTATCCTGACACACAACCATTGGGACCACACTTATGGTCTGGGCCATATGAAAAATGTAACCAGCTTTGCCACAAAAGGAACAAATGAACAGCTGAAAAAGATGCAGGGCTGGGGCTGGACTGATGAAGAAATGAAAAAGAGAATAGAGACAGGCGAAGCATCCGCTTTTTCATATCCTCATCTCAATCTGGAATATCCAGACAAGTCAATGATTAAAATCACACCTGCCACAGTGGAATATACAGACAAACTTAAACTGGACCTGGGCGGTGTTACAGTAGAACTGAAAGCCATTGAAAACAGCCACAGCTATGACTGTGCAGTGGCATATATCCAGGAAGAAAAATGTATTTTCCTGGGTGATATACATTATGAAGACCTGATGCCTGTGCAGCCTGCCTATTATGCAGACAGCCACGCAAAACTGATAACAGGCCTGCGCAAGTTTGATTTTGACAAAGTTCTGTCCGGTCACCAGATGCTGATGACGAATGTGGAACTGTATGCGCAGCTGTCTGATGTAACACTTGTGGAAAGATAATTTTATAAAATGAAAAGGGAGGCGAAAGCCTCCCTTTTATATTTTGAATTGATTATTCGTTGGAATAGTTGTCAAAGTAACCCTGGATAAAGATAACAGGTGTACCTTTGTCACCAGAACCGGATGTAAGGTCACACAGAGAGCCGATAAGGTCTGTCAGCTGTCTTGGTGTTGTGCCCTGGCTTTCCATAGAGCCCATCAGGTCTTTTTTCTTGTTTGCGATGTACTGTGTCATTGCGTCGCGCAGTTCTTCACCTTTCATACCTGCAAACTGGTTGTCAGCCAGGTATTTCAGTTTCAGTTCGCTTGGCAGACCAACCAGACCATCTGTAAAGCCTGGGGAAACAACTGGGTCAGCCAGTTCCCAGATTTTACCCTGTGGATCTTTGAAAGCACCGTCGCCGTAAACCATACATTCCAGTTTTTTGCCTGTTGCTTTCAGCAGTGCAGCCTGCAGTTCTGTAACGAATGTTTCACAGTCACGTGGGAACAGTTTTACTTTTTCTTCTGTTGCTTTGTTGGAACCCAGCAGACCGTACATTTCGTTGTAGCCACTGCCATCGATGGATTCTGTCATCAGTTCATCCAGACCCAGTACCTGTTTTGCACCGGCTGCTTTCAGCAGACGTTTGGAACGTGCACGGCTGTGGATATCTGCACAGATAACGTGGTCAGCATATGGCAGAATGTCTGTTGCTCTGTTTGCGAAAATAACTTCACATTCACAGCCTTCACCCATGATCAGTTCTTTGTAGTATGCTACATAGTCAACTTTTGTAAATGGGTGAACGTTTTCACCGAACAGTTCTCTGTATTCAGCTTCTGTCAGGATTGTGGACCAAGGGTTAACGCCTTTTTCATCCAGCTGGTCAAGACTTACCAGGTGGTTGCCCACTTCGTCAGATGGGTAAGACAGCATCAGCACAATTTTCTTTGCGCCTCTTGCAATACCTTTAAGAACGATTGAAAAACGGTTACGGGAAAGAATTGGGAAAATCAGACCGATTGTTTCATCGCCGAATTTATTTTTAACATCTTTTGCAATATCATCACATGTGATATAGTTGCCCTGTGCTCTGGCAACAACAGCTTCTGTTACGCCTACGATGTCTCTGTCATGGACTGTAATGTTTTCTTCTTCAAAGGCTTCCAGCAAGCTCTGAACGGTGATTTCAACCAGGTTGTCACCTTCAACGATAATAGGTGTTCTGATACCTCTTGAAACTGCGCCTATTGTTCTGGACATATTCATTCCTCTTTTCATAAATCAGTATTATTTGAAATTTCAGGTTGTAAATCCATCTTAATCAAAGATTTATACAACATAAAATTATAAAATAAATAATTCAATTTTTCAATAAAATTGAAACATATTTCTAAAGTTTGTGAAAAAAGCAGAAAAATTGAATTAAAATTGGGTTATTATCACTTTTTATACAAAATATTATTTTTCACCTTTATTTGATTTTAATGGTGTGTTATAATAATTAAAATATACATAATGGGTTTTTGTGCTGTTTTTATCGCATAGCAATCATATTATGGTAAAGATGAATAAAATTATGCATACTCCCTTACAGGAAGGAGTGACAGTTTGTGATTAAATATATAGGCAATTCTGCTTCAGGTGGTCTGGCAGTTGGTAAAATCAAAATTATCAACCGCCGCATTACAGGCTTTAAACGTGTGGTTCTGGCAACTCACCGCGAAAAAGCCCTGTATGAAGCTGCTATTATCCTGGCAAAGGATGAACTGCGTGAACTTATGCAGACAGGCGATCGCACCCAGCAGGATATTCTCAATTTCCAGCTGGTTATGCTGGATGATAACAGCCTGAAAGAAATGGTGGAAACAAATATTGCTGGCGGCAATGGTGCAGCCCGTAGCGTTGAAATGGCTATGGAAGAATTCTGCGCCAGACTGAAAAATATCGGCGATGGCTATCTGTCAGAACGCACCAGCGACATCCGTGATGTGCTGGGCAGAGTAGTGGACATTCTGGATGGCCACAGCAGGGAACGTTTCAACCTTACAGAGCCATCAATAATAGTGGCAGATGAAATATTGCCAAGCGACCTGGCATCAATAGACAGACAGTACGCACTGGGCTTTGTGACGGTGGGCGGCAGCTACCAGTCCCATGCCAACATCATCGCCCGCACAATGGGTATTCCGTCTGTATGCGGTATGGACAGCGAAATTTTAAATCCGCTGAATAATGGCAGAACAGTATGTCTGGATGGCTATTCAGGTGAAGTTCACATCAGCCCTAATGACGGTACAGTGGCACTGTTCCACCACAGAATCAAACAGGAACAGCGCGCAAAACTTTCACTTATGGCGCTGAAAGAAAAAGAAATATATATGCCTTGTGGTGACAAACTGGAAATCTGGGCCAACTGCAACGACCCACAGGATATAACACTGGCAATCAACAATGGTGCCCAGGGTATAGGCCTGGTGCGCAGTGAAATCCTGTTTATGAAAAGCAGCCAGCCTACTTTTGAAAGCCAGCTGGAATTTTACTGCCGGTGTATAAATGCGGCACAGGGCAAACCTGTAACTATCCGCACATTTGACATCGGTGCAGACAAACCTATCGGCGACATCAGTCTGGAAAAAGAGCCAAACCCTGCACTGGGGCTGCGTGGCATCCGCCTGCAGTACCGCCACAGACAGCTGTTTGAAACACAGGCAAAGGCGCTGTACATTGCCGCTGACCGCTGTGGTGACCTGAACGTAATGCTGCCTATGGTTGCGCTGGAAAAAGACCTGACAGACTATCTGGAAATGGCCGAAAAAGTGAAAAATGAACTGCTGGAAAAAGGTGATATTTATGTGGACAGAATTACATGGGGTGTTATGATAGAAACACCGGCTGCCGCACTTATCAGCGACAGGCTGGCACAGCATGTGAAATTTTTCTCCATCGGTACAAACGACCTTACACAGTACACCCTTGCCGCTGACCGTATAAATGTGGAAACAGCTGCATATTACAACCCACTGCATCCATCTGTACTGAAACTGATAGAAATCACAGTGAACAACGCAAATGCTGCTGGTGTCAAAGTATCGGTATGCGGTGAATCCGCCGCTGACGCCGCCTGTGCAAAAGCCTATGCACAGCTGGGTGTAAGATACCTGTCAATGGCACAGAATGCAATGATTCCTGTGAAACAGCAACTGCTGGAAGAATATGTGTAAAATAGTCTTTTGCAGGAATATTTTATATGTAATATTTGCTATAAAATTTATATTTCAGTTGTATATTTATAATGAATTTTATGAAAAACAGTGGAAATTGTTTATAAATAATGATATATTTATGGTAAGAAGCAGATAATTCTGCAATTTGCGCCTGTTAAAGGAGGGCTATATATGAAACTTATTTTGGCTATCATCAATAAAGAAGACTCAACAATCGTATCACAGGCTCTGGTAAAAGCCAGATATTCTGTAACAAAACTTGCTACAACAGGCGGATTCCTTATGTCAGGTAACATTACACTTATCATCGGTACAGAAGATGATAAAGTTGATGATGTTATCAGAATCATTGGTGAACACGCACAGAAACGTACAGAAATCGTGCCATCAACAGTTATGTATGGCGTGGGTATGTCTTCATCCATCCCTCTGGAAGTTACAGTAGGCGGCGCTACAATCTTTGTGCTTCCTGTGGACAGATTTGAAAAAGTATAATGCTGTTAAATACTTTTACAGGTAATAGGAATATTAAAGAAAGCCTCCTTGGTGCATTGGCATCAGGGCGGCTTTCTCATGGTTTATTGCTGTGTGGTGAAAAGGGCCTGGGGGTAAACCGGTTTGCCTGGCTGCTGGCAGCGGATATCATCGGCACATCAGATGTACAGGCGCTGAAAGAGGGCAAAAACCCACAGGTTATCTCCATAAAAGGGGAAGGCGCCAGCGGTATGATACGTGTAGACAAAATCCGCCAGCTCAACGAAGATGTCAGCTATTCTTCCATAGCCGGGGAAAAAAGAGTGGTTATTATCCATAACTGCGAAAATTTCAACACAAACTCTGCCAATGCACTGCTGAAAAATCTGGAAGAACCTAAAAACGACACAACCTATATTCTTACTACCAATAACCCCCGGGCAATCCTTGCCACCATACGTTCACGCTGTGCAGTCTATACACTGCAGTCGCCATCTGCCAGTGAAGTGTCTGCTTACTTTGCGGCCAGAAGTGCAGACGGCCGGATGGTAAACAGTCTGATGGCAGTTTACGGCGAAAATATAGGCAAGATAGAAAATGCCATCAGCAGTGAAAAGCGCTATGCCATCCTACAGAATGCTGTGGCTGTGTACAATATGGTACAGACAAATGACACTTATGGCATAGCAAAAGCCTGTTATGCATATGTAAAGGCAAAGGATGATTTCCGCCTTTTCCTGGAAGATTTGCGCGACATCTGCCACCGCAACCTCAATGAAAAATCCATACAGGCAATAAATACAATACACAGATACAACGAAATTATGGCCACAAATGTAAATCTGAACCTGGCACTGGAAAATTTTGCTGTGGAAATAAGCAGATAATTTGTTGCGATTTTTTCGAAAATTATATATAATATACAGATAACATTCTGATTTGAAAGGATATGCCTACGGGCATTTGAAATATATGGTTAAAGTTATTGGTGTCCGCTTTAAAGAAAGCGGCAAAATCTACTTTTTAGACCCTGCAGACTTTGAGGTTTCAAAAGGAGACTATGTTATAGTTGATACAGCCAGAGGCCTGGAATGTGGCCTGGTTGTGCAGGGTATCCATACAGAAAGCGAAGACAAAATTGTAAAACCGCTGAAAGCTGTTTCACGTATTGCCACAAAGCAGGACATCGAAAAGATGCAGCAGAACAGACGCGACGAGAAAAAGGCTTTTGACATCTGTCTGGAAAAAATTGAAAAACATAAACTGGATATGAAACTGATAGATGTGGAATACACATTTGACCGCAGTAAAGCACTGTTTTACTTTACTGCTGACGGCCGTGTGGACTTCCGCGAACTGGTAAAAGAACTGGCTGCCATCTTCCGAACCAGAATTGAACTGCGCCAGATTGGCGTACGTGACGAAAGCAAAATGATGGGCGGCATCGGTGTATGCGGTCAGCCATTCTGCTGTTCACGCTTCCTGTCAGATTTCACACCTGTTTCCATAAAAATGGCAAAGGAACAGGGACTGTCACTGAACCCTACAAAAATCAGCGGCAGCTGTGGCAGACTTATGTGCTGTCTGTCCTATGAACAGAACGTTTATGAATATCTTAACAGCATCACACCTGGTGTGGGCAGTTACGTGCGCACAGATGACGGTACAGGTACTGTTACAGAAGTTTCACTTCTGGCGGGCAAACTGAAAGTACGCCTGGACAGAAACAAAGACGGCGTGCCAAAAGAATATGCTGTGGATGATATTTCTGTTATCCGCCGTGCAGGCAGACAGAACACAGACCGCGTGACAGATAAAGAACTGCGCAGCCTGGAAGACTGATTTCTGATAAAATTGTGAATTTTTAAAAAACACTTGCACAAAAACAGTTATTGTAGTAGACTGTTTTTAAGCAGATTAATCTGTGTAGCTTTCGGCATTGCCGAAAAAATATATAGCTATAGCTAAAAACAAACGGAGGTATTATCATGGCATACAAAATTACTGATGCTTGCATTATGTGTGGTGCTTGCGCTGGCGAATGTCCAGTAGGCGCTATCTCTGAAGGTGATGGCAAATTCGTTATCGATGCAGACGCATGTCTCGAATGCGGTGCTTGCGAAGCTGCTTGCCCAACAGGTGCTATCGAAGCTGAATAATTAAAATTCGTTTGGAATAACTTGCGGCCCATCGGCCGCAGTTTTTCTTTATATAGCCTTTTTATTGAAGATATTGTATAATTGTGTTGATACCGTAAAACAGCTGTACAGGAGCTATATATGATTATTGATATTTCACAGGAAATACTTTCCTGCCAGGTATACCCCGGCGACACCACACCCTCAGCACACAAGATAATGGATATGGCAAAAGGGGATTTGTACAATCTTACAGACTTTTCAATGTGTGCCCACAACGGCACCCATATTGACGCACCGCGGCATTTTATAAAAGATGGCAAAACTGTGGACATGATGCCGCTGTCTTGTTTTGTGGGTCACTGCTTTGTGGCACACCACAGCGGGCAGATGTCAGCCTCTGATGCTGTTGAAATTATGGCGCAGGCACAGAAAGCAAAGGCTATGCACCGCATACTTATAGCAGGTGACAGCATCGTTACACCGCAGGCGGCAGAAGTTTTTGCTGAAAATAAAATATTGCTTCTGGGTGTGGAAAGCCAGTCTGTCGGTCCGGTGGATGCACCAATGGCAGTGCATAAAATACTTTTATCACAGGAAATCGTACTGCTGGAAGGTCTGGTGCTGAAAAACATACCGCAGGGTAGATATTTCCTGTCTGCACAGCCTTTGAATATTGCAGGTGCGGAAGGTGCTCCCTGCAGGGCAATACTGATAGGTGACGCGGTATGATTGCCACATTTTTTACGGCAGTAATGGCGTTCATAGCCACAAACACTGACGATTTGTTTATAAATATGCTGCTGTTTTCAGCGGCAACCGATAAAAAACAGACCACTGCCATTGTCCAGGGCAAGTTTCTTGGTACGGCCCTGTTGCTGGCTATCAGCGGCAGTGCCGCTTTTGGCCTGCAGGCTGTTGCAGGAAACCGGCTGTGGCTGTTGGGATTTGTGCCGATAGCGCTGGGGCTGAAGGTTTTATGGAACAATATAAGAGGTAATAATGAAGACGGAGCAGAAAGCATCACTCCGTCCGGTGCTGTAAATAGTGCCCTTATCACCCTGGCCAGCGGTGCAGACAATATAGGTGTCTATATACCCCTGCTGGCAGGCTTTACATTCGGCCAGATGATGTTTTGCGCAGTAATTTTCTTTGTTATGACAGGGCTGTTCTGCATTCTTGGTAAAAAGCTGGCGGAGATGCCGGTGTTCAGAACATTAATGGAAAAATACAGGCAGATTCTTACACCTGTTATATACATAGCTCTTGGGCTTTACATTATTTTTTGTTGATTTATGGAGAAATATATGATTAAACTTATTGCAACTGACCTGGACGGGTCTTTGCTTGACGATAACAAACAGCTGCCGCCAGATTTTGAAACAGTGCTTTCACAGCTGAAAGATATGGGCATTGCCTTTGCCGCAGTTTCCGGCCGCAACTTTGACGCTATCCACCCTACACTGGGGGACAGTATCAATACTATGATATGCGTCTGCAACAATGGTGCAAATATTTATGAAAAAGGTGTGAATACTGTAAACCACCCTATTACCACAGACCAGGTTCACCGCACACTGGACGCCATAAAGGATATGGAAAATACTGTGCCACTGCTGTTTACAATGGATAAATGTTTTGGTGTGGCAGGTCCACAGGGCTTTATGGAATGGGCCCAGCGGCCGTATTCCCCGCTGGAATGGCTGGACAGTTATGAAGATTTTTACAAAATCACTGATGATGTGTATAAAATTTCTGTTTATGACGGCAGCGGCGATATAGAAAACTACTCTTACCCTGTTATCCGCAAAGCTATGGAAAAGGACACATCAGTGTATGTCAGTGGTGAAATCTGGGTGGACATTGTCAGCAACAAAGCCAGCAAAGGCTATGGTCTGCAGCTGATAATGGACAAACTGGGTGTGAAAAAAGAAGAAACTATGGCATTCGGTGACTATTTCAACGACGAAACCCTGCTGGCTGCAGCTGGCTGGCCTTTCGTTATGGAAAACGGCGTACAACTGCTGAAAGACAGATATTCCCACCACGCAGATTCAAACAACAATGGCGGTGTTACAAAAGCCATCAGGGAATATGTAATTGAAAAAACAAAAACACTGTAAATTCATTGTTACCGTAAGCATTGCATAAAAACAAAAGACAAGGTGTAAAAACCTTGTCTTTTTTATTATACCTTGATAATGTAGTTTTCTTTTCTTGGAATTGGTGTTGGCTGTTCGCAGTCGGCATAGCCCAGTGCGATGGAACATACCCCGCGCAGGTTTTCTTCTATACCCCATTCTTTTAAAAGCTGTTTGCCTTCTTCCATTGCAAACATTTCTTTACATCTGTGAATCCAGCAGCTGCCCAGACCCATTGCGTAGGCGGCGTTCAGCAGATTTACTGTAACAGAAGCAGAGTCCAGAATGGCTATTTCTTCATTTACTGCTCTTTCTGTTGCCAGCACCAGCAGGATAACAGGTGCGCCGTAATATGGGTCGCGGTCTGTACCCATCACTTTGGCGTTCAGTTTTTTTACTTTGTTTACTTTTTCTTCATCCTGCACTACCAGAATCACAGGTGACTGTCTGCCACTGCCTGTTGGGGCAAATGTACCTGCTTCCAGCACTGCATCCAGCACATCTGCAGGTATTGCATCAGGTTTGAATTTTCTTATTGCACGTCTGTTCAGCAATACTTCCATCGCTTCTTTTTTCATAATATTACCTCCGGCCTTTTTATTTAATTATACATTGCCAAAGGATATAATTGCAATAAATTCACAATCTTTTCTTTGTATTTTACCTGGCGGTGTTGTATAATCATAGTATGATGAAAAACTGCATCTTCGCAAAGGCAAAAGGTAATATTTATGTATAAAAATAAACAGGTATACGCTGTTGTGCTGGCGGCAGGAAAAGGCACAAGAATAGGTTTTGACAAAATGTTGTACAAGCTGGACAGATATGAAGTAGCCCATCACTCTATTTCAAAATTCCAGGAAAATGAATTTGTAGACTGCATTATTGTTGCGGCAGGGGAAAACTATGATGAAATAAAACAGATTGCCGCACGTTTTTCAAAAGTAAAAACAGTGGTAAAAGGTGGTGCAACCCGCGCATTAAGCGTGCTGAATGCACTGGAAGTTATTGAAACTGACGGAATTGTGGCAATACACGACGGTGCCAGACCTTATGTGTCACAGGCTGTAATCAATGCTGCAATAGATGGAGCATTCGACCACGATGCGGCAGTGCCTTGTGTAAAGGTAAAGGACACTATCAAAGTATCTGGCGGCGGTTTTATTGACGCCACACCGGACAGAAATACCCTTTACATAACACAGACACCACAGGCATTCAGTGTATCTTTATACAAAAAACTGGCGGCAGAAATTTTTGATGATAGTATCACAGATGATGCCCAGCTGTTTGAAAAGGCAGGGGTAGCGGTGAAAATTACCCCGGGTGCATATGAAAACTATAAAATAACAACTATTGACGATATAAAAAAGGAGACAAAAATGAGAATTGGTCACGGTTACGATGTACATAAACTGGTGGAAGGCAGAAAGCTGATTATGGGCGGTGTGGAAATACCTTTTGAAAAAGGCCTGCTGGGTCATTCCGATGCTGACGTTGTGCTGCACGCAGTCAGCGATGCACTGCTGGGTGCCCTTGCCCTGGGCGATATAGGCAAGCACTTTCCGGACACTGACCCACGTTATAAAGGTGCAGACAGTCTGGTGCTGTTGGGCCACGTGGCAGATATGATTTTTGACCACGGTGCAGACGTGGAAAATGTGGATGTGACAATTCTCTGCCAGCGACCAAAACTGGCCCCTCACATTCCAAAAATGAGAGAAAACATTGCAAAGGCACTGCACTGCGATATCAGCCGTGTTTCTATAAAGGCCACCACAGAAGAAGGCCTGGGCTTCACAGGAGAAGGCCTGGGTATTGCGGTACACAGCGTATGTCTGCTGAAAACAGCCGACTGACAATAAATTTGTAGTTGCCTGCTGATTGTAAAATGGCCTTTTGATTGCTGTGGGCTGATTGGGACAGGGCAATCAGTTTCAACTTTATTAAACTTTTATTACAAATTTTTTATAATGCTTTTAATATCTTTATTTATATGCTAAAATAATGGGATAGAAAAAGTATATCCTGCTGTGTTTACAGCGTTAATTTATAAAAGGCGGTGAAATTATGAGTTTTTCTGATATCGTGGGCCGACTGAGCAATATTATGCAGTCTGTCGGTTTTGCTGATATTCTGGATATAGCCATTATTTCTGTGGTTATCTACTATGTACTGAATATGCTGAAAAAGACCAGGGCTTTCCAGCTGATGATTGGTGTAGGCATATTCTTTGCTGTGTATATCGTTGCCATAACATTCAAACTGAAGGCCACCACCTTCCTTATCGATACATTGCTGCAGGTTGGTCTTATTGCCCTGCTGGTAGTGTTCCAGCCGGAACTGCGCCGCGCCCTTGAACAGGTGGGCAGTCTGAATATGTTTTCCCGCAGTTATATGCGCAGACGTACCTATGAAGATAGGGAAGTTGAACAGCTGCGCAAAGCCATTGCCGCTATATGTGACGGTGTGGAAAGAATGAGCGAAAAGCAGACAGGCGCACTGATTGTTATGGAAAATTTCAATCGTCTGGAAAGTGTAAAAATGTCCGGTACTCCTGTAAATGCAGATATTACACCTGAACTTATCGGCACTATTTTTTACGATGGCTCACCACTGCATGACGGTGCAGTTGTTGTTCATCAGGGGCGTATTACCCACGCAGGCTGTGTA
Organism: Oscillospiraceae bacterium; assembly: GCA_017560985.1. Taxonomy (GTDB): domain Bacteria; phylum Bacillota; class Clostridia; order Oscillospirales; family Ruminococcaceae; genus RGIG3102. The sequence continues at coordinate 13,728 of JAFZDX010000005.1, forward strand.
CTGCCACTGTCGGACAATCTGGAAATCAGTAAAGAAATGGGTACACGTCACCGTGCAGCCTTGGGTATCAGTGAAGTCAGCGACGTTATCGCACTGGTTGTAAGTGAAGAAACAGGCACTATTTCCTATGCCAAAAACGGTGTTCTGCGCCGCAATCAGGACAGACATTCCATTTACGAAATGCTGACAAAAGAATTTGTACAGCCTATTATAGATGCCCGGGACAAAGGTGTGGCCGGCGGCTTTTTAAGGAGGAAGAATGATGAATAGCAGATTATCAAAACTTCTTGATGACAGCCGCTTCCTGAAATTTATTTCTGTTGTTATGGCCGTTATCCTCTGGGGATATGTGGTAGTGTTTGTAAACAACGAACATACCACCACCATCCACGATGTACCTATAAATATGCAGTACCGTGCCAGCGCCTATCAGTCAATGGGGTTGGATGTTATAGAAATGGACATTACCTCTGTGGATGTTTCTGTTACAGGTCCGCGTTCAGTTACTGGTGACCTGACAGCTGACGATATTATTGTTTATCCGTCTATCACAGGTATTGATGGTCCGGGCAGTTACACATTTGTGCTCACGTCAGACAAAACATCCAACATATCCAACTTCACCATCAATTCTTACAGCAAGGATAATGTTACTGTAAGATTTGACAGGCTTATCAGCAAGGAATTCCCTGTGGAAGTGGATATTTCTTCAGTTGTGGTTGATTCTGACTATATGGCAGAACGTCCTACCACAAACCCATCCACAGTTACAATCACAGGCCCTGAATATAAAATAAATTCTATTTCCAGGGTTGTGGCCGCCACAGTTACAACAGAAACTTTGTCACAGACTGCTGTATTGCCAAGCAAAGTCAGCCTGTATGATGAAAACGGCGGGCTGATAGATGACAAACTGCTGTCTATGAATGTGGCAGAAGTGGATATTACCATACCTATTACTAAAGAAGTGATACTGCCTGTGAAAGTGGAATATGTAAATGTTCCTGCAGGTTTTGACACAGGAATACTGCACCAGTCACTTTCTGTAAAAGAAATACGCCTGTCAGTGCCGGCACAGTCTGCCTCTGCACTTACAGATTTCGTGGTGGGTTATATAGACCTGGCCACACTGAAAACAAATGAAAAATATGTGTTTGACCTTAAACTGCCATCAGGTTACCGCAGTCTTGACGAAGTGACACAGATTTCTGTGTCTGTGTCCGGTGAAAACCTGACAGAAAGGTTGATGGATGTTTCTGAAATAAAAATTCTCAACGATGCCGATGGCGATATTCAGCTGATGACAAAAGTTATCAGCAATGTTTCCATTATCGGTGAAAAGACAGCGGTAGAATCACTGTCAGCCGGCAGTGTTATCGCACAGATAGATGCCGCCACACTTACAGCGGCCCAGGGCCAGCAGTCTGTGGAAGTGGATTTCATCATTCCATCCACCAATGGGGCTTATGTTAAAGGTGCATACACTGTAAATATCAAAAAATAATCTGTAAGGAGGAAGCGGTATGCTTCTGGTAAACAACATAAAACTGAATATCACTTCCTCCCACAGCCAGGCTGTGGAAAAAGCACTGAAACTGCTGAACATCCCGCGCAGCCGGATAGCTGACATCTGGGTATATAAAGTCAGCATTGATGCCAGAAAAGGCGATGTGAAATTTGTTTACAGCGTTGCTGCGAAACTGGCAGACCCCGCAAAGGAAGAAAGATTTAAAAACAAACACAAGGATATTTCTGTAAAGGAAGAACCTGAGCTCACCTTTGCAACAGGTGAAAAGCAGATGGTGTCTCCTCCTGTTATCTGTGGGTTTGGCCCTGCAGGTATCTTTGCCGCCCTTGTGCTGGCACGAATGGGTTTTAAACCTGTGGTGCTGGAAATGGGCCAGGAAATTGACAAAAGAATAGAAACAGTAAAAGTCTTTGAAGAAAAAGGCCTGCTGAACACTGCCAGCAACATTCAGTTTGGCGAAGGCGGTGCAGGCACATTTTCAGACGGCAAGCTGACCACCCGTATATCAGATATGCGCTGTGGTTTTGTAATGAATACATTTATCGCCCACGGTGCCCCGGCAGAAATTGCAAAAATGGCAAAGCCCCATATAGGCACAGACCTGTTGGTAGATGTAATCAAAAATATAAGAAAAGAAATTATCTCTCTGGGGGGCAAAGTGCTGTTTGACACTGCCCTTACAGATATTGTTATAAAAAATGGACAGGTGGCAGGTGTAAAAACCACAGCAGGTGAAATTGCCACCGAAAACCTGATTCTTGCCACAGGCCACAGCGCAAGGGAATTGTTCTTCGTGCTGAAAGACCGCGGTGTGGAAATGAGCGCAAAACCTTTCAGTGTAGGTGTGCGTATTGAACACCTGCAAAGTGAAATCGACAAAGGTCTTTATCACGACCTGGCAGGTCACCCTGCATTGCCAAAGGGTGAATACCAGTTGTCCCACACAAAAGGGGACAGGGGTGTGTATACATTCTGTATGTGCCCAGGTGGTCAGGTAGTTGCCGCCGCCAGTGAAGAAAACACTGTGGTGGTAAACGGTATGTCCCGCCATGCCCGTGACGGCAAAAATGCCAACAGTGCCCTGGTGGTATCTGTTGAGCCAAAAGACTTTGATGATGACTTTACAAAAGCCATCGGCTTCCAGCGCCAGCTGGAAAAAACAGCCTTTGGACTGGGTGGCAGAAACTATAAAGCCCCTGCCCAGACAGTGGACAGATTCCTGTCCGGCAAAGGCGGTATAAATATGAAACGTGTACAGCCTACCTACCCATTGGGTGTTACAGAGGCTGATTTTACAAAACTTTTCCCATCCTTCATCACAGACAATCTGCGCAGTGCCCTGCCAGTTCTGGACAGAAAATTGCCAGGCTTTGGCGCGGCAGACAGTATGCTGACAGGTGTGGAAACCCGCACATCTTCACCGGTGCGTATTCACCGCGGCGAAGATTATCAGAGCAATATCAAAGGTCTGTACCCAACAGGGGAAGGCGCAGGTTACGCTGGCGGCATTATGTCAGCCGCTGTAGACGGTGTCCGCGTGGCACAGTATATCTGCGAAAAATACAGACCATAACCAGACATTATGCAGTGGAGAAAACTTCACTGCCATTTGTCGTTTTATAATTTCGTTTAATAATATATAAATATAGAGGTTTAGATGCTTTATCGAAAATGGAAAGTCAACGAGTTTGCCCGGGCTGATGTAGACAGTCTGTGCAAACAGCTGGGTGTTGGCACTTTGCTGTCAAAAGTGCTGCTATCCAGGTCTGTTCACAATAAAGAACAGGCAACAACCAAATATCTGGACAGTGCGCCGCTGTCTGACCCTTTCCTGATGAAAGATATGGACAAAGCAGTTCGGCGTATATGGCAGGCCATAGAAAATGATGAAAAAATTGTTATCTACGGCGACTACGATGTGGACGGTGTGTGCGCCACAGCAACCCTGTTTTCCTATCTGGAAAGCGTTGGGGCAAATGTTTTTTACAAACTGCCAAACAGAGAAAGTGAAGGCTACGGTCTTAACAGTTCTGTTCTGGCAAAATTCAAAGAAAAGGGTGTAGGCCTTGTAATCACCGTTGACAATGGCATTTCTGCCATCAACGAAGTGGCCTATGCCAACAGCATCGGTCTGGATATTGTTATCACAGACCATCACCTTCCAAAACAGGAAATACCTGCTGCACTTGCAGTGGTGGACCCACTGCAGAAAGACGATACTTCACCTTGCAAAATATTGGCAGGTGTGGGTGTGGCCTTCAAACTGGTGTGTGCCCTGGAAGGTGTGCCTTGTGAAGAAATGCTGGACTATTATGCAGACTTTGTCTGCACCGGCACAGTGGCTGACCTTATGCTGCTGGAAGGCGAAAACCGCACTTTTGTAAAGGCAGGTCTGGAAATACTCAATTCCGCACCGCGTTGCGGTTTTGAAAGCCTGATGAAAATCAGCGGTCTGGAAGGCAAGGCGGTAACCAGTGAAAATATTGCCTATACTATTGCACCGCGTATCAATGCCGCCGGCAGAATGAGCGATGCAACCAGCGCGCTGGAACTGCTTTTAAGCGAAGATGAAGAAGATGCAGACAACCTGGCATCTTTCCTGGACAACGAAAACCGCAAACGTCAGGACACACAGAACAAAATGGCAGAAGATATTACCAACGACCTTCAGGACAACGGCGATATGCTGAAAGACCGTGTCATCGTTGTATGGGGCGACCATTACCACCCGGGTGTTGTGGGCATTGTTGCCAGCCGCCTGGTGGAAAAATATTCCCGCCCTGCCATTGTGTTTACCAAAGATGGTGACGAATATAAAGGCAGTGGACGCAGTGTTCCGGCATTCAGCCTGCACAACGCACTGGATAATGTAAAAGAATACCTTATACGTTTTGGCGGTCACGAACTGGCGGCAGGTCTGGCGGTGGAAAAGGAAAATCTGGAAAACTTCCGCCGCGCTATAAATGAATTTGCAATGGGCAATGAGAATATGTCCAAAACTGCTGACCTGGATATAGACTGTCTGGTTTCACTGTCTGAAATAAATGTGGAAACAGTTTCCCAGATAGACTTTGTGGCACCTTTCGGCAACGGCAACCACAGCCCGCTGTTTATGGCAAAGGGTGTGCAGATTACAGCTGTGTTCCCAGTGTCTGACGGCAAGCACGTGCGCATAAAAATGCGCCAGGGCAACCATATAAGCCAGGGTATAATGTTCAACGTAACACCTGCCGAGTTTGCCTACAAACCTGGTGACTACATAGATGTGTGCTTCTCACTGTCTATATTCCAGAGTGAAAACGGGGATATGGTTTCAATGCGAATCAAGGAAGTGCGCCCTGTGGGTATGCAGGATGTGATGATAGACCATTTTGACATCTATCGTCTGTTCCTTAACGATTTTGCCCTTTCTGAAAACAAAAAAGAAATTCTGCGCCCTGTCAGAGATGACGTGGTGCTTATATACAGGAAAATCATGGCTGAAAAAATCAACTGTGACGACCTGCGTCCGCTGTTCTGTGCTTTCAACAGTATGTCCAGCGGTAAAATACAGATAATTATTGATATTCTACTGGACCTGGGGCTTATCGAACCTGTCCGTACAGATATGATAAATTACTATGCCCCTGTGGCAGTAAAAGAGAAGAAGGACCTGATGAGCAGCAAAATCCTTCTTGCTCTCCAATAAAAAGATTGGTGGTGTTTATATGAAATACGACGAACTGAGAGTTATGCTGAAAGAGTCCGGCAAAGGCTATGATATGGAAATGATTGAAAAAGCATATCTGCTGGCTGAAAAAAATCACAACGGACAGTTCAGAAAAACAGGCGAACCTTATATCGAACATCCACTGTCTGTTGCGGCCATTCTGGCTGAACTGGGCATGGATTCCACCAGTATTGTTGCGGCCATCCTTCACGACGTGGTGGAAGATACTGCGGTGACACTGGAAGAAATTGAAAAGGAATTCAATGGTGAAGTTGCACTGCTGGTTGACGGTGTAACAAAACTGGGTCAGATTCCACTGTCCACACAGGAAGAACAGCAGGCTGAAAACCTGCGTAAAATGCTGCTGGCTATGAGCAAGGATATCCGTGTTATGATTATCAAGCTCTGCGACCGCCTGCACAATATGCGCACCTACGAAGGCTGGAAACCACAGAAACAGCGCGACAAAGCCCTGGAAACAATGGATATTTACTCCTCCATTGCCCACCGCCTTGGTATGAGTAAAATCAAGGATGAACTGCAGGACATTTCACTGCGAATTCTTGACCCTATCGGCTATGACGAAGTAAAACACATTATTGAACGCGACATCAACGCACAGGCTCTGGTGGACGGCATCGTGGGCAGTGTAAAAGAAAAACTCCACGAATTCGGGCTGACAAATGCCACTGTTTTCGGCAGGGTAAAAAGCGTTTACGGTCTGTACAGAAAACTGTATATACAGGGCCGTGACATAGGCGACATTTACGACATTTATGCTGTGCGTATCATTCTGGACAATATATCTGAATGTTACAATGCACTTATGCTGATGCATGATATGTTCCGCCCTATCCCATCACGATTCAAAGATTATATCTCCTCGCCAAAATCAAATATGTACCAGTCACTGCATACATCTGTTATCGGCCGTGATGGTATTCCGTTTGAAATCCAGATAAGAACCTGGGACATGCACTACACCGCTGAATACGGTATCGCTGCCCACTGGAAATACAAATCCGGTCTGCAGGGACAGGACAATATGGATGAAAAACTGGCCTGGGTTCGCCAGATGCTGGAAAACCAGCAGGATACTGACGACAACACTGAACTGCTGGCATCCATCAAAAGCGACCTGGTGCCGGAAGATACCTATGTGTTCACACCAAAAGGTGACGTTATCAACCTGCCTGCAGGTGCTACTGTAATCGACTTTGCCTATGCCATCCACTCTGCTGTTGGTAACAGAATGGTGGGTGCAAAGGTAAACGGCCGTATGGTTTCCATTGATTACAAGGTAAATACCGGTGAAATCATTGAAGTTGTAACAGGTCCAAAGGACAAAGGTCCGTCCCGTGACTGGCTGAATATTGTTACCACTTCCGAAGCCAAGAGCAAAATCCGTTCCTGGTTCAAAAAGGAAAGAAAAGAAGAAAATATTATTGAAGGTAAGACTGCACTGGATAAAGAAATGCGTCGCAACCTGATAAACCTGTCTGAAGAAGAGTACGACCCATTTGTGGAAGAACTGGCCAGAAGACAGAAGTTCAATACAAAAGAAGAACTGTTTGCCGCCCTGGGCTATGGCGGTCTGCAACTGTCAAAAGTGCTTTTCAAAGCAAGGGAAGCCTGGACAAAAATGCAGAAGGAAAAAGAACAGGCAGAACAGCCTATTGAAAAGAAAGTTGTTACTGCACCTATCAAAAAGCCAAAAAGCTCCAACGGTGTTATTGTTGAAGGTCTGGATAACTGTCTGGTTAAATTCTCCAAATGCTGTTCACCACTGCCAGGTGATGAAATTGTGGGCTTTATTACCAGGGGCTTCGGTGTTTCCATCCATAAAAAGAGCTGTGTAAATGCCCAGAGCCGTAACATTGATGAAGAAAACCGGGCCCGCTGGGTAAAAGCCTACTGGGCAGATGACATTGCCGAAGATTTCAAGGCAGGTCTGGAAATTGTGGCTATGGACAATGGTATGGCACTGGCAGAAGTATCCACTGCCCTGGGCAATATGCGTGTACCAATCTACGCACTGAATGCAAAACAGACATCTGACAAACGTCTGGCTATGAGCGTTACAGTTGGCGTAACAAATACTGACCATCTCAACAGTATTATTGCAAAACTTAAAAAGACAAAAAATGTTATCTCGGTAGAGAGAAACTAAAAACAGAGGTAAATTATGAGAGCTGTTATTCAGAGAGTAGAAAACGCCTGGATTACCGTAAACGGCGGTGAAAAACAGGAAATGGGCGCAGGTCTGGTGGTGCTGTTCGGTGTGCGCGAAGGTGATGATGCTGCTGACACACTGGCAGTGGCAAACAAAATCAGCCAGCTGCGCATTTTTGAAGATGCTGACGGAAAAATGAATGTAAGCCCGTTGGAACTGGGTCTGGACTGTATGGTTGTCAGCCAGTTTACACTCTTTGCAGATACAAAAAAAGGCCGTAGACCTTCCTTTGTAAAGGCTGCTAAACCTGATGTGGCTATTCCTATCTATGAAAAATTCCTGTCTGAAATACAGGCCGCAGGCTTTAACAAGGTGGTTCACGGCGAATTTGGCGCGGATATGCAGATAAATCTGACAAATGACGGCCCTGTAACTATTATCATTGACACTGACGAATGGAGAAACAGCTGATGAAAGCATATCATCTTATGGGCAAAGCCCCTTATTTTACAAACTGTTTTATGCTTACCGACAACAGCGGCAACGCAGTGCTGATTGATTGCAGTGCCGATGTGGAAAAGGTAAAAACAATTCTGGAAAACGACCGCGCCCAGTTAAAGGCAATTCTGCTGACCCACGGTCACGCAGACCACCGCGAAACACTGGAAGAAACAGTGGCAGAATTCGGCTGCCCTGTTTATCTGGGTGCAGAAGATGCAGACCTGTTCGGCCTGGAAGGCACTACTGCCTATGAAGATGCCACAGTTATGAAATTTGGAGAAATCAAGTTTTTTGTTTTCTCCACACCTGGTCACACACCTGGTGGCTATTGCCTGTGGGCAGAAGGTATGCTTTTCTGTGGCGATACACTTTTTGCAGGCACAGTGGGCCGCACCGATATGCGCGGCGGTGATTTTGACGTGCTGAAAGAAAGCCTGAAAAAAATCATTACAATAGTGGACGACAATCCGCAGGTACTGCCTGGTCACAATCATTTTTCAACTCTTGACCAGGAAAAGGTACAGAATCCATACCTTAAAAATTTAAGATAAAGGTAAATTATGCAGTTATTTTTAGTAAATTACGACACACATTATGAAATAGAACAGCTGTCCAGAATGTTTTTCAAAGGGCTGACAGTGGAAAAATGTGCTGATATTCCACCACTGCCACAGCAGGATTATATCCTGATTGTAAAAACTGACAGCGGTTTTGACTACACTGTAAATATAAAAAGGACAGAAAGCAAAAGTACAGCCGCCCTTGACCCTGATGGACCAAAGGAAGAAATGCAACTGTGCCTGGGGGCATATAAACTGTACCAATCCGCCACAGGCTCTGGTCTGCCGTGGGGTGTGCTGACAGGTGTGCGCCCTGTGCGCCTTATGAGAAACCTTTACAAGGCGGAAGGCGACCTGGAAAAAGTAAAGGAAAAATTCCGCAAGGACTACCTGGTAAGCGAAGAAAAAATAGACCTTTGCACCAATGTTTTCAATATACAGAAACCTGTAATTGACTGTGGCAATCCCCAGGATTACAGCCTGTACATTTCCATTCCTTTCTGCCCGTCACGTTGCAGTTACTGTTCATTTGTATCTACATCTATAAAGACAGCAGGCCATCTGATGCAGGGCTATGTGGATAACCTTTGTGAAGAAATTCGTTATACAGCAAAAAAAGCGGCAGAAACAGGCCTTAATCTGAAAACCATATATATGGGTGGTGGCACACCTACTGCCATCACAGCGGCTATGCTGGAACAGGTAATGAAAACTGTACAGGAATGTTTTGACCTTTCCAAAGTGCTGGAATACACTGTGGAAGCCGGTCGCCCTGACTGTACAGACCTGGAAAAACTGCAGATTATCAAAAAATATGGCGCAACACGAGTTTCCATAAATCCACAGACATTTTCTGACAATGTGCTGAAAGCCATAGGCCGCAATCACACCCACGCCGACTTCCTGCGCTGTGTGGCAGATGCCAGAACAGCAGGTTTTGACAGCATAAATATGGACCTGATTGCAGGTCTGCCGGAAGACACTGTGGAAGGTTTTGAAAAAAGCCTTCGCGGCTGTATCCGGCTGGGTGCTGAAAATATTACCGTTCACACACTGACACTGAAACGTGCATCAAATCTGGTTATCAAAAATGAAGAACATCATTATGATGATGTGGAAAAAATGATTGCCAAAAATGCTATACTGGCGGATTACGGATATAAACCATACTATATGTACAGACAGAAATCCACAGTAAAGAATCTGGAAAATGTGGGTTTTTCACAGAATGGACACGAAAGCCTGTATAATATATATATAATGGAAGAAATACAGACCATTATTTCCTGCGGTGCAGGTGGTGTAAGCAAGGTGGTGGCTGCTGACGGCGACCTGAAACGAGTTTACAACTACAAATATCCACAGGAATATATCAAAGATTTTGATGCTATAATTGACAGAAAAGACCAGGTGTTTGACATCTGCCGTCAGTTTGGTCTGGACAGATAACAGCAAAACCTTACAGCGTTTAAACAATAATGATTTTGATAAAGGAGAATTGTTATGAAATTATTTGAAGACCTTATGGAAGCCTCTGCAAAATTTGCAGACAAAGCAGCAAAAGTTGCAACAGAAGCCTTTGAACAGACAAAGGTAGTTGCTGGCGAAGCAATGGACAAAGGCAAAAAGAAAGTAAACGAACTGGAACTGAAAAATGACCTGTCCAAAGCACAGAAACAGCTGGGCGAACTTTATTATGTAATGCGCAAAACAGGCGAAATGAACGAGGAACTGCTGACACAGTATTTCAACAATGTGGCCGAAATCGAAGCAAAACTGGAAGCGTTGGGCACTGAAGAAGTAAACGAAGACATGGATTTTACTGTGGAAGAAGAAATCGTTATCACACCGGATGTGTCTTTTGAAGAAAAAGCTGAAGAAGCTATGGAAGCTGTGGAAGATGCAGTGGAAAACATAGTGGAAGAAGTAAAAGAAATCTTTGAAGATGACAAGAAAGAAATCGAACTTACTTTGAAAGCTTGTCCATCCTGCGGCGCACCGGCAGACGAAGATGACCTGTTCTGCAGCGAATGCGGCAGCAAAATCAGTGAATAATAAATAATCGCAAATTAAAAGCACTCCCACGGGAGTGCTTTTGTTTTGTGTAGTAACAACCACCAGCTATGCCGGTGAAAAAACTTTAGCTTCAAGCATTGAGCGAAGCGAAATGTCATTCCGAGCATAAGTGAGGAATCTTTGCACTTAAAGAAACATAAAAATAATTGCTCTACAGAAAGCTGTAGAGCAAAGATTCTTCGACTCGTTACACTCGCTCAGAATGACATATTACCACTTTAGTGGTTGCAGTGCGCGTAAAGCAACTGAAAGATTTTCAGTGCCTCTTAAGAGGTGAGCAGGTAATATGCCCTTTCAGGGCTTGTGCATACCACCAGCTTTGCTTGTGGTTTTGATTGTTTAAATCAGAATTTTTCTGTTTTCTTGCCGGTAATGTCCTGTATAAATAAGCGGAAATCCTCCACGTTGCCACCGGACAGACCATTTTTGTCATAAATCTGGGCGTGGTTGGCGCTGAAAATAAATACAAAGTAATCTTCATTTTCTGCTATGGTCTGAATGTTGTCATATTTAAATTCGGATTTTCCTATCTCTGTTTCGGAAAAATAGCTGTCTTCTTTAAATACTACAGTGGAACTTTCCAGCCCCGGCAACATTCGTTTCATTGCTATATAGCCGTTTAATTTATCTTCAAAAATCAGGGTAAGGGCAAGCACAACAGCAATAGAAAAAGTAATTGCATCTTTGAACTCAAAAGGGTCGTTCCGGTTTCCAAAAGGTAAAGCCAGCAGTAAAGCCAGTATTATCACCGCCACACCAATAATATGGGAACGGCGGCTTTTCTTTTTGCGCACTGTTTTGCGCAGTGCCTTTGCCATGGTGCTTACACCTTTGTGGTCATATCTGGTTACAAATGTAAATTCCATAACAGCACCTCCACTGGTTACATCTCACTTTTATTATATAGATAATGGTGGATATAGTCAATGATGGCATCTTTTTATAGTCTGTGTAGGGTAGGCGTTCCACCTCCCGTTTTTGCGGACGATGTTGGCACCAGCCCCTACAGGCTGGTGTTTTGTTCAGTCCTTGTAGGGGAGGCGTTCCACCGCCTCCCGTATATAAAATTTCATTTTTACAAAAGGATAAAAACGAAAACAGCAGAGGTGGTAGCCTCTGCTGTCTTTCCCAAAATTTAAAATCAGTCTCTCAACCTGAGTTTTAATTTCCTTTATTATACCACAGTTATCAGTTTTTTTCAACTGGCTTTACTACTGTGTGCTTTACACGCTGGCTTTCTTCAGCGCGTTTTGCATCGTTGAATCTGTCAACTGTACCTACAAGGTAACCTGTGATACGGCGGATTCTTTCAAATTTTACGCCTTCGCCTACAAGGCCTGTTTCTGGATTATAGTTTGCCATTTTCGTTACCTCCTGTAAATTAAACCAATGGGTTTGGAATTCTGTCTGCTTCTTCGTCAGGGTTGCCGCACTGACCAAGAGTAGATGCGTTCAGATGTTTGTAAAGACCCAGTTTCTGCAGTTTTTCCAGTGGCACACCTTCGCCGTCGCGTCTGCCACAACGTGGACAAACATCGCCAATAATGCCGTTGTAACCACATACAGGGTCACGGTCAACCGGATGGTTGATAGCACCGTAGCCGATGCCATATTCTTTCATGGCTCTTACTACTGCTTCAAATGCTTCCAGGTTCTGGCTTACGTCACCGTCCAGTTCCACATAAGTGATGTGGCCGGCATTTGTAAATGCGTGGTATGGTGCTTCCAGTCTGATTTTGTCAAAGGCTGAAATCTGGTAAGCAACAGGAATATGGAAGGAGTTTGTATAGTAATCCTTGTCTGTAACACCGGCAATTCTGCCAAAACGTTTTTTGTCCATTCTTACAAATCTGCCGGAAAGACCTTCAGCAGGTGTAGCCAGCAGTGAGAAGTTAAGACCTGTTTTTTCGCACATATCATCAACGATTTTTCTCATGAAGCCGATGATTTCCAGACCTTTTGCCTGGTATTCTTCGCCTTCACCATGGTGGTGACCATACAGTGCTGTCAGTGTTTCTGCCAGACCGATAAAACCGATGGACAGTGTGCCGTGTTTCAGTACTTCGCCTACTTCGTCATCTGCACCCAGTTTTTCACTGCCCAGCCATACGCCCTGACCCATCAGGAATGGGAAGTTGCGCACTTTTTTCTTTCTCTGGATAGCGAATCTGTCCAGCAGCTGTTTGCCGCACAGTTCCATATATTTTTTCAGGTTGCGATAGAATTCTTCTTCATCACCTTTTGCTTCAATAGCCAATCTTGGCAGGTTGATGGAAGTGAAGGACAGGTTACCGCGGGAATATGTGATTTCGTTGTTCTTATCGTAGTTGTTTGCCACTACACGGGTACGGCAGCCCATATAGCCGATTTCTGTTCTCACATCGTCAGGATTATAGCTTGCCAGGTTGAATGGGGCATCCTGGAATGAGAAGTTAGGGAACAGGCGTTTTGCACTTACCTTGATAGCCAGCTGGAACAGGTCATAGTTAGGGTCGCCTGGGTTGTAGTTTACGCCTTCTTTTACACGGAAAATCTGGATAGGGAAGATAGGTGTTTCACCGTGGCCCATACCGGATTCTGTTGCCAGCAGAACGTTTTTCATTACCATTCTGCCTTCTGGAGAAGTGTCCATACCGTAGTTTACAGATGAGAACGGTGTCTGTGCACCTGCACGGGAATGCATTGTGTTCAGGTTGTGAATCAGTGCTTCCATTGCCTGGTATGTTGCCCTGTCGGTTTCGCTTTCTGTCTTTTTCAGTGCGAATTTCTGTGCTTTTTCAGCCACAGCCTTGTCACCGATAAGTTTTTCCAGTGCAGCCAGTTCTTCTGCCAGATATTCTTCATCAGCTTTCAGGGCTGGCATTTTGCCGATTCTTTCTGTGATTTCGTAAGATGCTTCTTTCAGCTGTTCATAGTCGATAGGGCATTCAACGATTTCGCAGTATTTTTCAATGTTTTTCAGATACAGTTTGCGGTATGTTTTCGCTACGCCATCTGCCAGGCCGTAGTCAAAGTTTACGATACTCTGACCGCCGTGCTGGTCATTCTGGTTGGACTGGATTGCAATGCAGGCCAGTGCAGAATAGCTGGCGATGTCGTTTGGTTCACGCAGGAAACCGTGGCCAGTGGAGAAACCGCCTTTGAACAGACGTTTGATGTCGATCTGTGTACAGGTAGTTGTCAGTGCATAGAAGTCAAAGTCATGGATGTGGATATAACCATCTTTATGTGCCTGTGCCTGGTCTGGTGCCAGCAGGAATTTCAGATAGTAATCTTTTGCACCTTCACTGCCGTATTTCAGCATTGTACCCATTGCTGTGTCACCGTCAACGTTGGCGTTTTCACGTTTAACGTCACTTGTCAGCGCATCAGAGAATGTGATTTCGTCAAAAATCTTCATCAGGCTGGTGTTTCTTTCGCGTATGTTGTTTCTTGACGCACGGTAAAGAATATATCTTTTTGCCACAGAGTCAAAGCCAGCTTTCATCAGCTCTACTTCAACCTGGTCCTGAATTTCTTCAACAGTAGGTGTGATATTGTAACCTTTTTCAAGGAAGTGTTTTTCTACATTTACAGCAATTTCGTCAGCCTTTGCAAAGTCAGGTTTGCCATCAGCTTCCATTGCTTTCAGAATGGCCATCTTGATTTTGGATATGTCGTACATAACCACGCGGCCGTCACGTTTAATAATACCGTTCAACATTATATAAGCTCCATTTATTCAATATATTGGTGTATTATTTATTATACACTCACTATATATTGTGTGTCAAAGGGCAATGCATTGACTATTTGTACAAAAAAGCCAGTGAATATTTTATGCTTTTATCTCGTAAAACTCTTGCAAAAATGGAATTTGGCATACCCTTACAAATTTAAATGAATAAACTGTCACATTTGTATAGCTGTTGCACAAACTGATATTTTTATATCGGTTTGTGGTGGGAAGCTGACTGTTACTGAAAAACAGGCTTTCATAATTTTATTTTCACATCTTGTAAAAACTTTACATTAATAATATAATTATAAGGATATATACTTTAATTATAATAAAAAGGAAAAATAGATTTGAACAGTAAATATAAATTCCTGCTTTCAAACACCGGCCTGTTTTTTATAAGCACTTTCAGCAGTAAATTCCTGGTTTTCCTGCTGATGCCTATTTACACAGCGGTGCTTTCACCGGACCAGTTCAACACTGTTGACCTGATGACACAGACGGCAAACCTGATGATACCGCTGGTTTCTTTGGGTATACCAAACAGTATTATCCGCTTTGGTCTGGACAAGCAATATTCCAAACGCGGTGTTTTCACAGTGGCGGCGCTGACCTATGTGGTGGGCTTTATGGCACTGCTGGCCTGCTATCCGCTGATAGTAAAAATCACATTTATCAATCAGTATGTAAAATATCTTTATCTTTACTTGCTGTGCAGCTGCGGCCGCACACTGGTGCAGCAGTTTGTACGCGCCCGAATGCTGACACGTCTTTATGCTGTTGACGGCATTCTGGCCACAGTAAACACACTTTTATTTGTTTACCTGTACCTGGTAAAACTGAATATGGGTGCGATGGGGTACATCCTGGCCACCATTACAGCAGACTTTATCAGCATTGTTTTCCTGTCTGTTATCAGCAGCTGCTGGAAGTATTTTTCACTGAAAAAAGCCAGCACTGCACTGGCAAAGGAAATGCTGGCCTACTGTCTGCCACTGATGCCTACCAGCATTTTCTGGTGGATTACCAACGTATCCGACCATTATCTGGTTACATTTATCACAGGGGCAGCCGCTGGGGGCGTCTATGCCATCAGTTACAAAATACCATCTATCGTCAACCTGGTATCAACCATATTTACAGAAGCCTGGCAGATTTCCGCTGTTAAGGAAGGCCAGGAAGAAAACCCGGAAAAATTCTTTACCACAGTTTTCAAAGCTTATCAGGGCATAATGTTTATGGGCGGCGCAGGGCTGATACTTATCTGCCGCATACTGGTGGACTTTATGGTGGCAGAGCAATACTATGAATCCTGGCGTTTTATTCCTGTGCTGATTATGGCCACTATTTTTTCCAGCTTTTCAGGTTTTCTGGCCAGCATTTATATGGTGCAGAAAGATGGTAAATCAAACCTGTTTACAATGATGGCAGGTGCGCTGTCAAACATCGGTATGAACCTGGTGCTTATTCCTAAATGGGGTGCCCAGGGGGCGGCAATAGCCACCTTTGTCAGCTATCTGCTGGTGTTTATTCTTCGTGCCAGAGGTACAAAGAAATTTATCGACATCAACATTTCACCGCTGTTTATGGCGGTAAACCTGGGGCTGATTGGTGCGCTGTCCTTTATTATGGTACAGGAAATCAACCACTGGATTGTTATTTCAATAGCCCTTACAGCAGTTATTGTGGCATTTAACTTTATGCCGCTGTTCAGTTTTGTAAAGTCACTGCTGAAATCCCTGCTGGGTAAAAAGAAAAAAGCATAAAATAAAGGTATAGCCTGAAAAGGTTATGCCTTTTTTATTTGGAAATGGTGATATTAAACCCAAAATATACCTATTTGTAAAATTTTGGTGATATTTTCTCTGTACAGATTACGTTATTACTGTTTTTGATATATAATATACTATAGAATATAAATATTGTCAGGAGGGGTGTTATGCAATTACAGTTTGTAGGTGCAACCCACGGTGTTACAGGTTCGGCCCATCTGCTGAAAGCCTGTGGTAAAAATATACTTATTGACTGGGGTATGCGACAGGGCAGGGAAGAAGATATATCCTATGATATGCCTATACCTGTAAACAGTATTGACGCTGTACTGGTTACCCATGCCCACGTGGACCACACCGGTTATCTGCCGTTATTGGCACGGGGTGGTTTCAAAGGGAAAATATGGTGTACCGAAGCCACTGTGGACCTGTGCCACATTATGATTATGGACTCTGCACATATCCAGGAATCCGAAGCTGAATGGGAAAGCAGAAAAAACAAAAGAAGCGGTAAACCGGAAGTTAAACCGCTGTATACCTCTGATGACGCCCTGGCTACACTGCGTTTGCTTCACGGGGTGGAATACCAGCAGGAAATTGAAGTTGTGCCGGGTGTTACAGCAATATTCCACGATGTGGGCCATCTTATCGGCTCTGCCGCCATTGAAATAAAAATAGAAGAAAACGGTGTAAAAAGAACTGTTGTGTTCTCCGGTGACGTGGGCAATATTGACCAGCCACTGATAAAAGATCCACAGTTTATAAAATATGCAGACTATATTGTCTGCGAAAGCACATACGGTGACCGCCTGCACAAGGTGGTAAAGGACTACCGTGTTGACCTGGCCCAGGTTATACAGGAAACCTTTGATAAAGGCGGCAATGTGGTTATCCCTGCCTTTGCGGTGGGCAGAACCCAGGAACTGCTGTACTTCCTGCGTGATATTATCGTAAAAGACCTGGTAAAAGGCCATAAGATACCTGTTTATGTAGACAGCCCTATGGCTATTGAAACAATAAAGGTGTTTGACGACAATATCTACGGCTATTTTGACGAAGAAGCAATGGCCAGGGTAAAAGATGGCATAGACCCTATCAACTTCCCTACACTGAAAACCACAGTTACCAGTGATGAAAGTAAACTGATTAACTTTGACAAACAGCCAAAGGTTATTATTTCTGCTTCCGGCATGTGTGACGCTGGCCGTATCCGCCACCATCTGAAACACAACCTGTGGCGCAAGGATTCTACCATCGTGTTTGTGGGCTATCAGGCGGAAGGCTCTCTGGGCAGACGACTGCTGGACGGTGTGGACAAAGTTAAACTGTTTGGCGAAACCATTGAGGTGAATGCCAGAATCATCAAACTGGATGGTATCAGCGGCCACGCAGACCAGGCGGGTATTATACGCTGGCTGAAAGGCTTTGAAAACAGACCTGAAAAGATTTTCCTGGTACACGGCGAGCCTGATGTGATGCCTGTGTTTGAAGAAAAAATCAGACAGGAACTGGGCTGGGATGTATATGCCCCGTACTATACCGATGTATTTGACCTGGTAAGCGGACAGCAGGTATATGTGGCACCGAAAACAGTACGTGCAAAACCACGCACACAGACAGGTGTTTCCAAAATTTACACTGCTCTGCTTAAAGCCTTGGACAGACTTACTGCCATTGTCAAAAAAGCAGCCAGCTATCCGAATGATGATCTGAAACAGGCCACAAAAGCCATTGAAGACATCTGCGATAAACTGGAACGCTGAATGTGACAAAAGTATCCGTTACGGGCAACGTTATTGAATAGAGCACAGCGACAATTTACAAATCAATAAAACAAAGAGAAATGTCATTCCGGCACTGAAGGGCGGCGCATGCCCTTCGGGAGAAGAATCGCATATAATACGTATGCGACTCCTCCTTGTGTTCGGAATGACATTCTGTCATTTTAATGATTTTGCTTTCGTGGCAGACTTATGTTGTGAATTTATGAAAATAAAAGTTTTATTTTTTCATATTCCAGAAATTAAGTTCATGGATGCAGCTTTCATAAAAAATTTCTGCCAGTTTTTCTTTTCTCTCTGTACTGTAATCTTTGCACAGATTTTCAGTGTATGCAGTCCAGTTCTGACAGGCAATATGGTAATTTTTGTCGGTATAATCCTTTAAAAATGGGCCATAGTATCCATTTATACTGTCTGGGTACTGCTGTACCAGCTTTACAAAAATCCAGTAATAGCTTAACATACAGGGCAAAGCACTCATCAGTATTTCTGCCAGTTGTCCCTGTGTGGCACATTGCATCATAAAGTCTGTATATGCCTTGTTGACAGGGTTTTCCGCTGCTCTGTCTGCCTGCAGGTCAGTTATTTCTGCATCAGCCAGATATTTCAGCCTGGTGCTGCCTTCACTTTCGTTTACGAAAGACAGAAAAGAATACAGTGTGCGTATATCTGCCATATTGTCAGCTTTTACAATACCTGTCGCCAGCACCTGGGCATATTTGCGCAGGTATATGCTGTCCTGAACAATGTAATAAATAAAATCGTCTTTTGGCAGTTTGCCGTTGCCGATGCCTTGCACAAAATCTGTATCCAAGCATTCCTGCCATACGGAGAGGTTTTTTTCTATGGTGTTTTTCAGAAAATCCATAATCACACCTCGCTGTAATTTCCGTTGACAGCAAATGCATGGTTCAGCGGGCCACTGCCTTTGCCTAAATCCAGACCATCAGCCAGTGCCCCTGAAATATAGTTTTTTGCCTGCAGCACTGCTGTTTTCAACGGCAGACCTTTGGCCAGGTTTGATGCAATGGCCGATGACAGTGTGCAACCTGTGCCGTGGGTGTTTGAATTGTCAATTCGTTTGCCGTAAAACCAGGTGAAATCCACGCCGTCATACAGCAGGTCGTTGGCATCATTTACAGTATGCCCGCCCTTTACCAGAACAGCACAGCCAAATCTGTCATAAATTGTTTTTGCCGCCAGTTCCATATCCTGTGCATCCTTGACCTGAATGCCGCACAGTGCCTGTACTTCCGGCAGGTTTGGTGTAATTACTGTTGCCAGTGGCAACAACTTGCCTGTCAGTGCTTCCATTGCGTCATCGGCCAGCAGTTTGCTGCCGCTGGTAGATACCATAACAGGGTCAACTACAATGTTTTTTGCATTGTACCGAACCAGTTTTTCCGCAATTACTTCAATCAGCTTTGCAGAAGAAACCATACCTGTTTTTACACTGTCAGGCATAATGTCTGTAAAAATACAGTCAAGCTGATTTGCCAGAAATTCCGGTGTGCTTTCCATTATCCCATAAACGCCGG
The DNA here is from genome assembly GCA_017560985.1 of Oscillospiraceae bacterium. GTDB lineage: Bacteria > Bacillota > Clostridia > Oscillospirales > Ruminococcaceae > RGIG3102. Next base: position 33,084 of record JAFZDX010000005.1, read on the forward strand.
TGGTGTTCTGGGCTGTCAAGGCTGTGATTGCGCTCATGGCATAAACCCCGTGAGCGGCCATAGTCTTGATATCAGCCTGAATTCCGGCGCCTCCACTGCAGTCTGAACCTGCAATAGTCAATGCTGTGTACATAATTATTCTCCTTTACAACATTTTTTATTAAACGGCCAAAGGCGGTGCCCTCAGTTGGCCGTTGTGTTTTATTCTGTTATTTCTTTTGCCATAGCCAGCATCCGGGCTGTGGCCTTTGTTTTGTCCTGTGGGCTGAACAGTGCACTTACCAGTGCCACTCCATCAGTACCGCTGTGTTTTAGTTGCATAATGTTATTTTTGTTTATGCCACCTATGGCAACCACAGGTAACGGACAGGCTGTGCATATTTCGGCCAGCCCTTCCACACCCAGAAAACTGGCATCTGTTTTTGTGGCACTGCCGAATACAGCACCACAGCCTATATAATCAGCACCATCAGCCACTGCTTTAATTGCTTCGGCCACATTGTGTGCGCTGGTGCCAATTATTTTGTCGCTGCCCAGAATAGCCCTGGCTGTTTCTATGGTCATATCATCCTGGCCAATATGTACACCATCTGCGTCCACGGCCTTTGCCACCTGTACATTGTCATTGATGATAAAAGGTACGTTATATTTTTTGCATATCGGTTTCAGCGACAGGGCAAGAGATAAAAATTCTTCATAAGTGGCATCTTTTTCCCTTAACTGCAGGCAGGTTGCGCCACCTTTCAGCACTGCTTCCACTGCATCTGCCAGGCTTTCGCCTTCTTTCAGCCACCGCCTGTCAGTAACTGCATACAGCAGCATATGTTGTTTACTGATTTTCAATTTCTACTTCCTCCATCTGCTGTGGTGTTATTTCGTATGCACAGTCCAGCAGTGCGCTGGCAAAACTGCCTGGGCTGGTGGCCCTGCCAGCTGCCATTTCTGCCACTTTTTTCCAGAAAACCGTGGCGGAAACACTGCCGCTGAAATTATCCTGTGCCACTGCGCAGAATGCCCCCAGCAGTGCAGACAGCATACAGCCACTGCCACTGACCAGGCTCATTTTACTGCTGCCGCCACTGATTACAGCTGTCCTTTTGCCATCGGTCACAATATCTTTTTCACCTGTCATTACAACAATGCAATGGTATTTTTGGGCCAGCGCTTTGGCTGTGGCTGTTTTTACAGCCATTTCGCCACCAGTACTGTCTACCCCTTCAAAAGAACTGCCGGTGCCAATCAATGCCTGCGCTTCTGAAAAATTGCAGTGTATCACAGACACACAAGCCTGTGCCAGCAGTTTTTCTATGTTTTCTTTTCTCCACGCGCTTGCCCCTGCACCTACAGGGTCGATTATAAGGCTGTGATCTTTCCGTCCATTTGCGGCGGCCATCAGCCCAGCAAATTTTTCCTGTGTAGGTGTGCCGCAGTTTATGGTGGTGGCGGCACATTGCCGGCTGATTTCTCTGGCTTCCTGTGGGGCAAATGTCATTATCGGTCTTGCACCTGCCGCCAGTAACAGGTTGGCAGTGGGTCCGGTGCTGATGTCATTGCCTATACAGTGAACCAATGGTCTTTTTTCTCTCAACAGCTGTAAATTTTTCATCAGTCTACTCCATTATTTTTAAAATCTGCCTAAAAGCACCACTTTTTTTCATAATGCTTATCAGCATAAATGCCATCAGACTGCCCACTGCAGTGGCTGTCAGAAATGGCACTACATAGGCGAACATTGCAGCCTGTTTACCCATAACCAGTGTGGCTACAGGGTATGCCAGCAAACCGCCTATAATACCGGTGCCGAAAATTTCACCCACGCAGGAAAGAGAAACTTTCTTTGACTTTTCAAACAGCCATCCTGCCAGAAAAGCACCACACATACTGCCAGGAAAAGCCAGCAGACTGCCTGTGCCCAACAGGTTGCGGATAAAGCTGGTGACGAATGCTGCCCCTGTGGCGTACCACGGGCCTAAAAGTATACCTGCTATTACATTTATCATGTGCTGTATCGGAAAGCATTTGGACGCGCCAACAGGCACGCTGAAAGGGGACAGCACCACAGCCAGTGCCGCCAGCAGTGCGGCAACAGCCATTTTTTTAATCTGTGTTGTTTTCATATCAACACTCCTTTCAGAAATGTTACATAAAAACAAAAGAAAAACGCCTATGGTGGGATACCATAAGCGTGTAGATTTCACAATATCAGCAAAACTTCCTACGCCGGCATTACCCGGATCAGGTTCAAGGTGACAAGGAACTGCAATTTGCTCCAATCTCAGCCGAGGATGCCCTCAGCGCCCCTGTTTTTATGTATGGTTTTATGATACTGCTGTTATGCAGTTCGTGTCAATGGACATATTCAATAAATTTAAACAGTGTGTTTTGTTTATTTGTTTCTTAAATTTGCCGATAGTACAAACAGATTCTGCCCCAGAATCAGTGCTGTTGCCGCCACAGCATTTTTAAAACCCAGCAGAAATTTCTGTAACGTATAGCTGTAATCGCCAAAAATCAGCCAGGCTATTCGAGTGGTGGTGTGTATATCTCCACTGTTTTTAGCGGTGAAATAATTCAGCCCCAGAGAAATGGCAGTAACTGCCATTATTGCCAGACAGCCCAGCAGGATTTTCTGCAGTCTTTTTACCTCTGGGATACTGATACTGCCAAGTTTGTACACAGCAATGGCAGACACTCCATAGGCAGTTATCTGGGTAATTATTTTTGCCAGTCCATCACCGAAAAAAGAAGACGACACCAGAAAAAACATACATATTATCACTGCGGAAAAACACAGCATCTGTTTTTTGCCCATACTCTGATATTTTTCCGCCACAGAAATAATCAGATTGCTGTTTTCCTGTTGCACAGTGCTGTCCTGACCGGCGAAAAATTCATCTGGAGTAATGCCCAGTGCATCACACAGCAAAGGTATTGTGGCTATGTCCGGCAGGCCGTTGGCTGTCTCCCATTTTGATACTGCCTTGTGGGTTACATACAGCATCTGTGCCAGTTGCCGCTGTGTAAGATTTTTCTCTTTCCTTTTTTGTGCTATGTATCCGGCGATTTTCTGACTATCCATAAAACTCTCCTTTGGTTTATATCTGAATGGTAACACAATATAGGAAAAAAGGCTATCCACTTAAAGTGGAACAGCCTTTTCGTTTGCTTAAATCAGTTTTTCTATTGTATCGTGGTCCATTTCTGCACACAGGCTGGCACTGCACGGGTCAAATATTATTCCGTCTCCTTCTTTGGATAGTTTCACCAGTTCGCGGAAAGTGTACATGCCCACGCGCTTGGTCGGAAACATATTTCGCAGGTCTTCCATATTGGTAAACACTGCCAGCATATGGGTTTTGGTTTTTGCGTTGTCGGCAAAGAAACAGTGCATTACTTTGCCGCCGTTTTCTGTGGCAGCATCTGTGTTGTTTCCTTCCGTCATTGTAGTTACGGTTTCCATACCGCCATAGTACATCACCCTGTCGCCATTCCACATTACACCAAATTTATCGCCTGTCAGTTTCTTTATGCCGTAAAAGGTAGGAATAGGATTCTTTGGCTGTCCGCTTTCGTCTTTCAGCAGTTTTGACAGCAGGCGGCTGGCACCCTCTGTCATATGTATTGCGCTGTCTTTTGCCATAGCATTTTCATCATCATTGTCATAGGTCATCGGCACCAGCAAAGGTGTGGTTTCCAGTTCCTTTTTCAGCCAGTCATAATCCATTGCCAGAAAGTTTTTGTCACCGTTTCTTACTGTGTTCTGTCTGATTCTCAACAATAAAAGGGCAACCATATCACCGATAAAGTTTGAGTCTGTGGTCTTTTCAGTGGTGAATTTTTCATCGTCAGAATAAATATCAATGCTCTTTACACCAAATTTTACCCAGATGCTTTTGCACCTTTCCAGTTGTTCCGGCGTAAGCGACAGTGCATTCAGCGGAAATTCTTTTTTATGGTCTATATATCTCTGGGCAGCGGCGCTGTCTTTGTACAGGCGGATTCTGCCGTCTGCGGTGGTAAAAGGCAACAGTGGAAACTTTTTGTTTACCACCACCCACAGTTTGTTTTCTGGCTGTGGTACAGCCTTTTTCTGTACAGGTTTTGGCGGGTTGCTTACAGGTTTTTCCACCAATAATGGCTCTTTTTTCTTTTTGCTTTCACCCAGCACATATGTGCCCCATACCAGAAAACTTATAGACATCACAAACCAGCCTATGCCAAATGGCATAAAGTCCTCCAGAACACTGGCCATAAACAGACCACCGGCTGTCCATATGCCGCCCAGCCCTACCAGTATCTTTGCACCAAAACGTCTTTCTTTTTCAGATGGTTTGTTTGCCAGTTTTTTTACTATTTTTTTGCCGTCTATTGGCAGTTTTCGTGCCATAAGTCCATTGATAAAAGGCTCTATCAGGTCATTTATATCCACCAGAGTAAAAACACGTATTATTCTGGTCTGGTTTATCCAGCTGATTTTTACAGGTGTGTCCAGGCTTTTGCTCATGCCTGCCACTGCCAGCAGACTGCCTTCCAGCGCTGTGTGTTGACATTCAGCCAGCTTTCCACCTGCATTTTTTACTTCTTCTGTACAGGCTTTTTCAGCTGTTGCCAGGCTTTCGGCACGGGAAACACCGTCCAGGCGGGAAAAATCATTGTCTATCACATACTGCGCACCGGTCAGAATGTATTCCCAGCCCATTGCCGACACAATCTGAACATCATAAATATGCCATTTTTCCTGCCTGCTGTGCTGAATCTGTGTAATATACTGTTGCTTTTTTGCCATACCAATACCCCTCATAAGATTGATATTTATTTGTCAATTATATTCTACAATAAATTATATCACCAAACAGTGATAAAGTCACCGCCTGTAAAGGGGTGACTTTTGCTATTTGTCCGGTATTATCTGCGGGCGGTGGTTCAGAATTTCAAATTTCCTGTTGAAGTAAATCACAACCTTGCTGGATTCATTGTCTTTGTCTTTACAGGTTACGGTGTAGCCGCTTTTGTTTTTCACCATACCGTGGTTTATGTCTATTTCCATATTTTCTTCAAAATCAGCATAGTTTTCTTCCATAAAGTCGGTAGATTTGGCTTTCAGTATAATCTTGCTGACAGGGTTGAAACTGGTTGTGGTAATTTCAGGTACAGAAAAGTTTATGTAGGCATAATACAGCAGGAATACAGTCCACGCCGCTATCAGTACAATCAGAGGTATGTTCTTTTTATTTCTGAAAAAAGGGTGCAGTTCACTGTCTGCCAGTCTGCCGCCGCTGGTACGGCCTGCAATCAGATTTTCCAGACGCTGGCGGTCGTTGTTGCGGTTGTTCATAAAGTAACCTCCTGTCAGAATATTTCAGCCAATTGCTGAATCATTTCTTTAAAAGTCAGCTTTTCCCGAGACTCCCTGTAACTTTCCATTTTTTGCTGATAGTCTGCTTCTGCCTGCTTTTTTGTATATGTAACCGCTTTTTCTTTCAGAATATTGTGGAAATCTTCGGCTTTCATTTCTTCTCTTGTCAGTGTTACATAATAATTTTCGATAAGGGCAGATGATGGGTCTGCAGAAATATAAATGCTGTTGTATGCAATGTCTTTTCCTGTTATATAGTCCCTGAAATATGCTGCAAAGTCAATAAAGTCATCATAATCGCAGGCAAAACTTTTGATGAAAAGAGATATTGTGCCTCTTTGGGCAGAAAGTTGTTCCAAAGAAGCATTATAATCTGTTTCTGGAATGGAAACAAATTCGCCTATCAGGGCAGGTGTATACTGCCTTTCAAGATGAGTGGTGATGCGTATATTGTCTGTAATCGAAAAAACACCGTCATTACAGCCCTTTGAATAAAATTCGCTGTTCAGGTCATAGGTTGAGTTTCTGTAGACAGAGTCAAGATATTCAAAAGTAACCTTGCCAGTCAGATATTCCTGCTGGTAGCCATCGGTGATTTCCCCGGTTTTCACATTATAGCTTATGTCAAAGCCCATATTTCCCAGCCATGGCACATAAAAGTACACACCATACGCTGTAACAGGTGAATATATAGCCGAATAAAATTTTGTGTAGTCACTGTATTCAGACAGCCAGTCTGCCTTTTCAAAGTTATCCAGTTCGTCTGTGTAGGTGGCGGTGATATATTCCTCTATCTTTTCGGTTGCAAGTTTACTGTATTTTTCATAGCTAATTTTGTTATAGAAGAAAAGAAAAATACACATCAAAAGAATGCCGGTGCATAATGCAGTCAGCGAAAGCAAGACCGCTTTCTGCCGTTTGCCCATAGGTGACTGTGCGCCATTTATAAGTTTTTCCAGTCTTTTGCGGTCGTCCATATATTCACCTCCTGTATATTAAACTTTTCATTTTGTAAAAAGGGGACATTTTCTGCTTTTATTTTAGCACAAAAAACAAAAATATAAAATAAAAAGCACCTTTTCCAAGGTGCTTTCGGTTTGTATTACAGTTCGTCTACCAGTTCTTCCATAATAACTGACAGTTTTGGGTTTTTTTCCTGGGCAGCTTCAAATACATTTATAATATTGTCTGCATAGCGGCGCAGGTTATCTTTCATTTCCTGCACATAGGATACTACTATCTGCACATTGTTCATTTCGCACAGACAGTCAAACAGTGCATCAAGGTTTCTGCCGTAATAGTCAGGCAATGCCAGTTTCTTTTTCAGATAATTGTGGGCGGCTTCCCTGTCGGTCATTTTGCGGCCGTCAATAACAACGATATTCATATTATTCCTCCCCATACAGCAGTTCAAAAGTTTCATAATGGTCGTGGGTGTAGTAAATCAGCCCGTCATTGGAAAAGACTATTCGTCTTGAGCCACGGCTGTGGTAACCGTCAGTATCAATGTCGCATTCGGTGTAGGTGCGGCCTTTTTTCTTTGGCAGCCGGCCTTCATAGTTGCCGAATCTGTCACCGCCTATGGCTTTGCCAGGGGCATATTTTTCCACACTGCCGCCTTCCCAGCCTAAATCCCTTGCTTCATCTTTGGTGATAAAGTTATCCGGCAGTTTGCCGTAGGTGTGAATGTACAGCGCCACGTTTTCTTTGTCAAAATAGCTGCCGTCTTCATCAATTATGTCATTTTTATCAGGTGTAGGCTGTGGTGTTGGCGTAGGTGTGGCAGTTGGCGCTGTGGACGGCTGTGCGCTTATCTCGCTGTCAGAACCGTTTTGTACAACCCCACTGCTGTCTGTTATAATGGCCGAACTGCCATTTCCGCCTTCTGCGGTAGTTCCGCCTGCGGTGCAACCAGCCAGCGAGAATACCAGAGCCAGCGAAAGAAACAGTGATATTAACTTTTTCATATATTTAC
>JAFZDX010000006.1 GCA_017560985.1 Oscillospiraceae bacterium
ATGAAACCATATGGCTGGACAGAGAATATGGCAGAAAAATCTGCAGTATCTGCTGAAAAGAAAGAAACAAAATCTTACAAAATGCCTTCATCAATGTTTGTTATCAGCACCTTTGGTCTGATTGTTGCAGGCATTATGACACAGTTTGGCAACCAGCTGCCAATGCTGGCACAGTCTGTGGGCTATACAATCCAGGTTGGTGCTATGGTTACCAGTTTCAATATGGTGGGTAACGTTGCAGGCAAACTCCTTATCGGCGTAATGGCTGACAAAATCGGCATTTTCCCATCTGTAAACCTGACCAGTGTTGTTATTGCCATTTCCACAGTAATGCTGATATTCAGCAGTGCGAACCCTGTTATGATGTATGCAGGCGCGCTGTTGCTGGGTATGGTTTATTCTATGGGCACTACTGTTCCACCGCTGGTTTATATGGAAGTTTATGGCCCGGACGAATACAAAACACATCTGTCCCGTTTCCAGTCCTACAACTCTGTTACTATGGCTCTGGCCAGCAGCGGTCTGCCATATATCTACGACTTTACAGGCAGTTTCAACGGCGCATTGATTCTGGGCTTTGTATGTGCCATCGTGCCAATCATTACACTGACAATGGCAAAGAAAAAGGCAGAGGCTATCAAAAAAGCATAGTGTAAATTATTAACCGAAAAGGGTACTCAAGTCAAACTTGAGTACCCGATTTTATTTTAATATGTCAAATAAATTTGAATTTGGCGAATAGATTAAAATTTAATAAATACTAAAATTGGAGCCAGACTATAGCAGTTTGGCTCTTGTTTATTTTTTGCTTTAAAATTATGCTATATTAAAATTTAAAGTAAAAATTTTTACAAATAAATTGACCAAATCGGTTATTCAAACGTGTTATAGGTGAAAGGGGGTAGAGAGAATGATAAATACATCAGAATGGCCAACTGATGATATTGAAATCATAATCAGAAAATACGGCGATATGCTATACAGATTGTCTTTGATTATGTTGAAGAACGAAAGTGACGCAGAAGATGTAGTTCAGGAGACAATCATCAAATATTATCAAAAATCCCCTGTTTTTGTAGACAGCGAGCATGAGAAAGCATGGCTCATTAAAGTCGCAACCAATAAATGCCGTGATCTGCTTCGTTTTCGAGGGCGTTATATACAGATAGAAGAAAAGTTCCTTGAACAAATTGCAGAGGAAGAAACAGATTACGGAATAATTGAGGCTTTAACTGTGTTACCTGAAAAATACAGACTTGTTTTAACTCTCTACTACATTGAGGGATACCGAATAGAGGATATTGCAAAAATAATCAGCAGAACATCTTCGGCAGTAAAAATGAGACTGCAAAAAGGACGTAAGCTTTTGAAAGAAATCTATGAAAAGGAGTATTCGTAATATGAAGTATAGCAATATGAAAAATGTCGCCGAAAAAATTGTGATGCCAGAAGATATGAGAAGACGCATCATAGCAAATTGCAAACTTGAAATTTCACAAACACGAAAGGATTCAATTATGAAAAAGAATAAAATGTTTAAAAGACCTGCAGCAGTATTTGCTGCTATGGCAATCTGTTTATCACTTTCCGTTTCCGCAATGGCAGCATCTGGTATGTTAAAAGGTTTTTTTCAGGACGTAAAACGTCCTGATGGCGCAGTAGTGGGAACAACTTATGAACAGGCAACCGACGAAATTGCACTTAAAGTAAATGTTGACGGAGACACTCTTATTGCTGTGGCATCTTTTACAGATAAAGCTCCATTTATAGCAGAAGAAATGGGTATTGGCGATTATCAGATTGTTGATGGTAGTGGCAAAGTTGTAAAAGATGGCTCTTATACAGAATATACTAAAATAATTGATGGTAAGGCAGAAATTAAAATTAATCTGAGTGATATTGATGATGGCAGCTATAAGCTCGTTGTAAATTCCTTTGTTGCATACAATAAAGCAGACCAGCCATTGCCAGTTAGCGGTGATTGGGCTTGTAACTTTACAAAATAAGCAGTGAATATCATAATCGCTTTAACATTGCTGTTGCAGTAATTGCATAGTACGTAAAATCCCAACTTATCTTACAGTCAAACTGTTTCCCACAAAAAAGAGGACTCGGAAGAGTCCTCTTTTAAATTAGCGGGTTAAATAAGAATTACCACTGGCCGTTGAATACATATTTGTTCAGACGGTCCATAGCTTCTTCAACTCTATGTCTTGGCTGTGCCAGGTTGATACGGAAGTGTGTATTGCCTTTGAAGCCCACACCATCCTGCCAGCCTACACCATAGCTCATAGCCTGTACAAACAGTTCATCGTGTGTTTTGCCGTGTTTTTCACACCATTCTTTTGTGTCAACGAAGATTACGTATGTACCTTCTGGGTCACCAACTGTTACACCTTCAAAGTTTTTGCGGATGTAATCAACTGCGTATTTAGCATTGCCTTCGATTGTAGCAATCAGCTGTTTTGCCCATTCAAAACCTTCATCGCTGTAAGCGCCCAGCAGAGCGTACATTGATGGCAGAGTCATTTTGTTGTACATTGTCAGGTAAGACTGTCTTGCAAATCTTGCCTGCAGGTATGGGTTGTAGCAGATTGAGTAAGAACCCATCATACCAGCAAGGTTAAATGTTTTTGATGGAGCATACAGAGCGATTGTGTTCATTTTTGCGTATTCGGAAACAGACTGTACTGGAACGTGTTTGTGACCGGAGAATACAAAGTCAGCCCAGATTTCGTCAGAAACTACTTTAACTTCGTATTTTTCACAAAGTTCCATCATTTTTTCTACTTCCCATTTTTCCCATACACGGCCCAGTGGGTTGTGTGGTGAACAGAACAGCAGTGTGCGGCAGCCAGCTTTGAATTCTTTTTCCATATCTTCAAAGTCCATTCTGTAAACGCCGTTTTCGTCGATAACCAGTTCGGATTCAACTGCGTTCCAGCCCAGGTCTTTGATGTTTCTGCGGAATGAAGCGTAGATAGGTGTGTGAATCATGATTTTGTCGCCTGGATGGCAGAACAGACGCAGAGCGTGAACGTTACCGCCGTGAACGCCGTGGTGGTACATGATGTTTTCTTTTTTCAGGCCTGTAACACCGTGTTTTCTTTCCTGCCATTTTACGATTACATCATAGTATTCTTCTTTATGTGGGAAGTAACCGAAAATTGGGTGTTCCAGTCTTTCTTTGATGCTTTCTACGATAGCTGGACAAGTTTTGAAGCCCATGTCAGCAACTGCCATTGGGATAAAGTCGAAACCTTCTCTCAGATAAGCAGGTTCATAGTCTGCAGCGGATGAGTCGTGACCTTTGCGGTCAAGAGCTGTTACAAAGTCAAATTCGTATGCCATAATTTTACCTCCGTTTTAATAACGTATTGTTGTAATTTTATTATATATCATCAGCAAATTATTTATAATAATAAATATTAAGATTATGTATGGTATATATTAAGGTTTTGGTGTATAATATGACCATAGGAGATGTGATTATGGAAGATAAATTTGTGCAATCCCTTGAAAAGCTGGAAAAGAGATATGAAAGTCTGGACTGGATGCTGGTGGATGTGCCGGATAACAAAGGCAATGAAAAAATGTTCCGCTGGCCAGGCAGGCCGGATGAGGATATAATAATTGTGGTAAAAGGTGACAGTGATGAGTTGCAGCAGTTCCACCGACACGAATATTTCTATTTCAACTATGTTTTCAGTGGATGGCAGGATATGCTCAGCTTGAAATATGACCACAGGGTTACACTGTTGCAGGGGGATATTTATGCAGGCCAGCCGTTTGCAGGCCATGCCGCAGTACCAAGTGACGGCAATGTGTTGATACTTTCTGTGCTGATAAGGCCGGAAGTGCTGTTTCAGTTCTTTTTGCCATCCCTTTCACAGTCTGCCGATATGGTCAACTTTCTTATGAACCCTGTTAC
>JAFZDX010000033.1 GCA_017560985.1 Oscillospiraceae bacterium
GACCGCCGCCAGCGGCGGATAAAGGGAAGCGTAGGAAGGGAAAGTTACGAGCAGACAAGAGGGGCTTCAGCCCGTCGTAGTATGCGACGATAACTTTTCAGGGCCGTAAGGCAGGGGAATCGCTCCGCTACACTCGCAGGACCGGCTCGTGTTTTTGCTACGCAAAATCGCTCAGACGCTATGCTTCCCCGCGGTTTTGGTTACTTTTGCCACCAAAAGTAACATAAATCACATTTAATGTGATTTATAAAAGAGAATAAAACTGTGGTTTTATCAATGCGGGCGGGCGGATAATATCCGCCCCTACGCAACGATGTTAAACTCACAGACAAATCCCAATTTACCGAACAGTTTACAAAATAATTTATCACCCAGATTAAAACTGCACTGCCGGCCGCGTTTGTCGCGGCTGGTTTCTTTTATCCCCTCACTTGACAACCCCACCGATTTTATAATAAACTAAATATTCAGGAACAAATATATAATAGGTATAATTGATATAGATAATTTATTTGGAGAGATTTTAATGGCAAAGAAAACACAGCGCTATGACAACGAAAGTATCAGCAGCCTTAAAGGTGCCGACAGGGTTCGTAAACGCCCTGCGGTTATTTTTGGTTCGGATGGTATTGAAGGCTGTCAGCACTCAATTTTTGAAATTCTTACCAACAGTATTGACGAAGCAAGGGAAGGTTTTGGTAAAAAAATCACCCTGACAAAATTTGCTGACGGCAGTGTCGAAGTAGAAGACGAAGCCCGCGGTATCCCTGTGGACTACAACGCCCGTGAAGAAAGATACAACTGGGAACTGGTTTTCTGCGAAATGTATGCCGGCGGTAAGTATAACAATAACGATGGCGACAACTATCAGTATTCCCTTGGTCTCAATGGCCTGGGTCTGTGTGCCACACAGTATGCCAGTGAATATATGACAGCTGATATTGTACGTGACGGCTTTGAATATCATCTTGACTTTGAACGTGGCGAAAATATCGGCGGTCTTAAAAAGACACCTACCACTAAAAAGAAAACAGGTTCACGTATCAGATGGAAACCGGACAGACAGGTTTTCAGTGATATAGATGTAAAACCTGAATACTTTGTGGATGTTATCAAAAAGCAGGCTGTTGTAAACCCTGGTATTACCTTTATTTTCAGAAACGAAGTGGGTAAAGCCTTTGAAACACAGGAATTCTATTATGAAAAAGGTATAGAAGACTATGTGTCTGAAATTGTAGGCGAAAACAATATGGGTAAGATTGTGTTCTCTACATCTGAAGCAAAGGGTCGTGACCGTGAAGATATGCCTGAATACAAGGTAAAAATGAACGTGGCATACACCTTCTCCAACAAGGTGAACAGGATAGAATATTACCACAACTCTTCATTTCTTGAACACGGCGGTTCACCGGATAAAGCTTTGCGCTCTGCATTTGTAAGCCAGTTTGATGCTTTCCTCAAATCAAAGGGGCTGTATAAGAAAAACGAAAGCAAAATTAAGTTTGAAGATATCGAAGACTGTCTTGTTTTTGTTTCCAGCTGTTTCTCCACACTGACCAGTTATGAAAACCAGACAAAGAAAGCCATTACAAACAAATTCATCACACAGGCTACCACAGATTTTCTGAAAAGCAGTCTGGAAGTTTATTTTATCGAAAACCCTGAAGAAGCAACCAAAATTGCACAGCAGGTGCTGGTAAACAAACAGAGCCGTGAACAGGCAGACAAAACCCGCCAGGGTCTGAAAAAGACACTTTCAGCACAGATTGATATTGCCAACCGCGTGCAGAAATTTGTGGACTGCCGTTCCAAAGATGTTTCACAGCGTGAAATCTACATCGTGGAAGGCGACTCTGCGCTGGGCGCCTGCAAAACCAGCCGTGATGCACAGTTCCAGGCACTTATGCCTGTAAGGGGTAAAATTCTCAACTGTCTGAAAAGCGACTACGACAGGATTTTCAAATCAGAAATTATCACAGACCTTATCAAGGTTCTGGGCTGTGGTGTTGAAAGCCCTGCAAAATATAAAAACAACGGTATTGCCACCTTCAATATCGACAACTTGCGCTGGAATAAAGTTATCATCTGTACCGATGCTGACGTTGACGGTTTCCAGATCCGCACACTGATTCTTACAATGATTTACCGCCTGACACCGGCTCTTATTGACGAAGGCTATGTGTACATTGCGGAATCTCCGTTGTACGAAATCAATACAAAAAACAAAACATATTTTGCCTATACAGAAGCTGAAAAAACTGATGTGCTGGCAAGAATCCGGGGTGAAAAATTCACTATCCAGCGTTCAAAAGGTCTTGGTGAAAACGAGGCTGAAATGATGTGGATGACTACTATGAACCCTGAAACACGCCGTCTTATCAAAGTGTGCAAAGCCGATGTGGAACGCACACGGGAAATGTTTGAACTTCTGCTGGGTGACAACCTGACCGGCAGAAAACAGTACATTGCTGATTACGGCGCTGACTATTTAGATCAACTGGATTTATCATAAAAGGAGTAAAAAATGGCAAAGAAAAAGACAAAAGAACCAGCTGTCAGAAGCCGTGGCCTCGACGATAGCGTGGAAATACTGTCTGCCGGTGTGGTACAGGAAACACCTATTACCGACACATTGCAGCAGAACTATATGCCTTATGCCATGAGCGTTATTGTTTCCCGTGCATTGCCGGAAATTGACGGTTTCAAACCTTCTCACCGCAAACTCTTGTACACTATGTATGATATGGGGCTTTTGAAAGGTGCGAAAACAAAATCTGCCAATATTGTGGGCCAGACAATGCGTCTGAACCCTCACGGCGATGCTGCTATCTACGAAACAATGGTGCGTCTTTCCCGTGGTAATGAAAGCCTGCTGGTTCCTTATGTGGACAGCAAAGGTAACTTCGGTAAGGCATACAGCCGTGATATGGCTTATGCGGCCTCCCGTTATACCGAGGCAAAACTGGACAGCATCTGTGAAGAACTGTTCCGTGATATTGACAGCGATACAGTAGACTTTGTGGACAACTATGACTCCACAAGAAAAGAACCTACACTGCTGCCAACTACTTTCCCTAATATTCTTACAAACAACACACTGGGTATTGCTGTTGGTATGGCATCATCCATCTGTTCTTTCAACCTGGAAGAGGTGTGCAACACCACTATCGCCCTGTTGAAAGATGATGAACACAACATCAAAGATACACTCCTGGCACCTGACTTTGCAGGTGGCGGCACAGTGCTGTATGACCAGAGCGACATCGACGCTGTTTATAGCACAGGCCGTGGCAGCATAAAAGTGCAGAGCAAATGGGAATATATCAAAGGTGACAATCTGATTGAAGTTACACAGATTCCGCCTACCACAACTGTTGAAGCCATTATGGACAAAGTGGCTGACCTGGTAAAACAGGGTAAGGTAAAAGAAATCAATGATATGCGTGATGAAACAGACCTGCACGGCCTGAAACTTACCTTTGACCTGAAACGTGGCCAGGACCCAGAAAAACTGATGGCAAAACTGTTTAAATCAACTCCGCTGGAAGATACATTCTCTGCTAACTTCAACGTGCTTATCGGCGGTGTGCCACAGGTTATGGGCGTAAAGGAAATTATAAATGAATGGATTGCATTCAGAAAAGAATGTGTAAAACGCCGCACCTACCATGACCTTAAAGGCAAGCAGGCCCGCCTGCACCTTGTAAAAGGTTTGGAATATATCCTGCTGGATATTGACAGAGCCATCGAAATTGTCCGTGAAACAGAGGACGAAAAAGAAGTTGTGCCAAATCTGATGATTGGTTTTGGCATTGATGAAATCCAGGCTGAATATGTGGCCGAAATCAGACTGCGCCAGCTGAACAGAAACTATATTCTGAAAAGAATAGAAGAAAAACAGCAGCTGATAGCAGAAATAGCAGAACTGGAAGCTATTCTGAAAAGCGAAAGCAAAATCAGAAAAATCATCATTAAAGAACTGGAAAATGTAATCAAGAAATACGCAAAACCAAGAAAGAGCGAAATCTATTACGGTATGCCGGAAGTGGTGGAAGAAAAGGCGGAAGAAATTCCTGCTTACCCTGTAAATGTTTTCACAACACAGCAGGGCTATCTGAAAAAAATTACACCGCAGTCACTGCGTATGTCCAGTGAACACAAACTCAAAGATGATGATAAGATTGTTCTTCATCAGGAAACAACTAACGATGCACATCTGCTGTTCTTTACTGATAAAGCATCTGTTTATAAAACAAGAGCCGCCGCTTTTGAAGATACAAAGGCCAGCGTGCTGGGTGAATATGTACCAGCCAAACTGGGTATGGATGAGGGCGAATCAGTGGTGAAAACCGTTGTGGTAAAAGACTACACAGGCTTTTTGCTGTTCTGCTTTGACAATGGCAAAGTGGCAAAAGTACCACTTTCAGCCTATGAAACAAAAACAAACCGTAAAAAACTGATAAATGCATTTTCTGACAAACAGAAACTGGTTGATATTCTCTATTTCACAGAAAATACAGACATTGTGCTGATTTCAAATGTGAACAGGGCGTTGGTGGTAAACACTGCCCAGATTGGCGAAAAAACCACTAAAAACTCCATCGGCGTACGGGTGCAGACACTGAAGAAAAACCAGACTGTGAAATCTGTAATTACACTGGAACAGGCACAGCTGGAGAACAGCAGTAAATTCCGCACCAAAAACATTCCTGCTGCCGGCAGTTTCCTGAAAGAAAACGATATTGCCCAGCAGCTTACATTTGATTGATGCGCTTTAAATTATAAAGCAGTAATTTACTATAAAATAATATTGCAAAATAATTTTCTTTATGATATACTTAATTAGTCATAAAGTATGAAAGGTCAGATACTATGGGTATTTTAGAAATTATCAGTGGCGTAATGCTTATCGCTTGCAGCGTTGTTATCACTCTGCTTGTTCTTGCACAGCAGCCAAGTGGCGGCATGGGCGCAGTAGCAGGCGGCGATATGTTCCAGAATGTTAGCAGCCGTTCACAGGATGCTAAAATTGCTAATGTTACAAAATATGCAGGTGTTGCATTCTTTGTAGTTGCAGTTCTGGTAAACGTTATCAACGTTGTTGCAAAATAATAATTATGTATAAGCTGGAGCCGTTGCATTCTGTAACGGCTCTTTGTCATTGTATAAACCTGTTTTGTTTTCATACAATAAACTTAAAAAAGAAAGATTTATAAATGTCAATAAAAGAAAAAATTATCAAAGATTTACAGGCAGGCCCTGTGAAATATAAAAAATTACAGTCCAGATACAAGGCCACCAAAAAATTCTTTCTTGCAATGGAAGAACTTTACAGAGAAGGCAAAATAACAGAAAGAAACGGCTATATCCATCTTGTACAGCCAAAGGAAAAGAAAAAGAATACTGACCCTTCGCTTATGGAAGGTACTGTGGTAAAACTTACCGAAAACTTTGGCTTTGTACGTGTGGCTGAACTGGAAAAAGATGTGTTTGTTTCCGGCAAATATATGATGGGTGCCGTACCGGGTGACCAGGTGCTGGTGAAAAGAATGCGCTCTGCCAGCCGTGACCTGGAAGGTGAAATCAAAGAAATTACAAAAGAAAAAACAAATCTGGTAGGCATCGTAACCAACGTGGGCAGATACATTTCAGTACAGCTGAAAGAATGCCAGTATGTGGTTATGAAGGCGGAAAATCACGCCCCTGTTGTGCTGGATGACATTGTGCTGATAGATGTAACAAACCGCGGCACCAGCCACAGCCGTCTTGGTTGTGTGATAAAATCTGTAATCGGCACAGTTTCTTCTTCACAGAAAGCTGTTCAGGTTCTTCTGGCTGAGAAAAATGTACAGACAGAATTCCCACAGACGGTAATCAGCGAAGCCAGAAAGGTTATTGCAAACACCGACCTTCAGGCGGAGTTTGCAAAACGTACTGACCTGCGTTATATGCCGATTTTTACCATAGACTCTGCATCTACAAAGGATATAGACGATGCCATTTCCATTGAAAAGACAGAAAAAGGTTTTAGACTGGGTGTGCATATTGCTGATGTCAGCTTTTATGTAAAAGGCAGCAGTGAAGTGGACAAAACCGCATATGACCGTGGCACGTCCATCTATTTTGGTGACAGTGTTATCCCTATGCTGCCAAAAGAATATTCCAATGATGTTTGCTCACTCAATGAAAACAGCGACCGCCTTGCTTTCTCCTGTTTTATAAATCTGGATAGCAAGGGTGTTATAACAAATTATAAATTTGAAAAAACTGTTATCCGCAGCAGGGTAAAAGGTGTTTACAGCGAAATAAACTCCATTCTGGCAGGGGATATTTCTGACGAAATGAAAGAAAAATATTCACCTGTATGGCGGCAGATTTTTGTAATGAAAGAACTGTTTGACTTACTGCGTGCCCGCCGTGTACGGCGTGGCAGTATGGATATTGAAAGTGATGAAGCATACATCATCTTTGATGAAAAAGGCAAGGCTGTTGACATCAAAAAGCGTGAACGCGGTCTGTCAGAAATGATTATCGAAGAATTTATGCTTTGTGCCAACAACTGTGCCGCTAACCTGGGCAAGAAAGCAAATCTGCCATTTGTTTATCGTATTCACCAGGAACCGGATGCAGAAAAACTGTATACGCTGAAAGAAAATCTGGGCAGAATAGGTCTGTCACTGACACAGGATAAAAACAAATCCTTACAGCAGGCAATGAGTGAACTGCTGGACAAAACCCGTGGCACAAACCTGCAGAATATTGTGCATAAACAGGTACTGCGCAGTCAGTCAAAAGCAAAATATTCCCCGGACCCAATAGGTCACTTCGGCATTGTACTGGAAGACTATGCCCATTTTACCAGCCCTATCCGCCGTTATGCTGACCTTGCTATCCACCGTATTCTTTCGGAATATGTGGCAGGTGCAAATATGGAAAAGATGACCAAACGTTTTGGCAAATTCGCACCTAACCGGGCACAGCAGGCTTCAAATACAGAACTGGTGGCTATGACAGTGGAACGTGATGCCACCGACATTTATAAGGCAGAGATTATGGCCGACCATATAGGCGAAGTATTCACAGGCACGGTTTCCGGCGTAATGAGCTATGGCATATATGTGGTGCTGGAAAACACAGTGGAAGGTCTGGTGCATATTTCACTGCTGGATATGTTCAATCCTATCCTGCAGGAAGGTTACAGTCTGTCCTGTGCAATCAGCGGCGAAACCTTCAAAATCGGCGATGTTGTTTCTGTAAAGGTTATCGGTACTGATATTCTCAATGGCAATGTGGACTTTGCTATGGCAGATACAGAAATTATTGATACTCCAAAAACACCAAAAACAAAACAGCGCAAATCCACAGAAAAACGTTTTGAAAAAGAAAAAGGCAGAAAATCCCCAAAGAAAACAAAATACCGAAGATAATAAAAAGCAGAGTAGCTGAATAGCTACTCTGTTTTTACTATATTGCTGTTTTTCAAAAATTATTCGATTACAACTGATTTCATAACAACTGGCTGTACTGGTCTGTCGCCCCAGCTTGTTCTTACAGCAGCGATTCGGTCTACAACTTCAATGCCTTCCACTACTTTGCCAAAAGCTGCATACTGACCGTCCAGATGTGGTGCATCTTCGTGCATAATAAAGAACTGGCTGCCTGCACTGTTAGGGTCAGCTGTTCTTGCCATAGAGATTACGCCTTTTGTATGTTTCAGGTCGTTTTTCCAGCCGTTTGCTGCAAATTCACCAGGAATTGACCAGCCTGGGCCACCTGTGCCGTTGCCTTTTGGGCAACCGCCCTGAATCATAAAGCCACGGATAATTCTGTGGAATGTCAGGCCATTGTAATAACCGCTGTTAACCAGCTTTTCAAAGTTTTCTACTGTTTTTGGTGCAATTTCAGGATAAAGTTCCAGTTTGATAACTTCGCCTGTGTCCATAGTAATAACTACCATAATAAATAGTCTCCTTGTATATGAAAATTTTTATTTTGAATTATGTGATTACAAACCCTTGATTCGCTTGTAGTAAAGATACAGCCCTTCCAGCAAAAGGTCCTCATTAATAATATTTGGGTGCTGGCATAA
>JAFZDX010000034.1 GCA_017560985.1 Oscillospiraceae bacterium
GAATAATCGCAATCATTCCTTCGTATACAATATACAAAGGAGTGATTGTTTTGTTTTATCCTGTTATGGTTTGTACCTTTGCAGGTCTTGCCACTGCGCTGGGGGCGGTTATAGTTCTTGCACCTGGCGGTATTTCGGAAAAGGGACTGTCTGTTTCACAGGGCTTTGCAGCTGGTGTAATGCTGGCTGTGTCTGCATTGGATCTGTTGCCGGAAAGTTACTCTGTTTACTACACATATATGCCTGCTCTGGCTGCTTTCAAAGCAGTTGCCAGTCTTTTTGTAATTGGCTGGATTATTGGCAACCTTATATCATCGGTGGCAGTGCCTGGCGGCATCTATACTGAACCGGACACAGCCCTGTCTGTGCGCCGAATTGCCATAATTACAATGGCAGTTATGGTTCTGCACAATCTGCCGGAGGGCATGCTGACTATATTTACTTCATCTGCAGATATTGTGGATGGTCTGCGTATGGCGGTGGCAGTGGCACTGCACAATATACCTGAAGGTATGGCTATTGCCAGCCCCGTGCTGTACACAACCCACAGCTCTGCCAAAGCCTTTTTATCTGCCCTTGCAGCAGGTATGGCAGAGCCATTGGGAGGTATTCTTGCATATACATTACTGAAAGGGATTGTCACACCGTCCTTTCTCAATGGCTTTATGCCAGTGGTGGCAGGTGTGATGTGCCGGGCGGCAGTGTGCGAACTTATTCCATCGGCTGTAAAACTATCAAACATTAAACACACTTTTTATGGTATAATATCAGGAATAACAGTTATGGCTATTGGCTTATTCCTGTTTTAGTGATAAAATATAGTTAATTATGGGCTGATTTGCCAATACAGTATAAAGGATGTTTATGAAACGATTTTTACCTTTGCTTCTGGCAGTGCTTATGTTCACAGGCTGTGACGGCTTTGCCAACAAAGACAATATAATAAACCTGCTTTCTTCACCGAAACTTTCGCGGATAGAAAGCGGGATTGTTACCTGTATAAAAGACTATCTGGGCCAGGATGTAATACTTAAATACCCTAAACAGGGCAGTAACATTTCACCTGTACAGATGGTGGATTTGTCCGGTGATGGCAGTGATGAAGCTGTGGTTCTTTACACCGCCCCTGGAATGGGCGGCACGGTGCGTCTGGCTGTTCTGTCTGCACAGGGAGATTCCTGGCAGGTGGATTATGAAGGGGAAGGTCTGGGCAGTGAAATACACAGTATTTCCTTTACCAGTCTTACACCTGCAGGCGACAGGCAGATTGTAGTGGGCTACACATATTCTGACAGCAGTGAAAAATTCCTGTCTATTTATTTTACAGATAATGGTAAAGTTGATGATATACAGCACCAGACCTGTCAGGACTATCTGCTGGCAGATGTTACCGGTGATGGCATACAGGACATTATTCTGGCCGGTATAAATGCAGACAACCAGTACACCCAACTGAAAGTCTTGTCAGCATCCGAAAACAATGTGCTTACCGCTCTTGTAACCAGACAGCTGAAAGTACCAAATGCCCGTGTTACATCAATAGCCCTCAGTAAAAATGATTTTTCAGACAAAATGGCTATTGTTGTAGACTATACCGACAGCTATTTCCGTGTTTACACCCAGGGTGTGTATTTTACAGATTATAAACTGAACGAAATACTTTCTCCATCTCAGGTGCAGAAACGCTGGGTTTACGATTACAGTCTGGACAGCAGGGACGTGGATGGTGACGGCTATCTGGAAACACCTACTGTTATTGATTCCGGCAATACAATGCCTGAAAATTTAAAATTTATGGAATGGACAAACTATCTTACACAGCAGCCAGTCCGCAAATATTATGGATTCTGCGAGGCTGCATCAGGCATTTACTTCCGATTGCCTGACCTGTGGCAGAATTATGTGGTAATGTCCTATGGAGAAAATGAAAATATATGGCTGTTGAAACAGGCTGATGAAGATAAAACCATTGTAACTTTTGAACTGTTATCAACAGGCTATGACGAAAACCTGGCCGACAATGAAATAATTGTGGGTACAGGTACTCTGCAGATAAAAATAACATTTGATGAATCAGTATCAGCAGACCAGCGACAGTATATTGCAGATGGTCTGATGTACATTAAATAGGGGGTTATTATGGCCAGAATATTATTGGTTGAAGATGAAGACAGTATCGGTGAAGTAATAGAACTGAACCTCACATTGGCAGGTCACAGTGTTGTCCGTGTTTCCAGTGCAGAAGCAGCACAGGATATATGGGAAGGCGGAGATACTGCTTTTGATATTGCTCTGCTTGATATTATGCTGCCGGGTATGTCCGGTATAGACCTGTGCGACTATATAAGAAATCACAGTGATGATATAGGTATAATTATGCTGTCTGCAAAAAGCCAGGAACAGGACAAGGTTATTGCATTGTCTACAGGTGCTGATGACTATATCACCAAACCTTTTGGCGTAAATGAATTGCAGGCCAGAATATCTGCGCTTATGCGCCGCATCAGAAAAGATGACAAAAAATCTGTTCCTCTTGGTGAAGATATATTGGCTTCAGGCCCTTTCACACTTAATATTGCCAGCCGTGTGTTGATGAAAAATGACACAGTTATTGACCTTACTTCTGTGGAATTCAGCATTATGGAACTGTTTTTCAGAAATGAAGGTGTGGCACTTACCAGAGAAAAAATTCTGGAAGGTGTATGGGGTGAAAACTATTATGGTGACATCAAGATTGTGGATGTTAATATCCGTCGTCTGCGTATGAAGATAGAAGAAGACCCATCAGGTCCTGAGTTTATAGTAACAGTATGGGGTTTTGGCTACCGCTGGACAGTTTAATATATAAAGTATATGAGCAATAAAAGTATTACAAAAAGATGGATAAAGGGCAGCCTTGCCACCACAGTGGTTGTGTTGGTTTTTGCGGTGGTGTTCCTTATGGTTTATGTCCGCAATTCATATTATTCTGCGGCAGAAAACGCCATTCTCAGCCGAATAAATACTATAAACGGTACCCTGGCGGCATCTTCACGTCTTTCAGACAGTGAAAGAACACAGATGCTGTACAGAATGAGTGAAGAATTCACTGAAAAAGACAAATTTGAATTTATGTTTATCGGTGTAAATGGCAAAATCCTGGCCACATCCAGCGGCTTTATGCCTGGGGACGAAAGACATATGGAAGATATCGGCAAAGCCCAGGCGGCCATTGACGGTATAGCTACCAATATGTACCGTACAGGCCTGGGCGAAAAGGTGCTTACGGCCACCTGTGTTATCCATCCTGATATAGACAATATCTATGCCATACGTTTGGTTACCAGTCTGGAAAAGGTGGATGGCGAAATAAATATCCTGGCGGGCTTTGCTGCGCTTATGTTTGTGGCTATAATTGCTTTCAGCGTAATGTCGGGCATGTATTTTGTCCGCAGTATTGTTTACCCTATCAGAGATATTGAATCCACTGCAGCCCAGATAAGCAAAGGTGAGTTTGGCGTACGTATAGACAACAGCTACGACGGTGAAATAGGTCAGTTGGTGGATACTATAAACAATATGGCTGTTGAACTGGGGCGCAGTGATGAAATCAAAAACGAGTTTATTTCCTCTGTTTCCCACGAACTGCGTACACCGCTGACAGCTATCAAAGGCTGGGCTGAAACTATGAACAACAGCCACGACAAAGATACTGTTGAAAAAGGCACACAGATAATTCTCAGCGAAACTGAACGTCTGTATTCTATGGTAGAAAATCTGCTGGACTTTTCACGCCTGCAGAA
The DNA here is from genome assembly GCA_017560985.1 of Oscillospiraceae bacterium. GTDB lineage: Bacteria > Bacillota > Clostridia > Oscillospirales > Ruminococcaceae > RGIG3102. The sequence continues at coordinate 3,783 of JAFZDX010000034.1, forward strand.
TGCTGACATCAAACTGACAAAAGAAAAACTTGATCTGGTGGCAGAAATCAGCGAAGTGGCAATAATGTTCCGGCCACGTTGCCGGCAAAGCGGTATTGAACTGATTTTTGATGAGCCTGAAGACATTATACCTGTTTACGGTGATAAATCCCGTCTCAAGCAGGTTATGGTAAACCTGCTGGACAACTCTATCAAATACACGCCGGCTGGTGGTACAATAGAAATTACAGTTGATTACGACAGAAAAAACAGCCTTGTCAGTGTTTCTGTAAAAGACAACGGCAAAGGAATACACAAAGAAGATATAGAAAAAGTTACACAGAAATTCTATAAAGGCAAAGGTGCCAAACGCGGCAGCGGCATTGGCCTTGCCCTTGTAAAAGAAATAATAACAATCCATGGCGGTCAGTTCACCGTGGACAGTGAATACGGTAAATATACCAATATGACATTCACTCTCCATACTGTCCGTACAATGAAAGGTAAATAATGGCAAATAAAAAAGTTTCAATAGGCGGTCAGGCACTTATTGAAGGGATTATGATGAAAAGTCCTGAACAATATTCCATCGCGGTACGTAAACCCGATGGTACAATAGATGTGCAGATTTTTGACAACAACAAGGTGAAATTCCAGAAAATCCCTGTTTTAAGGGGTATTATGAATTTTTTTGACAGTCTGCTTACAGGTTACAAATCCCTTATGCACTCTGCGGAAATAGCTATGGAAGGCGAATTGGAAGAAGATGCCTTCGATAAATGGGTAAAGGCTCATTTTGGTGAAAAAAGCAGTGAAATCATCACAATGATAGCAGGTGTCCTGGGCGGTATGCTGGCACTGGTGCTGTTTATGGTACTGCCTACAACCATTGCAGGCCTGCTGGATAAAATTATACCTCTTGGCGGTTTTAAAAATGTGGTGGAAGGCGTTTCAAAACTGGCCATATTTGTACTGTATCTGTGGTTGGTTTCAAAGATGGAAGACATCCGCAGAACATTTTCTTATCACGGAGCAGAACACAAAACCATTGCCTGTTATGAATCAGGCCAGCCCCTTACAGTGGAAAATGTAAAAAAACATTCGCGTTTCCACCCGCGCTGTGGCACAAGTATGATGTTTATCATACTTATCGTCAGCATTATTGTGTTTTCGTTTGTACCATGGAAAGGCACTCTCAGCCGTGCATTTATGAAAGTGCTGTTCCTGCCGGTGGTGGTGGGCATTTCCTATGAAATCCTTCGCTATACAGGCCGCCACACAAACGCCTGCACAAAGTTGCTGGCTGCCCCTGGTCTGTGGTTCCAGCGTCTTACCACAAATGAACCGGATGATGATATGATAGAAGTTGCCATTGCATCAGTCAATGCACTTTTACCGGAAACTATTATAGAAAAAGAAGAAAAATCAGATGACTAATCTTAATTCAATTTTCAGACATATGGCAGAAATTCTTTCAGCCAACGAAAACTGTGAACCAAAGTTTGAAGCAAACCAGTTGATAGAATTTGTACTGGGTAAAAATCGCCTGGAACTGGGGCCTGATTTTCAGGTCAGCGAAGGGGACAGTGAAAAATTACTTTCCCTCTGCGAAAAAAGAAAAAACGGCTACCCATTACAGTATATCCTGGGTACCTGGCAGTTTTTTGACCTGGAACTTTCTGTGGGCGAAGGGGTGCTGATTCCACGCCGGGACACAGAAGATGTGTGCCTTGCCGCCTTTGATTATATAAAACAATTTGATAGTCCCAATGTGCTGGATTTATGCTCTGGCAGCGGTGCCATTGCACTGGCTGTTAAACGCTATTGCCCTGATGCTACTGTTATGGCACTGGAAAAATTTGACGATGCCTACCGGTATCTTGTAAAAAATATAGAAAAAACAGGTCTGTCCGTCCTGCCTGTAAAAGGTGACGTGTTCAACTATGACTGGATTGTGGAAGAAGAAACCTTTGATGTTATCATTTCCAATCCGCCTTATATCAACCCAGACCAGCAGGGGAAATTGCAGGCTGAAGTCGGTTTTGAACCAGCCAGTGCCCTGTTTGCACCGGAAAAAGGTTTAAGATTCTATAAATTTATTTCCAAATACTACCGTCCGGCACTGAAAGACGGCGGTTATTTGGTGTTTGAATACGGCTATGACCAGGCAAAACAGGTCAGGGATATTCTTTTTGACAACGAATACAGAATCATAAAGGAAATTGTAGATACAGCAGGAAATCCAAGGGGAATAATTGCCCAAAAAGTGTAAAATATATCAAATAAATACTTGAATATTATCAGTATATATGTTAATATATTAGTAAAATAACAACTAATGGTTGTAAAATGTATGATATGAAGGGAATAAATTATGGCAACAGATAAAGAAAAGGCCCTGCGGACTGCGCTGGCCAATATAGAAAAACAGTTCGGTAAAGGTGCTGTAATGCGCCTGGGTGAAAATGTTACAATGAATGTGGACAGTATTTCCACTGGTTCACTTTCTCTGGACCTTGCTCTGGGTATCGGTGGTCTGCCAAAAGGCCGTATAGTTGAAATCTATGGGCCCGAATCCAGTGGTAAAACTACACTGGCTCTTCATGTTGCAGCAGAAGCGCAGAAAGCTGGCGGCAATGCTGCATTTATTGACGTAGAACACGCACTGGATCCTGTATATGCAGACGCCCTGGGTGTTGATATAGACTCTCTGCTGGTTTCACAGCCAGACACAGGCGAACAGGCTATGGAAATCTGTGAAGCCCTGGTGCGCTCTGGCGCTATCGATGTTATCGTTGTGGACTCTGTTGCCGCTATGACAACCAGAGCCGAAATTGAAGGCGAAATGGGCGACAGCCATGTTGGTCTCCAGGCACGTCTGATGAGCCAGGCTATGAGAAAACTTACATCTGCCATCGGCAAAACAAATACAATCGTTATCTTTATCAATCAGCTCCGTGAAAAAATTGGTGTTATGTACGGAAACCCTGAAACTACAACAGGCGGCCGTGCGCTGAAATATTATGCATCAGTTCGTATTGATGTGCGCCGCGTTGAAGCAATCAAAGCCGGCGGCGAAGTTATCGGCAACAGAACAAGGGCAAAAGTTGTTAAAAACAAGGTTGCTCCTCCATTCAAAGAAGCAGAATTTGACATTATGTTCGGTCAGGGTATTTCCAAAATGGGCGAAATGGTGGATATTGCAGTTAAACTGGGCATCGTAAATAAATCCGGTGCTTGGTTCAGCTATGGTGACATCCGTCTTGGCCAGGGCCGTGATAACGCAAAAGAATACTTTAAAGCAAATCCAGCTCTTGCAAAAGAAGTGGAAGACAAAGTTTTTGCCGCTGTGGAAGAAGCAAAAAACAAAGGTATGAATGCTCTTGCTCCAGACAAGAAAAAACCAGGCAAAACAATTATCAGCACAGCAACAGAAGCCAAGGCTGAAGATGCACCTGCTGAAAAACCTGTGACAAAACGCAGAAGCGCAAACATTGATATAGATGTTGAATAATATAAAAATAACCGACATCACCAAAACCAAAAAGGGCTTCAATGCCCTTTTTGCCGATGAAGAATTTCTCTTTTCGGTGGATGATATGGTTCTTTATCGTAACAATATACAGATAGGCTCTTGTTTTACCCAGCAAGAGCTTGCTTGTATTTCAAAACAAAGCCAGGATACAAAAGCTGTGGACAAGGCCTATACTCTGCTATCTTCACGAATGCACTCAAAAAAAGAACTGTATGACAAACTTCTGCGCAAATTTGAACCGGAAAGTGCCTTATATGCAGTGGATAAAATGGAACAGCTGGGGTTGATAGATGATGCTGTGTTTGCGCAGGCAAAGGCGGACTATCTGCTGAATGTGAAAAAACAGTCTTTATCGGCAATAAAGCTGAAACTGTCCTGTCTTGGAATTGACAAAGATATAATAGATAGTGTATTATTAAGTTTTGAGCTGGAGAATCAGATTGATGATATAACCAGACTTTTACAGACAAAATATATGTCCAGATTATCTGCACCTGATAAGGTCGTTGCATCTCTTTTGCGCAAAGGCTTCAAGTATGGCGAGATAAAACGGGCATTTGACAACCTCAACATAAATTTACAGGAGTATTAAATGAAAGTTACATTAGTTTCTCTGGGTTGCCCTAAAAACCAGGTAGACAGCGACATCATCGCCCACGGCCTGCTGAAAGCCGGC